>CAYPGE010000522.1:0-5541 GCA_964409865.1 uncultured Pirellulaceae bacterium
ATGACGCCGATGATCGACGTCGTATTCCAGTTGATCATCTTCTTCTTGATCTCCAGCCATCTGTCCAAGCAGGAAGCGCAGCTGCCGCTGCCGTTGCCAGTGGCCGCCAGCGGCGAAAAGGAGGGCGACGAGACGAACCCGCGCGTGACGATCAACGTTCGGGCCGACGGTCAGCTGTCCCTGGCGGGCAAACCCCTGGCCGCCGCGGAGCTGGCGCAGCGGCTGCAGGGCAAGCTGGCGGAAACGGGCGCGGACCTGGAAGTGCGGATTCGCAGCGATCGCACGGTTGCGTATCGGCACGTGGAACCGATTTTGCTGGCTTGCGCCCGCGCGGGGATCTGGAACGTCGCTTTCGCCGTCTACCGTCCGGAGGACGCGCGCTGATGCTTGCCCCGTCCAGTTACTCTCGGCAACGCACGGGACAGGATATCCCGATGACGCCCTTGATCGACGTCGTCTTCCTGTTGCTCGTGTTCTTCTTGCTGACGGCCAGTTTTCACGCCGTCGAGCACCTCTTGCCCAGCAACGTCTCGGCGCCGCACCGCAGCGGCGCGGGCAGCCCCCAGGAAACACCGCCGCCGGAGGAGGATTTTGACGAAGTCGTGGTCCGCATCCTTTGGCGCGGCGACCAACCCGCCTGGCAGATCAACGGCCAATCGCTGGCCGGCCTGACCGAGGTGCGGGACACGCTGGCCACGATCGCCCGCGTGAAAGCCGACGCGCCGGTGATCCTGCACCCGGATTCGGACGTGCCGCTGGGACACGTCATCGATGTCTACGACGTCACGCGTCTGGCCGGATTTCCGCAGGTTCAATTTGCGGTGTCCGAGACTCGCGGCCGAGAATGACAGAATCCGGGATGGCAGAATGATGGTGGCAGAATGATGGGGCGGCATCGCCAGGGCTCCCAACCGGAACAGAACTCACTTGCCGATGCAATACAAGGCGCGGTCGCTGCGCAACAGCAATCGCCCGCCCGCGACGGCCGGCGATCCGTTGAAGATGCTGGCGTCGGTGTCGATCTTGTTGTGCGCCAGCAGTTCGAACTCGGGCCTGGCCGCCAGCACGAACACGCCCGCGTCGCGGCTGACGTAGTACAGCTTGCCGTCGGCCGCCAGCGGCGAGGCGTAGATGCGCCCGGGCCGCGGATTCAGGCGCTCTTCGTACCCGCCTTCACCGGTCTTGGCATCGACGCAATAGACCGAGCCGCGACCCTCGTGCGCCCAGTACAAATGTCCGTCGTGAACCACGGGCGAGGAGACGTTCGAGCCTTTCCTCACCTCCCACAACTTGTGCGTCTCGGTGACGTCGCCGCGGCCGCCGGCGCGGACCGCAATCGCCCTGGCCTGGCGCCCGCCAATGACGTACACGACGTCGCCTTCCGCAACGACGCTCGGACACACATAGTCCTCGACGCCCTGGCAAGTCCACAGGGGATTGCCCGTGGCGGGGTCAAAGCCCAGGATCTTGCTCTTGACTTGCACCACCAGCTCCCAGCCGCCGCTGGTCTTGACCAAGGCCGGCGTGTTCCAGGACATGTCCATGCCGCCCTGGCGCCAAACTTCCTGGCCCGTCTTCTTGTCCAAGGCGATCAACGACCGGCTCTCGACGCTGGCATTGATGAGGACCAGGTTCTCGTGGAGCACGGGCGAAGTCGCCGATCCCCACTCGTGCGTCTTCGTGCCGCACGAGGTGAGCCACAACGGCTGGCCGTCGTGCGAATAGGCGGCTGCTCCCGTGGCCCCGAAAAATACGTAAATCGCTTCGGCGTCCACGGCCGGCGTGCTGGAGGCATATCCGTGGAGCGCGGTGAAGCCTTGGTAGGCGCCTTCTTCCTGCGTGGACGGCTGGACGGCATTCCAAAGCACCTTGCCATCCGCTTGGCTCAGGCACAGCAGATGCCGTTTCAGCTGACTGATATCTCCGGTACTGTCTTCCTCCATGCCGTAGCCGCTGTAGCACGTCAAGAAAATCTTGTCGCCGAACGTGACAGGGCTGGAAGCTCCCGGCCCCGGCAGGTTTGCTTTCCAGACGATGTTCGTCTCCGCACTCCACTGGGCCGGCAATCCCGTCGCGCTGGACTGCCCGCGCCCGCCGGGCCCGCGAAATTGCGGCCAATCGGCGGCCGCGACCGTAGTGGCAGAGAGCACCAGTGCCCCCAGGCACAACGTCAAAACTCGGGTGACAGAAATTTGCCGCATGTTGGTAGACTCCTTGTTTGCGTCCCAAGATCGGGTCATCGTTAACGGCCGGTTGACGATACAGCGAGCGGCCGGCAGAGTTTTCCCTGTTTACCCAAAGCACCTCGATGCGTCAGCGAGGAATCCATCACACACCGTGCCTCCTCGCCCACGCTTCGGCTTACTTAGCTTCCGCCGTTCGCCTAATCCTAGTCGAAACACGGCCGCGGTGGTAGTCGGCGGACGTGGCGAATTCCGGCCTCGCAAACGCGTTCCGGTGTTGCGGCGAGCCACGCTCTACACGCAGTTGATCGCCGGCCGGGCCCGGTGCGAACCCCACCGTGCAACCGTAACCGCCGGAAAAGGAAACGCTCGTCCACGACTGGTCTTGACAAAAACGGCCCAGCCGTAGATGCTCATCGCAACCGCGGGAAGTGATTCTCCGGCGGTATCGCCGCTCCGTCTCTCGGAGGACGATGGCCGGCACTGGACCTGGCCCGTTGGGCCTGGGACGGTTGCCGCGGGCGGCGGCGAGTTCCTTTCTCAAGTTCCCCCAGAGGGAAAAGGCGATTTTTCACTATGACGCAGATGTTGTTTTACGACAAGGTTGTCCCGGTGTCCTCGCAACTTCACCGCGATTTGTGCATCGAGCGAGTTGACTTCGGCTTTGCTGCCAAGGTGAACTCGGTTCCGCTGACGGCCATCGAGGTCCCGTTGGCGGCTCGCGAGTACACGATCGTCTTCGCGGGCAGTGAGGAAGCTGTCGCTCCCGTGGTTGTGCTGGGAGTCGCGGATTCCCAGAATCTGTACCTCGACGAGAACAACGCCTGGAAGGCCGACTATATTCCAGCCTTCGTGCGGCGTTACCCGTTCGTGTTCGCCCAAGGCCAAGAGCCCAACCAATTCACGCTGTGCATCGACGAAGACTGGTCGGGCTGCAATCGCGAGGGACGGGGCCAGCGTTTGTTCGACGAGCAGGGAAACCAGACGCAGTACTTGCAGAACATGCTCAAGTTTCTGAGCGACTACCAAGCGCAGTTCGTGCGCACGCAGGCCTTCTGCAAGAAGCTGAAGGAGCTGAACTTGCTGGAGCCGATGCAGGCTCAGATCACGCTCCCTGGCGGCGAAAAACGGCAGCTGGGCGGATTCCTGGGAGCCAGCCGCGCCCGGATCAAGACGCTGGCCGCAGACAAGCTCGCGGAACTGGCGAAGACCGACGAGTTGGAACTCACCTACCTGCAGATGGCTTCGCTGAACAATCTGGGTTCGGTCGTCAATCGCGCCGTGCCGAAAAAGCCCAGCGACGTGCCGGAGGGTCCCGAGACGAGCTGAGTCAGCCGCAGGGTGTCCCCACATCGTTCCCCGCCCAAAAAAGAACCCCGGCTTGGTGGCCGGGGTTTTTCTTTTTGCCGCCTGTCGCCTCGCAGCAATCACGGCAGGATCGAATTGATCAACTCGTCGAGCGTGTCCTTGGCGTCCGCATCGTAGTCGTTCCAGTACTCGGTGAGCAGATCCAGCAGATCCTGCTCGACGGGATCCGGCGGCGTATTGAAGACCACGCCGCCGCCCGCTCCGGTATCGACCAGGTAGTCGACCGCGTCACGATACAGGTCGTCGAGGCCGGCGTCGCCGTACAAGCGGTCCCGGCCGCTGCCGCCGGAGATGCGATCGTTGCCATCGCCGCCGCGCAGCAGCGCGTCGTCGCCCGCACCGCCGGCGATCCAGTCGTCGCCCGCGTCTCCATACGCCCGGTCCGCCCCGGCGCCGCCATAGATCCGGTCCTGGCCGATGCCGCCGTAGATGATGTCGTCCGCCGTGCCCCCGATCAGCAGATCGATGCCGTCGCCGCCGGCCATGTACGCTCGCCCCGAACCGGCGCGGACGTTGTCATTCCCCAGTCCGGCGTCCAACGTGCTCTGCTGCACGATCTCATCGGTAACGCGGACAATGTCGTCGCCGGCCTCCGCATAGACCTCGACGCGGGAAATCGTCGGGATTCCGAACATGGCGTCCATGATCGGCGTGTTGTACTTGATGCCCGTCGAGGTCAAGTCGACGCCGCCGTTGTAGACCCCTTCCACCTCGCCGAAGTAGATCGCTTTCGCGTCCGACGACGTGCCACCGATGTCGTCGTCTACCACGATCAGTTCCCCGCACTCCGTGCCGAAAATGATCAGCGCCAAACTGCCCGCCACGTCGACGTTCACGTTGTTCAGCACCGTCATCGTCCCGTCGCCGTCCGAACCGTCAATACTGACCGTGAACTGGGTGCCGGGCGGCGTCGGATGAGCACCGTCGTGCAGGTAGTCGCTGGCCCCAATCAGGATGTCCACGCGCTGGCCTTCGTCGGCGTCACGGCTGTCGACGCTGACCGTGCCGGCCAGCACACCGCCGTCGCCGTCGTAGGCGTCGAATGGCTCACCGTCCACCCGCGTGACCGTGAATGTGCCCTGGGACAGCACGATCGTCAGGATCCCGTCCCGATAGGACGTCACGACCCGATCCCCGTCGGGAATGAACAAGTCGCTCAGGCAGGAGGCGTTGCCAAAGTCCAAGGGTGTGGGGTACGCGGTGCCTTCCTCGAACATGACGGTGTAATACACGGGCGAGCTGATCTGCTTCCAGCCGGACTTGACGACTTCGCGGATGAAGTACCTGCCGCTGGCAAGGCTCAGCGAACCGAGGTTGTAGTCCCCATTGGTGTCGGTGACGGCCGTGGCCACGGGATCTCCGTCATCACCCGGAACGCCAAACGGTCCATTCGGCTCGAAGGCCCCGTCGTCGTCCCTGTCGGCGTACAACTCGATCGTCCAGCCCGGCAGGCCCGCTTCGCCGGAATCCTGTCCACCGTTCTCGTTGGCATCGTAGTACTTGCTGCCCGTAAAGGCTGGCGTGGCCGCATTTCCGAAGTCGTTGCCGTCATCCATTTGTCCGGACGTCAACGTCACGGAGTACCCCAACGTGCCGTTGGGAGCTGCGACGATGCCGGCGCCTGCCTGGGGAGCCATCTGGACCCAGTTTGCCTGCAGTGTCTCGTACACGGTGTACGAGCCGGGCGGCACGCTAAACGAATAGTGGCCGCTCTCGTCCGTCGTCGTCGCCTCGCTCACGGCGTTCCCCATGCCGTCCGAGCCAGTCAAGTTGATCGTCCAGCCCTCCAGACCCGGCTCGCTGTCGTTCAAACCATCGCGGTTCAGGTCGTGGAACTTCATCCCGCTCTTGGTCGCGTTCCGGAAGTTCCCAAAATCGTTGCCGTCGTCCACCTCACCCGACCCCACCGTCACCGTGTACGTCCCCGATGCCGGATAGCTCTGCGTCCAACCGGACGGCAGCACTTCGCTCACCGTGTACGTCCCCGGCG
>CAYPGE010000523.1:0-5500 GCA_964409865.1 uncultured Pirellulaceae bacterium
GTAGGCGAAATGATAAGTAAAAATCCGCAACTGCTTGACCGTGCCGCGCGGCACGCCTTTCAGCCCGTCGCCGATGTAGATATCCGGGATGTAGACCACGGCGTCCTTGCGGCGGAGGTCGATCTTCGGCGGAATCACGGGCGGCCGCGGCGTCGGGCGTAACGGGATGGGCTCCAGCAGCGCGTCATCCGGCATTTGCTTCAACGGTACGAAATTGTCGAAGATGTCGACCAGGTAGATGCCCCACAGCGACTGCGGCGTCGGCTTGCAGGACACCAGGAGATACTTGTCGCTCAACGGATAGGGGTGCAGGAACTTGGGCCAGCTGCTGCTGGTCAGACCGTCGCGGATGATGGCCTCGACCGGCTTCCCGTGCCCCGGAATCCGCTGTACCGCCCCCGTCGCCTCAAAGCGTCCTCGCGCCGGGTCGAACAACACCAATTCGCCCATCCGCGGATTGTCGTGATGGCCGCCGATCACGGAGATGACCTTCGTCGGGTGCCGCGGAATCGGACGCGCGTAGAAAAACGAATTGGGCCAATACGAGTTGCTGCCCAGGTACTCCAGCTGCTCGGTGCCGTCCGGATTCATGTGGAACAACAGCCGCGTATTGGAGTGCGGCGTGTCGGTGTATTCCCAGCGGGTGTACAGCACGCGGCCGTTGTTCAGCACCGTGGGGCACCAATCGTGTTCCTGGTCGAAGCACAGCTGGCGGATGTTCTTGCCGTCCGCGTCCATGCTGTACAGCACCGTGACGTGCGAGCCGCCGTACACGCAGGGCACCCCGACGAAGCAAGCCGACGAGGTGAACATGATCCGGCCGTCGGGCAGATAGCAGGCGTCGTAGCTGTCCACATCCGGCTGTTGGCCCGTCAACTGCCGCAGCCCCGTGCCGTCGGCTTGGATCTCGAACACCTGCCAGCGATGGTTGTCGCCGGGCATGGAGAACAGCAGCTTGCCGGCATCAAAATCCAGGTCCACATCGCCCACGAACCGGCCGCCGTCGGGCTTGAAGAGCGTCGTCAGTTGCCCGTCCGGACGGACCGGCGACAGCACGGCGATCTCGTCGTCGTAGCCGGTCTTGGCCAGCGACGAGTTGCTTTGCCAGTTCCGCGGCAGGCCCAGTTCCGGGGCGCCGTTGGCCCGTTTGACCAACAGCAAGCGGTCGAAGTCCAGCAGCGGGTTGGCCAGCAACGCTTCGTCCCGCAACGCCGTCAGTTGCTGCTGGAGCTGCGTCCAGGCTTCCTGCTGCTGGCCGTCGCGCTGCGCGCCCTGTTCCGCCAGCGGTTGGACTTGCGATTCCAACTCGGCCAATCGCCGCAGGAATTCCGGGCCTCGTGGATAACGTGGGCCGAAGGTGGTTGCCAGGTCTTCGATCGCCAGACGCAGAGCCGCTGCGTTGACCTCGGCCACGTATTCCCGCAGCGGTACGGCGGGCGCGTGGCTGCCTGCTTTGCGCGGCGGAGGCAGCTTGGGCGTCCATTCCGGCGGCAGGGGCACCGGCGCATCGAACCGCAAACTGACGATGTGCGGAAACGCGCCTTCCCGCTGCAGCTTGATCGTGTGCTTGCCGACGGCGATCGGCAGCTTGCCGGCTTCCTCCCACTTGGCGCCGCTCGTGTTCCATGTGCCGGTCGTGCCAGAACAGCAGTTGCCGATCGGCTTTCCGTCCAGGTGCAGTTCGACCGGCCTTGCGACGGCCGCGGCATACAGCACGTGCATGGTGTAATCGCCGCAGACCGGGAATTCGATATCGAACTCGGCCACAATCGGACTCTGCCCCCCGTTGGCGATCATCGGCTCGGCATCCGCCCAGCGGTCAGTGAACACGGCGGCATTCCCGCGATCGAAAACGATGGCCGGCACAGCAAATGACTGGTCCGAAATCACGCCGGACGTTTTTCCCTTCGGCGTCTCGGCGCCGACGGCCGCCGCGACCGAAAGGAACATGGGCATCCACAGCAGGAAGACGCACGGCGAGGATGTCGCTCCGGCGAATCGGCAACCAGTCATGTGGTCATCTCCTGGGCGGTGGCAGGTTCGAATCCGAGGCATTTTGTACGCAAGCGGAACGCATCCGCGTGCTGCGGGGCGGCCGAAAGAAACCCCGTGTTTCGCCGGCCGACTTCCCCAACCCTTCAGCCCCAAAGCATAGCACAGGAGGATTCGAATCTCTATAGCGATCGCCAGCAATGCCCCCGGCTCGTCCGGGAGATCGTGACGCTCGCCGCTGCGCTTCCGCCTCGTCCTCGCCCGCCCCGGCCAGTACCGTGTTACGGAAAGAGTGCAACATCGCTTTCTAGCCGATTCGCTGGAAGGCCTGCCCCAGGTCCGCGACGCCCAGTTGCAGCTACAATTGATCAGCCGGTTTGTGGATACTCCGTACTGAGACGATCCGGATCGCTCAACCATTTCGGAAAGGACCTCGCGATGAAACCGCTCGCAAGCCTCTGCCTGCTTCTGCTTCTCTGTTTCGCTCCCCACGAGTTGTCCGCAGCCGACGGCGGCGCAAAGGTGCGACACCGGATCGCCTATGCGACGTTCCTGGGCGGCCCGGAGTGGGACGAAGCCCGGGAGGTGATCGTGTCTCGTGACGGCTCAGCGCTGGTCGGCGCCCAGACGAACTCCGAGACCATGCCCATCACGCCGGGCGCGCTGCAGCCGAAGTACGCCAGCGATGACCCGCACCTCGGACACGGGGGCGTCTACGGTGGCGACTGCTATCTGGCCCGGCTCAGTTCCGATGGGAGCCGGGTCCTCGCCGCGACCTATTTCGGCGGCTCAAAACAGGAGCGGAACGTGTACGGCATGGCCCTGGACAGCCAGGGGAACGTCGTCATCGCCACCGCCACGCGATCGCCCGACGCCCCCACCACCCGCGGCTGTTTCCAGCCCAAGTTCCGCGGCGGGCAATCCGAAATGCTGGTGGCCAAGCTCTCGCCCGACTTGCTGCGGCTGACCTGGTGTACTTACGTCGGCGGCTCAGGCGACGATTCCCCCCGCGGCGGTCTGACGCTCGACGAGCAAGACTGCGTGTACGTCGTGGGGACAAGCAACTCGCCGAACTTCCCTACCACGCCCGGCGTCTTCCAGCCTCACTTGAACGGCCCGCGCGACTCGACCATCGTCAAGCTCAAGGCCGACGGTTCGGGACTGGTCTTCGGCACGTTGTTGGGAGGCAGCGGCGAGGACGACGCGATCATGGGCGTCCGACTCGACGCAGCGGGGAACATCTACGTGGCCGGTCATGCCAGGTCGAACGACTTTCCCGTCACGCCCGGTGCCGCGCAGCCTCGAGCGGGCGGCCAGTCGGACAGCTACTTCGCCAAGCTCGCGCCCGGCGCCAGCCGGATTCTCTACGCCACGTACTTGGGCGGCAGCGGGCAGGAGTTTTCCGAACACCGGCCCTGGCTCGACCCCGACGGCTCGATGCTCCTGGCCGGCTACTGTGGTTCTCGCGATTTCCCGGCCACGCCCGGTGCGTACCAACGTCAGCTCAACGGTTCGGGCGACGGATTGCTGGTGAAACTCTCGCCCGATGGCACGCGGTTCGTCTTCTCGACGCTGCTGGGCGGCTCCGGCACGGACAATCTCCTCATGCCCACCGTCGACGCCCAGGGCAACATCTGGGTCGTAGGCAACACCGGCGCGCCTGATTTCCCGGTCACGCCCGACGCCTTGCAGACGACCTACGGCGGCGGCAAGGAGGATGGATTGGTAGCGGTCTTCAGCCCCGACGGCGCGAAACTCCTGTACGCCACGTACCTGGGCGGCAGCGGCGACGACATGGTCCGCAGCATCTCCTTCGGCCCCGACGGCACGCTTTACCTGGTCGGCCATACGTCCTCGCCCGATTTCCCGGTCACGCCGGCGGCACTGCAAACCAAGTTCGGCGGCGGAACCGCAGACGCCTTCGTGGTGAAACTGGTGCGGCCGTGAGAAGAACACCCAGAATTGTCTCTGTCCCCAGGAATCGCTTCCCTTCACAATCAGCTCGTACTGGACTTTTTGCACGAATGTGAGCGCTATCCAGAAACGGACTCGCGAGATCCGCATCCAGCGGATTCGGCGATTAGAGCGGTTTCGAAGGAATGCTGATGCCCTCCGATCCCGTGAGTGACAGCCGCCTAGCCGCATTCCGGCAGGCGTGGTCCCTCGCCGCCCGAGGCGTTTACACTTCGACCCACTGGCCGGGGATCGGCACGGGGTAGTAGCCGTTGGCGTCGGGCTGGACCGGCGGCGGGCTGTCTTCGGTCATCGTGTCGATGTTCGGACACAGTTCGAAGTTCGACTTGAGCATCTCGTCCCAGGTGATCACGCGGCCCATGTGCATGGCCGCACGGCCCATCAGGCCCGTCAAGTTCGAGTAGGCGGCGCGCTGGGCCTCGTTCTGCGGCAGGTCCTTGCGGATGGAATTCAAGAGCACGTTCCACTCGGCCTGCCAGCAGGTGTACGTCTCCTTGGGCGAGCGCCAAAGGATGTCGTCGCGATTCCCGCCCTCCTCGGAATAGTCGTATTGCCCGGTCGCGCGATTGTATTTGGCGGCAACCTTGACGGGAACGCAGCGCTGATCCTTGTAGATGGCGCACGTGCCCGAATGGACATTTCCGGAGAACTGGGCCGCGCGCTGGGTGCCATGGACGAAGGTCGCGAATTCGTTATAGCAGTTGGGAATGTAGCGGACCACGTCGTAGGCCTTGGCGCCGTCGGCGAACGTGTACTCCACGGAGAAGGAATCCAAGCCCTGGCCGGCGTCCTTGCTGTTGGCCGCCCGGCCGCAGATGCCGTGGGCGGTGACGGGATAGTGGTCGTCCATCAGCCAGCAGATCTCGTCGATCTGGTGAATGTCCATCTCCGCCCACAGACCGCCGGACACCCAGAGGACGTGCGTCCGGTTGCGGATCTGCCAGATCAGTTCCTTCATCCCGGCCGGGCGATTGGGTGACATGCCCCCGCACGGCTCCATCCGGTAGGCGCGGATCAGCTGGACCGGCCCCAGCTCGCCGTCGCGGATCCGCTTGATCAGCTCCTGCCGGTTCACCGAGTGGCGGCACATCAGGCCGGCGGCGATTTTCAGGTTCTTCTTGTTCGCTTCCTCGCCGGCCTTGACCACGCGACGCACGCCGACCGGATCGACGGCAAACGACTTCTCCATGAACACGTTGACGCCCTTGGAGACTGCATAGTCGAGGTGTACCGGGCGGAACGCCGGATAGGTGGTCAGCAGGGCGATGTCGATGCCGGGGCGCAGGCAGTCGATGGCCTTCTTGTAGGCGTCGAAGCCCACGAAGCGGCGCTCCGGCGGCACGTCGACCTTGTCGGCATGCTGGACGCTCAGCGCCTTGTGCGACCCTTCCAACCGCTCGGGGAAGATGTCGGCCATGGCAACCAGCTTGCAAGGGCCGTTGGGCGAGTCGAAGGCGTTGATCACGGCGCCGCTGCCCCGGCCGCCGGTGCCGATCAAGGCCAGGCGAATCGTATTGATTTTCTTCATGTCTAT
>CAYPGE010000524.1:0-5488 GCA_964409865.1 uncultured Pirellulaceae bacterium
CCGTACGACCACGCGTTTGCCGCCGTCGTAGGTAACATTGCCTCGCTCTTCCTCTGCGACCGCCTCCAGGCCTGTCTGCCGAATGGCCTCCAAGTGTTGCATCGCCGCCGAAAACTCCTGGCCTTCGCAGATCTTCCCGTCCGCCAGCGGAAGGCGGAACGATCGAACGAGACGGCCTTCGGTCCCGTAGTCGGGTTTGATCACCAAGCTGACCGTCTTGGCTCCCTTGACCGCGACACCGCGTTTGTCGAGCACCGCGCGGATAAGAACCTCCAGGGACGTTTTGCGCGTGGATGCTTCCGCCTGCAGTCCGAAATCAATCCGCTGGTGGAGCGGTTGATCGACAACGCCGGCGCAGCAGGCATGCGTCAGCGACTTTGAGTCGAGCCTCGCAGCAACCGCAGAGGGGTTGATGACGGGAACCCCCGCGGTTTCGAACAAGTCCGAAAGCGCGTGGTGCGTTTCTCGTTCCGTTGCCGTGTCCAGGCCAAAAATGCCCGCCGCTTGCAGGCGGACGGGAGTGGCAAAAACCACTTTCCGCACCGGACCTCCGGCGTCTACGACCAACGCCTCCTTGGCCGCCTTCCCATCAGGCGTGAGCCAATCCTTGCGGACGCCAAGAAAGTTCAGCCCTCGGCTCTGGCCGAAATGACGGTCGGCATCCATTTGGAAGGCCGCGACCGTGTCGGCAAAAGCGGTTTCGCTGCCTTCAAAAATGAGGCCACAGCTTTTCCAGTTGCCCAGCAAGGTCTCGGCCTGGGCGTCGTCCAGGGGTTCCGCGGCCACACGCATCGCCATCCCCTCCTCGCCCCTCTGGAGGCACCGGTAGACCAGGGAGGCGATCGTCTCGCGGTAGGAAGGGCTGGACAGCAGAGCCGTGAGTTGAACGCCTTCCGCCAGTTCGAGCCGATCCCGGAGAACGCCGGCCAGCGGCTGCTGAGACAGAAACGCATCCACCGCGCGGCACACCTCCTCGCGGCTCAGGGACTGCGCCGTTTCCCGGTTCTTGTCGTTTGACGCAAACAGACTTTCTGCGGCCGCGTAGCTCAAGACGAGTCCCATGTCGTCTGGACGGAAAGCGTATTTCGCGTCTTGGTTCAAGTCCTCTCGCGCCCGAGCCGCGCCGTACTCAACGAAACTTGCCAACGTGCCGGGCTCGGCGGCCGCTTTCTCGGTGAACAGAGCGTCGCCCAGCCCGTGATACGCGACGGTAGGGCCGGGAGTGGTCTTGGGAGAAACTTCACGGAGGAAAGAACGAGGGAAGAAGCCCGCCTCTTTGAATTGCTTTGCCCGCTCGCCGAGCGGCCTGAAGATTCCCAGCACGCCCTCCCCGCCCCTGCAGGGATCCAACTTCTGTAACTCCAGATCGTACAACCGCCAAAGGCCCGCGCCGGGGTTGAACTCAATAATCATGCCTAACAGGCATGAGACGCGGAACTTCGCGCGCCGCGACTCGCTCATTTTCGAAACGTCCCGGTCATAAAGTTCCCTCTCTCGAACCTCGCCGCCGGCCGTCTCGAAAACCGCGATCGGCGCAGCCTTGCCGTCCGGTCCCGTTCGCGGAATCGCCTTGCCGTCCCTGTCGAACAACTCGACGGCCGTCGGCATCCCGTGCGAATCCGCCAGGGGCAGCAGCGTCAGATTGCCCCAGTCATCGATGCGGATGTTGCCCTGCTCATCACGGGCGACGACATAGCGATAATTTCTCTTGTCGTCCCCCAGGTACATCGGCATGCCGTCGTCCATGGCGTAGTGGATGTCCAGAGGCAACTGCCCGGCCGTCTCCAAATAGGAACCCAGGAATTGGACCAGCGGCGTGGCCATCTGTCCGTAGTCGGCTGCCAAGGCGGCCAGGAAGTCCCTGCCTTGGTCATCCAGGCCGAATAACCCTTCCACCCAGCCGCTCAGAAACGCCTCTAATCGTCCCCGCGCCGCCGCCCACTCGCCATGCGCCTCGGTGAACTTCTCCGCCAGGGCGCCGCATCGACCGCGCAGGAAGGAAGCGAGATGGTCCTGTAATCGGTTCCCGAAGCGCTGGTTGACCACCAGGTACTCCCGCAACACTCGCGGCCAATGCGCGCGCAAGTAGCGCCGCCGGGCGGCCATCGCTTCGTAAAACGCGGTCTCCAGTGCGCGCCGCAGCGGTTCCCGGAACTCGGGATTGACAATTTCCTCACGGAAGACATCCAGAGTGCTTCCCGGACGGGCGGCGTTGCCGATGGCCTCGCCGCTGATGACGCAGATCCGGTGGGAGGTGCTTTGGGGACTGCGAAACTCCTCGTCCGCGCCCCGGCTGAGGATGTAACGAAAATACCCGAACAGCCGCGTTTGGGGGTCAAAGTCCAGAGACGTGGATTGCCCGCGTCTGGCTCTCCTGGAAACGATGTTCTCCAGAAAGCGGTGCGTGTAGAGCATGCGGATGTGCGAATGCACGAGCCCTTGGACGACGACGTTGTCCTTCTTCGAGGTCGCGTAAATGAGACTTGCCAAGCGGTGCAGGTTGAGCATCCCTTCGGACGCATCCGCCGGGGGGCTGCCATCGAGAGCCGCTCGGATCTCTTTCTGGATCTGTTCCGCGGTAGCCTTCTGGCTGCCGTAAAACTTGAGGACGCCCTGGTCGCGGCTGGTTCTGCTCAGAATCGGCAGCACCTCGGAGCCGCGGCCCCCCGACTCCTTTTCCGGTTTCTCGATGATCTCCGTCACAAACGGATATTTCTCCAGCATGGCCCAGAGTTTGTTCCGGATCTGCGTTTCCACGACGCGGCTCACCTCGATATCCGACGGCTGCCGGTTCAGGCGTTGGGCCAGCGTTGGCAGGGCCGCCTGTTCGGCGCGCCGGGTGTCGTCCATGCTCCACGTGAAGCCGGCCGGGGCGGCCACCGCGGTCCCGGCGAGGACCTCCGGAACGGCGCTTTTCAAGTACGTCAGCGCCTCGGCGCCGATCGGTTGGATCAAGGCGACTGTGGCGTGGTCGATATCGCCGCGCAATGGCTGCGAGAAATGGAAAAACGCGCCGTGGGCGATCACGGCCTCCCCGTCGCGAATCTCCCCGCCGGGGCTCTGAGTCTCCTGTGGCTCCGCGAACGACATGGCGACCAGAACGCCCTGCGGGGGAACCCTGGCGGCGATCCGGCCGGCCCGGCCGGCGTCCACGCCGCCGGCCAGCAGCAGTCGCCGGTAGCGCTCGCCCGACGCGTACATCAAGGCGTCTCTGGCCCTCAGGAACGTTCTGCCGCTACGGGCATCGTACCGCATCTCCGGAAAAGGACACAGCATGAAGTTGTAGCCGTCCCTCTCCAACGCAGCGCCCTGTTCCAGAGCGACGAGCATGGTCGTGTTGCCATACGGATAGATGCTGAGGAGATTAGCGCACGTCCCTTCCTCGCCCGCGTCCAACACGGCGGGAGGCACATCGAGGAAGATCTCGGGGACTCCGTTCAAGGTCGAAGGATGGTTCAGATTCATCAACTCGCGCATCATCGCCACGCAGTCGCGGAGGCGGGCGTAGCTGAACCAGAACTTCTCCGGCTCTGTTTCGACGTTGACGCCGATCCCCATGCGCCAGGCATGCGGGTGCTCGCCGTCGCGGACATCCCCCAACCAAACGTTTTGATACTCCGGCGTCTTGTCCGCCAACGCCGTCCGCTGGACGATGTCCTTTCGCACTCGCCCGTAGAGCCAACGGTGGCGGTCGCAGGCCAACTGGAATTTCTCGCCGCGGGTGAACCATCGTTCGAGGATGCCGTCGCTCAGGCCGGGCTGCAGCAGGAACGGCAGATAGTCGAAGTGGTGGACGTTCATCGTCTGGTCGAAGAACGTGAAGAGTCCGTTGGCTGCTACTTCCCTTGCTTGCCTTGGGCCTGCCAAGTCAATCTCGTATTCGACCGAGAGCAACAGCGAGATATCCAACAACTCGCCCACCTTGCCGATGCCCACGAAGGTTTCTCGATCCGCGTCGCTCATGGTGTCGCGGGTCAGCCCCAGGCCGGCCAGTCGCTCGCCGGCAAGCTCGACAAGGCGGATCAAGTCTTTGACGACAGCTTCCTTGTGCGTCGCCGGCTCGATGACGCCGCTTCCCAAGTAAGAAAGCAGATGGCCCCGCATCGCCCGTCTCTCTTGGAGACGCTCGGACTCGGCGGTGGGGGGGATTACGCTGTCGATGGCCCGCAGACCGGCCACCTGTGTCCAGTAGAGCAGCCCGCTGAACTGTCCCTGGCTGATGCTCGTCTCATACGGTCGCTCAACACCCGGTGATGCGCCGATGGCGGCCAGGGCCTTGTCGTAGGCGGCATTCAGGCCGAGCGGATGGTCCTCCGGTTTGCACGACTGCTCGGCGATGAGGGCGTTAGTGGCAGCGCGGCGCTGGTTGATCATCAGCTCCTTGCGCGTCTTCCGGTCGCGTTCCTGCCGGCGGCCCAACGTTGCCGCGCGCGTTTCCCCTTCGGTTTTCCCGACCGTGATCCCGCCTCCCGTCTTCTGGGCGAACTCCTTGTCTTCTTTCGCTTCGAAGCGGGGTTTCAGAAAGACAGCCAGGGCCTTGTCGGTATCGACTGCCATCAAGGTCGGCGGCAGCACGGCCTGGGACGCTTTCTGTGCGATCGAGTTGACCGCCTCCTCGAACGTCCTGCGGAATGCGGAAAACTGCTCCGGGCTCATGAGCCCGTTCAGCAGATAACGGCCTCCGAGCGCGAGCCAGGTCGCGAAATCAAGCCGCTCCAGAGGCAAGCCCGCCTTGACATTTGTCAGGCACAACGACATGGACTCAAGAAACGGATTCAGCTTGCCTGTCTCGCGCCCGCCGAAACGCAGCAGGAGCGAGATCCTCTCGGCTTTCTTCTCCGTCCGCACGCGGGCCGCCAGTTCTTCGTAGACGGCCCGCGCCGCGGCATGGTCGCCGGTCGCGGCTCCGGTGCAGAGCGCGTCATAGAGCTGCTGAGCCTGGGACCGCTCCTTTTCCATTTCGTTCCGCCACCGCTCGATATCCTTCTTGCCCAGACCAAGACAGCCGTACACCGCGGTCTCGTCGATGGCAAAGAGTTCCTTGACCTTGTATTCGGCAACGATGTTCCTGACCGCAGCCGCGCGCGGCCGAGCGCCGACCTGGCCGTCACACAAGACGAAAAGCCCGTCGGGGTTGGCTCGGCGGGCCCGCCCGACGAACTCGGGCAGGTTGTCGATCAAGTCGAGAAACTCCGGATCCCCGACCGTCGCGACATGAACGTCGCAGCCTTGCACGGCTTCCGCGTAACTCGTGATCACCTCCCCCTGCTCCAGCGCCACCAGGTGCAGCAGTCGCGTCAACTCCGGGTCCTGCCGTATCGCGTCTCTGACCTCATCGGGTACCGGCCACAACCAGAACTTCTCGGCCCATTCCCGGTTGCCGCAAAAAGCCGCCAGCTGGTCTTCGGAAATCTGCAGCCGGGCAAGCCGGGCCTTGGCCTGATTGATGAACTGGCCGACGGGGATCTCTTGCCGCGCCGCGATGAGA
>CAYPGE010000525.1:0-5441 GCA_964409865.1 uncultured Pirellulaceae bacterium
CCATGTCCAGGGCCCGCTGCAGGTGCTTGTTCTGGTCGGCCCACAGGTAACCCAAGTCGTTCAGGGCGCCGATGTCGTCCGGGAATTCGTCCAGCACCTGTTCCAACCACTCTTCGGCCGCCTCCATCTTTTGCTGTTGGACGCAGATGTTGGAGAGGATGAGCCGGGCATCGCGCATGGCATCGCGGACGTCGGGCGAGGAGTGCTGGTCGTCGAACCGCTCCAGCAGAGCCTGGTAGGCGTGTTCCGCTTCCGCATGCCGTTTGGCGTAGTAGTACACCCAGGCGGGTTGCGCCTGCAGGCGCGGCGCATCCGGGAAAGCCGCCGCGGCTTGATCGGCCACTTGGAGCGCCTCGTCGGTCTGCCCTCCCAGGGCCAGCGCTCGGGTCAGATAGAAATTGGCGGCCAGCTTTCGTTCGTCCGTCAAGTTCTCCGCGAGGGCTTGGCGGAACAGCGGCACGGCCCGCTCGTATTGGCGGTCCAGCAGCAGCTTAAGGCCCCAGGCCAGCAAGTACTCGGCCCGCGCCGGCGGATCCAGGCGGCTCAGGGCGTGCGCGAACAGGGCGTCGGCGGTCTGGGCGTCCTGGTGCGTGTAGGCCAACAACGCGGCGGCGATCGCGGCTCCCGCGGCAAGATGTTCCGGATCGGTTTCGCGTTGCTGGCGGACGCGGGCGATCGCGGCTTCGCTTTGCTCCTTGCTCTTGCCGAGCGGAGCCAGCATGGCCGCCAGTTCTGCCAGGCTGGCGCCTTTGGCGACGGCGACTCCGCACAACTCGATCAACTTCTCCGGGCGTTTCTGCTGCAGGAAGATGTCCGCCAAAGCCGCGTAGACTTCCGGGGCGGCCTGCAGCACCAGCAGTCGTTCGTACCACTGCTCGGCAGCCTCGAATCGCCCGGCCTGGCGGTCGAGTTCGGCTAGGGCGAACAGCAGGGCGGTGTTCGTCGCGTCGCCCTCCTGGAGTTTCTCCAGACGCACTCGCAGTTGCGCTTGGACCTTGGCTTTGTCGGGCTCTTTGGCGGCGAGCAGTTCGGCCAGCAGTGCGTAGGGCTCGCCGCCGGCGGCGGAACTGTTGGCGGCCAAGTAGCCATCGAGATGCTGCAAAGCCTGATCGGTCTGGCCCCGTTTGGCGGCGACGCGGGCCAGTTGCAGATCGAGCAATCCCGGTTGGTCCTTGCCCCGCGTCCCCTGGTAGGCCCGCTGGTACAAGGCTTCCGCGTCGTCGTAACGCCCTGCCTGGAAGAAACCTTCGGCCATCAGACGGTACGTGCGGTCGGCCTCTTCTCCCAGCAGGGCCTGCTTGACGGCTTCGTTCTTCGCCAGGCGTTCCGGGTGCTCGATGGCATCCCGCACGCGGGCAAAGTACTCGGCGCTCTTGGCATAGTCACGAGTCAAGAGGCTCAGCCGGCCCATTTCGAGATAGACGATCAGAGTGGCCAGGTCTTCGTCTTTCGGGATCGGCTGGGCCGGTTGCTCGCCGGCGGTCTGCAAGGATTTCTCGAACAGCGTCAGCGCCGGTTGCCACTCCTGCCGCGCCGATGATTGGACGGCCAACTGCCGCCACAGGGCCGGACTCATGTTCGTCCGTTCGACGGCCAGCAGGGCGTACCTGACGGCTTCCTCCGGACGCTGCAATTGGTGGGCCAGGAAAACGATGCGTGGCAGGATCGAGACGGTTTCGGGGTCGTAGCGCCAAGCCCGCTGGAAACGCCGCAAGGCCCGCGCATAGTCGCGGCGCTGCAGCAACAAGCGGCCGTGTGCGAACAGCGCGGCGGAGACCACCTTGGCCTCGTCCTGCTCGCTGCGCGGGATCTTGGGAGCCAAGGGCGCCGCCGGCTCCTCGAATTGGTCCGGCAGCGGCGGCGACGGAGAGATCTCCGCCGCCGTCCACAGGCAAAACAGGGGCAGCAGCGAAGACATCAGCGGGGCTTCTTCTTGGACAGTTGCTTGGTGGCCGAGGGTTTGGAGGCGGCGTCGGGCTGGGCTGCCGAGCTGGCCGAGGCGTCTTTGTCCTGGGAACTCTCCTCGCCGGCCGGAACTTCCCTGCGTTTGCGCTTCGCAGCCGATTCCTCCTTGCGCGGCTGCGCGCCGTCCGCGGAGGCCGGTTCTGCGGTCCGCGACTTGGACGGCCGCGACCTGGCCGGCGGTGGAGGCGGCTCCTCCGGCTTGGCCAAGTGTCTGGCCAGCCGCGTTTTCACCTCCGGATCGATTTGCAGCAGGATCGGCCGCAACTTGGTGCTGCTGGGCGACAGCGCGAAGTCGGCCGCAAATTGATGCAGCAGCGAAGCGAATTCGATGCCCCTGGCTTTGGGAATGGCTCGCTCCAGACCGGGAATGCGGTTCCGCCTGGCTTCGGTTTCGGTGACGATGCCGAGAACCGTCAGCAAGTCGATGATGCTTGCGGACAGCGGGATGGCGTGGCCGCCCAGGCCGTGTTGCGTGACATAGTCAACAACGAAGGGCGTCACCCCGCGGATGCCTTGCAGATCCTTGATCGCTTTGCCCAAGTTCTGCTTCTTCAGCGCTTCGATGTCGAACGAGTAGTGCGTCTCGAAGATGTGCTGCAAGGCCCGCTTCAGCCTGGTCGCGGCGGCCACGGGAGCCGGCAGCGACGCCATGGCTTCCGAGAGTTCTTTGACCGTCGTCACGCGGACTTCGTTCCAGTCGAAGAACGTTTGCTGCAGTTTGGCGAAGGCCTCGTCCGCCGCTTCCGGCCGTGCGTCCTCGAGGCAACAGGCATACATCAAGTGCTCGAATAGCGACCGGTCCGCCGGCGGCTGGCAGGGCTGGTAGTTTGCCAGCAGCACCTGGTACGTGGTGTTGATCAGCGCGCTTCGATTGAATGTGGACATAAACACTTTCTGCGCGGGTTACTCGTGACCCTGAACTTGCCGGGGATCTCGCAACTCCGGGCTTTCTTCCGGGCCGCGACTCGTCGAGTCCGGATGGTCGCTTTCGGGGGGCAACAACTCGCTGAGCAGCCGGCTGACCTCGATGGAGTGTTTGACGCCCTTGTCCAGCAGGAACGTCAGCCGCGGCGTGTAGCGGGTTTCAATGCGGCGAGCCACTTTCTGTTGCAGGAAACCAGCCGCGTTCTGCAGCCCCCGGAGACTCAGGTTCTGTTTCGCTTCACTGCCCATGACCGACACGTGCACCTTGGCGTAGCGCAGATCCGGCGAGACTTCGACGTAGGTGACCGTGACGTCGCGGATCCGGGGATCCTGCAACTCGGTCAGGATGGCCATGGCGACCACTTCGCGGATGGCCTCAGCGACTTTCAGTACGCGTCGGGAAGACATGACTGCTCGTTCCGGGATTTGCAGGCGGCGGGAGACACGGGGAGGACGTCCGGGACGGCTGGCGGATCGCCGCCGAGCCGGCCCCGTCGCGGTCCGCGGCTCATAGCGTCCTGGCCACCTCCTCAATTTTGTAGGCCTCCAAGACGTCGTCCTGTTTGACGTCGTTGAACCCGACCAGTTTCATGCCGCACTCCATCCCGCGAGGCACTTCGCGGACGTCATCCTTCTCGTGCCGCAACGACTCCAGCTCGTAATCGCCGATCGTGCGCCCGTCGCGGTTGACGCGGACTCGGCAACCGCGGGCGATCGAGCCGCGGACCACGTAGCAGCCGGCCACCGCGCCCACGCGGCTGATGGAGAATACCCGCTTGACGACGGCGTGGCCCAGTTCCACAATCCGCTGCTCCGGCTTGAGCTTGCCCTCCAAGGTCGCTCGGACGTCGTCGGTCATCTTGTAAATGATGTCGTAGCGGCGGATTTCGACCTGCTTCTCCTCGGCCAGCGTCCGCGCCGCTTCGTCGGGAATGACGTTGAAGCCGAGGACCACGGCTTGCGACGCGTGCGCCAGCATCACGTCGGCCGCGGTGATCGAGCCCACCGCCTTGTGCAGGATCTTGATCTGCACTTCGGGATGCTCCAGCTTGGTCAATTCCTTCTCGATGGCCTCGATCGAGCCGCGGACGTCGGTGCGGACGATCAGGTTCAGCGTCGCGACTTCGCGCGTGTCGGCCAGGTTGCCCTCGGCCAGCCGCCGCTGGAACTCCTCGAACGACACGCGGGTCGTCGTGCCGGCCAGCGACTGTTCGCGGTTGCGAGCGGCCCGCTGCTCGGCGATCTGGCGCGCCTGGGAGATGTCGTCCAAGACGTGGAACCGGTCACCGGCGTTCGGCGGTTCATCGAAGCCGGCCACATTTACCGGCGTCGAGGGCCCGGCCTCGGACACGCGGAGCCGGCCGTCCAACGTGTCGTACATGGCTTTGACGCGGCCGTAGGAGGTGCCGCAGAGCACCACGTCGCCGACGCGCAGCGTGCCCCTCCGGACGATCAGTTTCGCCATCACGCCGCGGCCCGCCTGCTGCTCGGCCTCCAGGCACACGCCGACCGCCGGGCGGTCCGGGTTGGCGCGGTAGTCGTGCAGATCGGCGGTCAACAGGATCGTTTCCTGCAGGTCATCCATGCCCAATCCGGTGGTCGCGCTGGTCCGGATCACTTCCACGTCGCCGCCCCATTCGCTGGGCAGCAGGTTCTGAGTCGCCAGTTGCTGCAGCGCGCGGTCGGGATTGGCGCCGGGCAAGTCCATCTTGTTCAGGGCCACGATGATCGGCACGCCCGCCGCCCGGGCGTGACTGATCGCTTCTTCGGTCTGCCGCATCACGCCGTCGTCCGCGGCGACGACCAAGACCACGATATCGGTGACGTTGGCCCCGCGGGCGCGCATCTCGGTAAAAGCTTCATGGCCCGGCGTATCGACAAAGGCGATGGCGCGGCCGTTCTTGGTGATGCGATAGGCGCGGATGTGCTGGGTGATGCCCCCGGCCTCGCCGGCGACGACGTTGCTGCCGATGATGTGGTCCAGCAGCGACGTCTTGCCGTGGTCGACGTGTCCGAGGAACGTGACCACCGGCGGACGGGGCGGCAGCCGAGCGGGATCTTCGTCGGGCGCGTCGAGCGCCGCCAGGAGGCTTTCCTCCAGCGTCGGCGGCTGCTTGAACTCCAATTGGAGGCCGAGTTCGGCCGCCACCAACTGGGCCATCTCGTTGTCGAGTTGGGCGTTGATATTCAAGGTGGCGATGCCCATGCCCATGAGGGTCTTGAGCACCTGGCCCGAGCCCACGCCCGAGGCCTCGGAGAAGCTGCGGATCGTGCAGGGCAACTGCACCGTGACCATTTCCCGGCGCGGCGCCGCCGTGCTGGCCCCATGCCTGCGGACCAGCTTCTTGGGCCGCCGCGCGGGCGCGACTTCGCGTTCTTCCTCGCCTCCCTCGGTCGTCTCGGTCTTGACGCGGGCGCGGGTCTTGCGGGATTTCTGGCGGTCCAAGCGGGCGGCCGCCATCCCGGCCATGTTGCGATCGACCTCTTCGTCGGCGGCCCCCTCGGGGCGGCGACGCTTGGTGCCCCGGCCGCTGAGCGGTGTTTCGGGCACG
>CAYPGE010000526.1:0-5392 GCA_964409865.1 uncultured Pirellulaceae bacterium
CCGTCGCGACGGAAGAAGCGGATAGCACCGAGTTGGGCGACGAGGCCCTGGTCTCGGATCCGGCACGGATGGCGGTCCTGCCGGTCGCGGATGAACAAGACCCATTGGACGCAAGCAGCGAGGACGCGGAGAAAGAGGAATCCATCCCAGACGAGAGCCTGCTGTTCTCAGAAGACACGGACTGGCTGGCGTCTGAGTTGGTATAAGTGCCTGCTCCCCACTCCTCCGCAGTTTCGCGCAAGCAGAAGCCCGGCATACCTGGAACGGCCGGGCTTCTTTTTTTACGACGACAACGCTGAGTCGGTCAATTCGATCAGTGCCTGCAACAGCCGCTCGGCTTCGGCGTCCGGCGGGTCAGGCGGCACGGCTACGAAATAGTCGTCGGCGATGCCCAGTTCGTCTTTCAGCCGCCGACTGGCCTCCGGAGCCAAGTCGATGGAGTCTTCGAGCTGCCAGTCGTAGTCCCACAGGACGCGGCTCTCCAGACAGTCAACCAGGAACTCCCAATCCGCCTTCTCTGTGCAGTCCTCGCGGGGCAATTCGTCGGTGATCTGCGTCTCGCGACTGGCGGCCAGCACCAGTTGCCGCCAGCTTGGTAGGCCGTTCTCCTCGGCTGGCTCCTCGATTTCGACCTCCAGCATGTCCCGCATGTGCTGGTACACGCACCACACGGAAGCCTCGATCACTGCCGTTAATCCCGGAGCCGGTTCGTCCTCGCACAACAGCGCCCGGGCGATCGTGTGAAACACGGCAATCTGCTGGTTTCGCTGCATGTCGTCAAACACGCTGACGCCCATCGTAAGCTCCATTTCGCGCAGATAGTCAGCGATCATCTCCAGGGATTTCGCAAACAGCCGTCTCTCGGCGGGACCCAAGACGCGATCGCCAACGGGTGTGCGGTACATGGACGTCCTCGCTTTGGCTGACTTCCGTTGTGTGAAATGGCGTGCCGCCGCGTCCGCCGCGCGGGGACGACCAGAAAGCAAGGTAGACGGCGGACCAGGCGAAGTCAAGAAAGGGGGATCGCCATCGGAACCGGGAAAGCCCCATTCATCGGATCGCGGCTGAAGAAGCTTGGCATTTTGGGAAATGCCGGGCGTCTGGCTTCCCCACACCTTGGGGCGTTCCCGCCTTGAAGCGGGTGCTCGAAGTGAGAAGAATAGCACGATGACAGACAACGACGCACTCCCCATCACCACCACATCCTCCGCAGCGCCGCGGCGTCGGCCCGAACTGCTGGCCCCGGCCAGGGACGCGGATTGCATTCGGGCGGCGATCGAAAACGGGGCCGACGCGGTCTACTTCGGGCTGCAGATCGGCTTCAACGCGCGGGACCGGGCCATCAATTTTGCCGTGGAAGAACTGCCGCAGACGATGGCCTTTCTGCACCGCCGCGGCCTGCGGGGCTACGTGACGCTCAACACGCTGGCCTTTCCCAGCGAACTGCCGAGGGTTGAAGACGCCATCCGGACCATCGCGGGGGCCGGCGTCGACGCCCTGCTCGTCCAGGACCTGGGCGTGCTGCAGATGGTCCGGGCCGTGTGCCCGGACCTGGACATTCACGCTTCGACGCAGATGACCCTGACCAGCGCCGAGTGCATTGCCGTGGCCGAGCAACTGGGCGTGCGGCGGATTGTGTTGGCCCGCGAACTGTCGATCGACGACATCCGCGCCATCCGCAGTCGGACCCGCGTCGAGTTGGAGGTGTTCGTCCACGGCGCGTTGTGCGTCGCCTATTCGGGCCAATGCCTGACCAGCGAATCGCTGGGCGGGCGCAGCGCCAACCGCGGCCAGTGCGCCCAGGCCTGCCGGCTGCCCTTCGATTTGGTCTGCGACGGCCGCGATGTGGATCTGGGCCAAGTCAAGTACCTGCTCAGCCCGCAGGACTTGGCGGCCTACGAGTTGATTCCCCAATTGATCGACATCGGTGTGTCGGCGGTCAAGATCGAAGGACGGCTGAAAACCGCCGAGTACGTCGCCGCCGTGACTCGGCACTATCGCCAGGCGATCGACACGGCGATGGCGGGCCGCGGCGTCAAGTTTACGCCGAAACAGATCGAGGAACTGGAACTCACCTTCTCGCGCGGCTTCTCGCCGGGGTGGCTGCTGGGGAACGATCACAAGCGTTTGGTCCCCGGCGACAACTCGGCCAACCGCGGAGTCTTGTTGGGGGCGGTGACGCAGGTCCGCGGCCAGCGCGTGCAGGTGGACCTGCAACGGGCGATCAAGGCGGGGGACGGTGTCACCTTTGAAGGCGACCGGCTGAGCGGCCCCGTGCAGGGCGGCCGCGTGTGGGACGTGTTCCAGGGCAAACGGCGTCTGGAAGGGCCGATCGACCGCGGCCTGGTGGAACTGACCTTTGTGCGCGGGGCCGTCGATTTCAGCCAATTGTGGCCGGGGCAGGAAGTCTGGAAAACCGACGACCCGGAACTCGCCCGGCGGATGCGCAAGACGTACACCAACGCGGACCCACAGCGGCGCGTGCCCGTTGATTTGTACGTCCGCGCCGCCGTGGGGGAGCCGCTCCGCGTGCAGGCTCGCTGCGCGACCGGTGCGGAGTGCGAGATCGTTTCGGACGAGCCCTTGGCAGCAGCGCGGCAGCACGCGGCCACGGCGGAGTTTCTGCGGGAGAAGTTGGGACGCCTGGGCGGCACAGTCTACGAATTGCGGAAACTGGAAGCCGATATTGTCGCCGGCCCGATGGTGCCGATGAGCGTGCTGGGCAAGATCCGCCATGCGCTGGTGGAACGACTGGACGCGGCCGGCGACGCCTTGGCCGGCGAGCGGCGGATTGCACCGCCGCCGGTCCTGGAACAGTTGCGTGCCAGTAGGTTGGGACTCCGTCCCGACCCGGTCGGGACGGAGTCCCAACCTACGAAGAACGCCCCTCAACTTCGCATCCTTTGCCGCACACTGGCCCAGTTGGAGATCGTCCTCGAGGGCAGCGTAAGAGACGTGCAGGTCGACTTCGCGGACATCCGCCAGTACGCCCAAGCGGTGCCGCTGGCGCACGACGCGCAGGCGCAGATCTACTTGGCAACGCCCCGCATCCAGAAGCCGAACGAAGTGGGCCTGTTCCGCACGCTGCTGCGGCACAGCGCGGACGGCATCCTGGTGCGGAACCTGGGCGGCTTGGCCTTCTACGCCGCGGAAGGCGTCCCCTGCGTCGCGGATTTTTCCCTGAACGCCGCCAACGATTTGACCGTCTGCGAACTTCGCCGCCTGGGGGCGCAGCGTGTCACGGCCTCGTACGATCTGAACCGGGACCAATTGCTGGACTTGGTTTCAGCCACGCAGCCGCAGTGGCTGGAGGTCGTCATTCACCAGCACATGCCGCTGTTCCACATGGAGCACTGCGTGTTCTGTGCCCTGTTGTCGCCCGGCACCAACCACACGAACTGCGGCCGGCCTTGCGACGGGCATCAAGTGCGTTTGCGCGATCGCCTGGGTCTGGAACACTTGTTGCAGGCCGACGTGGGCTGCCGCAACACGCTGTACAACGCGGTGGCGCAGAGCGGCGCCGAGGTCGTCCCGGCGCTGCTGGCCGCCGGCGTGCGGCACTTCCGTGTCGAACTGCTGGAAGAAAAGCCCGACGAAATTCGCGAGACGATCCGCCTGTATCGCGATCTGCTGGCCGGCCGCTTGAGTGGCAAAGAAGTCTGGCGCCGCCTGAAAGCCGTCAACCGCGTCGGCGTGACCCGCGGCACGCTGGAAGAACACCGCAACCCGCTGGCGATTCTGTGAGGCAAAAGCTCACGCAACCTGTTTCGCCTGCTGGCCCGTCTCGTACAAGAATTCCGGAGCGAAGTCCGCGCCGTTGGGCCACTCGATGGTGTTCGTTTCCTCGTTGACTCGCACTTGAGCGAAGAATGCGGGGTCCCTGAGAGGCTCGAACACCTTGCCATACAACTCGTTCGCAAGGTCGACGTCCTTCACGGCGTCATCGCTGAACTCGAGCCTCAATTGAAAAGCTCGCAGGTGATGGACGTTCTTGACTCGCAGGAACATGGACACCTCCTTCACAGCAAGGGATCGATTGGTTCGAGTGAATCTCGCGCAGCGGCTCGCTCCCAGTTTCTGAGTAATTCATCCCGGTGCTGCTCCGCCCATTCAAACAGCATCTGCAGCGCACGCCGAGACATCTTCCCCTGAACCATGCCGCTCGCGATTTCGACGCTGACTTCCTGATCCTGATACCGCGCGTGGAAGTGCGGGGGTGCATGATCGTTGTAGTTCATGAAGACGACAATGCCGTAGAACCGACTGATCGTAGGCATGTTTGCGCCAGTTCTTCGAAGATCAGAAAACAGGCCAGCCTTGGGCTCCCGGCTTCCACATGGGCATTGTACGCAACGCGATTTACGCCCGTCAAGGAAGCGAACTGCCTCGATTTGCTGATCTTGATCGAAAGCGATCTTTCGCTAAGCTCAACGTAGGTGACTCGGTGCCGCGTTGGGCTTTCTTTAGGGGGAGGGCCTGGTCATGAAGCGTGTCTGGCTTGGGTTTGCGTTGCTGTTCGTCGTTTTCGCCGGCGGTGGTTGTGGCGATGCCAGCGGGCAGGCGGATTCGGCGGCGAAGCAGACGGTGCGCGAGGCAGCGGTGGCGGGGTTGTTCTATCCGGCGGCAGCCAAGGACCTGACCGCTCAGTTGGACACACTGCTGGTCAAGGCGGAACGGGTGCCGCTGGGCAAGCTGCGCGGGTTGGTGTGTCCGCATGCGGGCTATGAATACTCGGGGCCCACCGCAGCGATCGCGTACAAGCAGGTGGCGGCAGGCGACTTCGACACGGTCGTCGTATTGGCCCCCAGTCATTACGCCGACTTTGAAGGCGTGTCGGTGGCGGATGTCGAGGCGTTCACCACGCCGCTGGGAAAGATCCCCTTGTCGTCGCAGGCCGCCAAGCTGGCCGCGGTGCCGCCGTTTTGTGGCCATCCCAAGTGCGACGTGAGCCGGCCCTCGTGGTGGCGGCAAGCCTCGATGCAGGTGCCGCCTTTCGGCGAAGACACGCCTGACACCTGGGAACACTCGCTGGAAGTTCAGCTCCCGTTCCTGCAGACGGTGTTGAAGGATTTTCGGTTGATTCCGGCCGTGTTCGGACGAGCCGACGCGGCGCAGGCGGCAGATGCGCTGGCTCCGTTTGTCGACGACCGGACGTTGGTCATCGCCAGTTCGGACCTGAGTCACTTCTACCCGGCGGATGTCGCCGACCAACTGGATGCGTCCTGTGTACGCGCCGTCTGCGACTTGGACGTCAAATGGATGCAGCACGAAGAGGCGTGCGGCAAGCTGCCCGTGCTGACGCTGATGCACCTGGCGATCAAGAACGGCTGGAAGACGCGCCTGCTCGACATGCGCAACAGCGGCGCGGTCACCGGTGATCGCTCGAATGTCG
>CAYPGE010000527.1:0-5386 GCA_964409865.1 uncultured Pirellulaceae bacterium
CCGCTAACAAAACCGTTCGGCGCGGGTCTCTGACCCCGCCGAAACCGCCGACCGTCTCCGATTTCGGTTCTGTTAGCGGTTCTTAATCTCTTCCAACGGTGTACCGCCTTGGAGCCGGCGGAGACTAGGTGAAAGATTAGGTGAAAGATCAAGGTGCTGTTGGTTTCAGCCGTCCCAGAGTCGCCACTGCTACAAATTCCTGTAGGATGAAGCTCACCCAGGAGACCGATGCCATGACCCCGATTTTCCACCTCCGCCGCTGCACGCTTCTGCTTGTCGTTCTGCTGCCTGCCGCGTCATCCTCAGCCGCCGGCGCAACTTCCGACTCGACCGGCCCGCTGTACGATCGGTTCGAGGTACCTGTGGAGGTCAGCGGTCTGCCTGCCAACGCCGAGTTCGTTCCCGTCTCCTGCGATGTCGACTGCAACGCCCTGCTCCAGCGACTCGGCAGGTCCGGCGCCGTAGACGAACGCTCGTTGCGATTGTACCGCGTTCTGCCTGACGGCAGCCGGCGCGAACAGCCGGTGCAGCTGCTGGCGTGCGAGCAGCCTCGGGCGGCTCAGCGGCAGTTCCTGCCCGCGACGGTCTCGGGCGTCAGCTACCTCACCGAGGTGGCGGCCGGCGAGGCGGCCTCGGACGTCAAGACGCACGGCGAGTTGTGGTGGATCGCCCAAAGCGACAAGAACGGCCGGGCCAACTACCGGCTGGTTTTCGGCGTGCTCCGCCGCGGCCGCGCGATCCAGGTCCCCTATCCACCGCAAAACTGGCGGATGTTCGACGAACAGGACCGGGCTACGCCGCTGGCCTATTTCCCCCGTATGCACATCCGGCCGCAGTGGCCGCTGGACGGCGTCCTGAACGTCACGGACGATGGCCAGAGCGTGACGACGTACCACGTCGGGCCGCAATGGGATTCAGCACAGACGGGTACGCCGGTCATTCGTCGCCCCTTCCTCTATCCCGTCAACGGTCCGGACGGCATCTCGCTGACGGAGTTCGGCAAAGCCCACGATCGCACCGGCAGCCATCGGCATCACTACTCGCTGTGGATTGCTCACAACAAGGTGGCCGGTCACGACTTCTGGTCGGACAGCGGTGGCCTGATCCTGCACAAGGAGATCGTCTTGCTGGAGGACGGCCCGATCTTCTGCCGGCTTGTGGTCCGCACGCGCTGGCGTGACGGCGAGACGGATCTGCTTGACGAGGAGCGCGGCTTGACGGTTTACCATGCCGGCGACGGGTTCCGGCTGATGGATTTCGATCTGCAGTTCCGTCCCGCGGGCAAGGAGCCCGTCGCTCTGGAACAGACCACCTTCGGCTTCTTGGCCGTGCGCGTCGCTCAGAGCTTGACGCCGTTCGACGGCGGCGGCGAGATGCTCAACGCCCGCGGCCAGCGGAACGAGCAGAACGTCCACCAGCAACGGGCCGAGTGGCTGGATCAATCCGGTCCGATCCTGCCGGACCGCTGGTCCGGGATTGCCATTCTGGATCATCCGCTGAACCCCAACCATCCCACGATGTGGCACTGCCGCAACGATGGCTGGGCCGGGGCAGCGTTTTGCGGCGAGAAGCCTTACACGATCGAACCGGACCGACCGTTGCCGCTGCGTTACCGTGTCGTGCTGCACCGCGGCGACGCGGTTCAAGGCCGCGTCGCCGATCATTGGCAGGCCTATGCGGCGAAGCCGAAAGTGCAGTTGGGCGAGCCGCAGCGTGCGCCATGACGTGTCACGGATCAGACGCTTTCCGCGCCCTCCGCGTCGTGATCGGCGACCTCGTCCGCGTCTTACACAGCGACCGCCTCACGGCGTTGGCGCGGGAAGCCAAACTCCTCCAGGGCCTTGTAGACTTCCTCCAGGGTTTTTTCGCCGAAGTTCGAGATGCTCAGCAGGTCGTCCGGCGTACAGTTCAGCAAGTCGCGGACGGTAAAGATGCCGCGCTCTTCCAAACAGTTGGTCGTGCGCACGGTCAAGCCGATTTCCGCTGTGCTCATCTCCAAGCGTTCTCGCAGAATCCGGGCTCTTTCGTCGGCTTTGCTCAGCGGGATGCGTGTTCGGGCCATGGGCTCCTTCCCCCAATGAAAAGCTGTGGAGTGAACCACGAGGGAACCGGGCTGGCGCGCCAGTCCCGGTGCCTCGCACGAGAATGGCCAGCAATATATCACTCCCCGCGTCCGCACCATCCCCGCACGGGCGAAAATCCCCAAGAAAGTTTGCTAGCGTTGCTGGCGCGGATGCGTGCATCACCTATCGTTCCCCGCTCCCGCTCGGTAGAATCAGGAGGACAAAATCCGCCATCTTGGGTGGCGGCCGTCCGAATCATCCGGCTGCAGAAAAATGCTGAGTAGGGTTATGTTCGACAAGACAGCGACTTGCCGAGTTGTCGTCACTCGCCCCGCCGGGCTGCACGCCCGCCCGTCGCTGGCCGTCGCCGAAACCGTCGCACGTCATAAGTCCCATGTCCTCGTCAGCTCGGACACCCAGGAAGCGGATGCGTCCAGCGTGCTACAACTGCTCTCGCTGGGGGCCGGACAAGGGCGAGAACTCACGTTGACTGCCCATGGACCGGATGCGGAACAAGTGTTGGCGGCGCTGGCCCAACTGTTCGCACACAATTTCGGCATGGATGACGAATAACCATCCCCCAAGTAGTTTTTTGATCCGCAGGGCGCAGCAAACGGCCGTAGCGGCGTTGTTCATTCCGATCGCGACGGTACAATCTAGGGCCATTGGAGGCGGTATTTTCGCGGCCCTGCTGCAGGACCCGAAGCCGCCATCTTCGAGCTTGGGTTTTTCGCAAAGGAATGGTGTCGTGACGAACATCTACGTTGGCAATTTGTCCTACAACGCAACAGAAGACGACTTGCGGCAGGCTTTCGCTCAGTATGGCGAGGTGTCGTCGGTCAGCCTCATCAAAGATCGCGAAACAGGGCGGCCTCGCGGTTTCGCCTTCGTCGAGATGCCCGATGAAGGCCAAGCCAAGCAGGCCATCGAGAACATCAACAACACGGAAATCGCCGGACGCCGCATCACGGTCAACGAAGCTCGCCCCCGTGAAGACCGCGGCGGCGGCCGCCGGGGCGGTGGAGGCGGACGACGCTACTGATCGCCCGCCCGCACGCTCCCCACCCGCGTGCCGGTTGCTCCACAGAGATCGGGACGCGGGAACAATCCTGGAAAGAAAGGAACAGGCATCATCCATTCGGAAACGAGCCGGTAGCCGGTATACGTCGGTTCGGCAACGGGTGCATGACGCGAAGGCGTGTTCGGCACCAGCCGATCTGCACCCGGCGGATTGTCTTCCCTTTCGCGAACCGTGGAAGGGGACATCCAACTTTCCTTGGCGTCGGGAGCCAACGGCGGCCGCGGCGGGCGGCTTCCGCAGCGAGACTGTCCACGCGGCCGGCGGCCAGCCGAAACCAGCGACCGAAGTTCAGCACCGTCTCGACCCACGTCTCACTCGACAGCCGCAACCGCTGCAGGATCGGCAGTAACTCCGCAGGAATCTGCCCCCGCTTGTTCGGCTGATTTCGGACTATCAGGTGAATATGATTGCTCATAATTGCCATCGCGCAGATGTCGATGGAGAACTGTCCGGCAAGAAACGCTAACCGCTCCTGAATCCAGACGTTACGGTGATCGAAGTTCTTGCCCGTCACCGGGTCCTGACCACAAAGCCATGCTCGGCGCACTGCCCGCTGCACACAATGATATACGCCGACTTCAGTTGCCTCCACCAGATCTCGGCGCGGGCTTCTGGCCATGACCTTCTCCTCCCCACCAACCGCTTCTGCTCGAAATTGCACCCCAGAAAACCCATTACCTGGAGGAGTTCACCAAGTTCGCCAAAACCGGACAAGAGTAAAATCTGGATGTCCCCTTTCGTTATGGTTGATGCGGCCATGGTTTGCATCAAGAGAATTTCCGGTTACGATTTGCCCTATCGACCTTTCCATGAGCCGACTCCTTATGAATACTACGATCCAGATGCACCCAGGACTGAGGGGTTATGAAGGGAGCAATACGATGAAGAGAATTCTAGCTCTTTGTTTTTGGTTGTTGGTCGCCGTTCAGGCGTTCGCCGAGGAGCGGGTCTCGCTGTGGCCGGAAGGGAAGATCCCGGATTTCCAGACCAGTCAGATCGCGGCGACCACCCAGGAGGTGAAGGCTCCAGGATTCAAGGCGGCGGACCATGCGATGCCGTATCTCGACTGGTACGAGACGCCAGCGGAGAAAAACGGCGGATGCATGTTGCTCATTTCAGGCGGCGGTTATCAAAGTTGTTGCGACGGGGTGTGGATTGACCAGGCCGCGAAGAAGTTCACCGAACTGGGGTTCGTTTGCGCCAGCCTCACCTACCGTACGCCGCGTCCGCAAGGGTTGCCGATCTACCAGAGCGCGTGGGAGGATGGGCAACGCGCCGTCCGTCTCGTCCGCAACGACGCGAAGAAGCGCGGGTTCGACCCGGAGAAGATCGGCGCGTTCGGGTTCTCCGCGGGCTCGCACCTGACGGTCTTGCTCGCGACGAGCGCGCTCACACCGGCGTACGGGCCGGTCGACGGACTCGACCAGCTTCCGTGCCACGTCAACTGGGCGGTGCCGATCTTCACCGCCTATGCGCTTACGGATGGACTGACCGGCCCCAACACGCGCGAGGGCGACGCGATCGACGTCAAGCTCTCGGACGTGTTCAAGTTCGACGCGAAGACGTGTCCGATGGCGCTCTTCCACGGAGGGGCGGACATCTATTCGCCGAACGGTTCCACACAGATCTACCGCCAGCTTCGCAGGATGAAAATCCCGGCCGAGATCCACCTCTTCGCGGACCGTCCCCACGGTTTCATGGGCGACCCGAGCAAGGGTGAGGACGGCACCGCCTACGACCACTGGCTCGACCGTATCGCCGAGTACTTCCGCCAGATGAATTTTGACGGGCGTCTCGGCGCGGAAGTCGATCTGATGGCCCGCTATCCGAACGACGATGCGCGCGGCCAGTACAGCAAGGAGCCGGTCTGGCCGGAAGGCCAGACGCCGGATGTGCAGACGAACCAGTGCCTGCCTTATCTCGAGTGGCACATGCCGAAGGAACTCAAGACGAAGGCGATCCAGATCATCTACTCGGGCGGCGGCTACAATGGCAACGGTCCGGACGGATTTGAAGTCGCGCCGGCGCGGCGTTACCTGAACGAAAAGGGCATGACGGTTGTGACCATGAAATACCGCACGCCGCGTCCGCTGGGTGAGTTGGCCAAGCACACGACGGCGTGGCAGGATCTGCAGCGCGCCGTCCGAATCGTCCGCAGCCAGGCAGCGGCGAAGGGGCTCGATCCCGACCGCATCGGCATCATGGGCTCCTCGGCCGGCGGACACCTGACGATCATGGGCGC
>CAYPGE010000528.1:0-5385 GCA_964409865.1 uncultured Pirellulaceae bacterium
GCACGGCGTCGATCTGATTGCCCATCTCGTCCAGCAGCTTGCGAAAATCGCGGTACTTCTTGGCCTGGGGGAATCTTTCGAAACTGCCTTTCGCCCGGCGCTCGTCCACATCGCACAGGGCGACGACGTTCTCGCCGGCACAATTGCCGATGTTCCAGGCGCCCTGCCCTCCCACGCCGATGCCGGCAATGTTCAATTTTTCGTTAGGCGAGCGGTTCTCCGCGCCGCGTGCGGCGGCGGAAACGGTCCAAATGCCGAATCCGGCCAAAGCGGTGTTGCGGAGCATTTCACGGCGGGTCAGCGACGGGGCGTGGCAAGTGGGACGGTGAGACATGGCAGGGGCTCCTCGGGGTCATGGCGTGCGCCCTGTCAGAGACGCTCTGACGGACGGCACGCCGATCTGGCAGATATTGTCACGGCGGCGTGCGGGCGTTGTCAACTCACCCCAACAGGTTCGCGTGGTTTCAGCACGGCACCAAGCTGTAGCCTCGATTGGTCATCGCGTGGCCTTTCAGTTACACCGATCTGCTGGCGGCGCAATAGCACGCGCTGAACCCCTGACGGGAGTCGAAGATGAAGTTATGGACTCGTTCTGCCATGCAACTGTCGGCGTGCCGCTATGATCGTCATGGCGGCCTGCTGACGGTTTCGTTTCGCAACGGCGATCGTTTCGAGGTACCGGTCGAGGCGTTGTTGGATTCGTCCAACGCGGCAAGCTGGGATCATCTCCGTATTGGCGAGACCCAAGAGGTCCTGGAGATCCCCGTCGCGGACGGCATCGCAGAGATCCCTTGGGACCGCATCCGTTGTGTCGCGGACCCCGTCTACAGACAGCACTTGGCCAATCAAGCAGTCCGATCCGCGCGGCGGATCGCTGGGCGATTGCGGCAACTGAGACGGGAAATGGGTCTGACTCAGGAGGCCGTCGCCCGATCCGCCGGGGTGGCTCGGGTGACGATCTCGCGTCTGGAAAGCGGCCAGTTACCGCCCACCTACCAGACTCTGGTTCGGGTCCTGGCCGCAATGGGAAAGAGCGTCAGCGATCTGGCCCGCGACGAAGATGCCGTCCCCGTGTCCGGCGGAGCCCAACGGCGACCGAGGAGCGGGGCAGCGCATCGTTGAGGCCGCACACCACTCAAGTCGCGGCACGGGCGTTGTCAACGTCCCGGTTCGCCCATTACAGTCAGAATCGATCGGAGTCTTCGTGGGTCCACGCACGCCGTAGGCGGCCGATATTGGCCGTGAAATCAGACCAGTCCCGTCTTGTTGCCCTCAACAGTGCATCACGCTGGCGATCAACGAGTCCTTCCATTGTCGTCACGGTTCGGACTCCTGAATTCGCTGGTCGCGCCCCAAGAAGGGCAGAAACGGTTCCCGACGCCGTTTTCACTCGGATCTCGCCTTGACAGACACTGCCGGCTGGCATATCACGGCAAGCTATGACCGATGAACTTGCCGCGTTCGATCAGGATCAGGACAGCGATTACGACGGTGCCTGGAAAGAGGCCCTGCGTCGTTTCTTGCGCGAATTCCTGGCCAAGTACTTTCCGCTGGTTTACGCCGCGATCGACTGGACGCACGAGCCGGAGTGGTGCGACAAGGAACTCAGTCAGGTGATCGGCCAAGCCGGCAAGCGGAACCGCCAGGTGGATGTGTTGGTCAAAGTCCGGTTGCTGAGCGGACAGGAACAGTGGATCCTCGTGCATCTGGAGATCCAGTCGTCGTACGAGGAAGCGTTTGCCTCCCGGATTTCACTGTACAACGCGGGCATCTATTGGATCTGCCAGCGGCGCGTGCTGACGCTTGCGGTCCTGGCCGATCTGCGGCGCGGCTGGGCACCGGACGAGGACCTGTTCCAGGTCGGGCCATTCGTGTACCGCCTGAAGTTCCCGGTCTGTAAGCTCATCGACCGCTTGGACTCGGACTGGCGAGACGATGCCTCGCTGCCGGTGCTGGTGGCCCGTGCTCAGATCGAGGCCCTCCGGACGGCCGGCGACCCGGAAGGCCGGTATCGGGCCAAGCGAAACCTGGTACTCGGATTGTACGAGCTAGGCTATAATGAAAATCAAATCCGCGACATCTTCGGGCTATTGGACTGGATGATGCACCTGCGGGTCGACCTGGAAAAACAACTTACGCGAGAAATCGTCGAGTTTGAGGAGACACGAAAGATGCCGTACATTACGTCCGTCGAACGCTTTGCGGAAGCCCGCGGCAGGACCAGCATCGTGTTGTCGCTGTTGGCCGAGGTTTGTGGCACTCTGCCGCAGGACGACGAGGACCGCGTGTATGCATTGCCCGCCGCAGCCCTGGAGAAACTGGCCAAAGCCCTCCTACGGTTCCAATCCCTCGACGACCTGCACGACTGGCTCGACCGGCACGCTGCCGCGGACGTGTAATGCCTTCCGGGGCGGCCGAGCGACCGGTGTCGCGGGCCGCACTCCTTGACAGAAACCATCGCTGGAAGAACGGCACGGCGGAGGAAAAACCGCTGTTGACGCCTTAGCCCGTACCACGTTGGCCGAGTTGGGTCGAGCACGTCAACCAGCCACAGAGCGATGCGGACTTGACGGCCTTGCGTCGTTGTGTGCAGCGCGGGCGTCCGTTTCGCGAGAAATGCTGTTGCGCCCAGATGGTCTAGTGATTAGGCCCGGAGAGCACGCTTTGTTCGCAAGGGCCCCAAGACACGCCGAAGCGATTGCTGACACCTTTCTTCCGCCCCCATCATGAGAAGCACAACCCGCTCGGCGTTCTGATTTGCCTACGACCTTCGTCATGTTCTCGCCGGACCATCACTTGAGAAGATACTTCGCCAGTGAGGCGACATCTTTCTTTATCGCGGGCGAGACCCACCGCTTGAGGCATTCGTTTCCGTACTTCTCCTTAAAGAAGTTGTTGGGAGTCCAATGTTCGCGGTCCTTCGCTCGCCCCTTACGATAGGCACGCCAAACGGCCGCCGTCAGCTGCCTGATGATCTTTCTCGCGTGACGGCCGACTTGCGTTCTCGACTCAAATGCATCAAAGCCGTCGCTGATGGAGGCTACAGAGCATCGCTCTGGAATACCCTTGGCGCTGGTTAGCATCCCGCAACAGATCCATAGGCAGTTCCAGAATCCGTGCCTCTGTTTTCGAGAAGTCTTCGCGTCCTTATAGCCCCAAACGCTAAGAAATCGGAAGAGGCGGTATGCAAGGTAGAACCGCTTGAACTTCCACTTGACAGTCTTCTTAGAGCCAAAGATCTGGTCATAGTGGCGACGGTCTTGAAATGCACGCTCTAAACCGCCCTTGACCAAGAGCACACCACGGCCACTGTCGTCGAGGGTCACTATGAGGATTCTCGCAAGCGTGCCGAGCGAAAGACGGCGAAAAGACTTGTACTTCGGATTGTTCTTCACGTTATTCCACTCGCCTCGTTTTCTCTCGCAGAACACGCCCCAAGGATGCCACAGTCGCTGAAGCTCGAACTGCTCGGGTTCGTTGGCCAAGAAGTCCAGCGACTGTACCTTGTTCTGTGTGTTGACCCCGCGAATTACGCCTTGTAGCCACTGGTCATCCTCGTGTTTGATGTCACCGTGGCAGTGCCGCACGAGAACCCTTACCGTTACCAGTGCCTTATGATTCGTCTTTACCGACCCATGGATCGCATAGAGCGTCTGAGCGCCGTTGATGACACTCGGATTCTCGAGCACCAGACGCCCGTTGCGGCGAGCGAGCGAGTCGCACACCAGTGAGATGCCGTTGTGTCGATACCAGAAATCTTCTGGGGATTTTTCGTACGTTTCGCGGATGCTGCGGCCAATTCGCTTGCCCAGGTTGAAACGGATGTCGCGCAACGACGCGTGCCACGTCGACTTCTTTCAAGTAGCGTTTGAAGTCGGAAACACGCGCGTTGAAGAGCAGCGATTTCACTTGCCCACCGTGACTTGTGCGGGAAATGACCTGACCGACCGCGAGCGTAATTGGGTTAGGTTTGGGCATGCCAACCACGCGGTAATGCCGATACAGCGCGAGAACATCCTCGTCGTATTGGTACGCCTCAGGGGGTAGCCGTTGATGCTCATTTGAAGCTGCTCGGCGGGAACACGTGATTAGACGAAACGCCTTCTTCTTGTTAGCGCCGTGAAGCGCGGATAGTCGATCGTACGCCTTGCGGTAGTTCGACCGCAGGCTCTCGTGAACTTGATCGAGCCACAACTCAAAGGCATCCTCGTCGCGGCCGCAGAACAGATCGACCACCTCACTAAACCTCTCGTAGGCGTTCTGCGCAAGCGTGCGTGCCCCTATCTTACGGCTGAATTTCGATTGGATGATGACGACCGGGAGCTTCTCATCATCGAGCCACACCAGGGCATCAATCCCACCGTCGTTTGGGCCGTCGGTGAAATGCCACTTGACGTCTCCAAACTCCGCTTCGACATACCAATCGACGAACGCCTGCTCGAGCTTGTCGTCGAATCGTGCTGCAGCCCGTTCTCGGAGCAGATCAAGAAACTCATCAGCTAGCAAGGCAGGGTCCAGTTCAGGTGATTCACTCATAATCGCGGGTCCAGTTGAACGACGGTTGTTGGCGGTATCGGCGACTTCGGCAGAAGGGCTATCGAAGCCCCGGCGGCGCACTGATAACGGTCTCAACGCCGTAGTTCCGTCATCGAAGGCGCGGCACGCTAGCTCTTGGCGTAATAGCAATTTTGATCGGGCGCTACCGGCGTTGCAACCTCGCGAACGTAGATCTTCGGGCCTTGCCAGGTTGTTTTCTTAATTCTACAGGCAGCGAAAGGTACAGGCCTGACTTGCGGAGACCATGGATTTGCTGCACTGCTCGCTGATCGAACTCGCTTTTTTGGGGCCCGGGCGAACGCAGCGCGGGCGGGGATGGCTCAGCGGCTGGGCTCGCGGCTACTGAGCCGTCCGCCGCGTGTTTGGGGGCGCTATTTGAACTCGTTATGCTTCCCGTCGCCGCGTTCCTGTTCTGCCGACGGGACATCTGACCGGACTGGCCGCGGGAGGGAAAGACGGGATCGGCGGGCAAATGGGGCCGATGGTGCTGTCCGTGCCCGGCAAGAAGCACGCAGGCGACTGCCGGAACGCGCTGGGGTAGTCGGCCTTCCCAGGTCGCGCGCCGCCGGATGCCAGCCGACGGCGACCCGGCGGCGACGAGCTTTTACGCTGGATCGACTCGCCAACGAGGCGTTTTGCGCGTGCGGCCCGCGTGGCCGGAGACGCGACGTAAGCGCTGCGCCGTGCCGACATGGCCCCTCCTGCAGCGGCGCTCCGTTAGCGTCGCGCGATCGCCTTGCGAAAGGCTTCCAGATCGAGGCACGAACCGGCCGCCCGGACGAGGCCCCTCAGTTGTGACTCGCCGTAGAGACCGAGATAGATGACCAC
>CAYPGE010000529.1:0-5367 GCA_964409865.1 uncultured Pirellulaceae bacterium
GCAGAAACATGGTCATCTCCGCGCGTTGCCAGCGCAGTTGTTGCGGAGACGGAACGGGCACTAGCGGCGCCGGAGGTTCCGCCGCCCGAACAGCCGGCCCGGCCAGGATGACGAAAAGTGTCGGAATCAATCGATACATGTTTCACCTCCGCAGCGATTCATCGCCAGATTCTCTCCTTTCTCAGCAGGTCCGTACAAGCACGAGCGTGGCGGGATGCATGTCGCCCCGCCTCCTCCCGGCCGCTGCCGCGTCCGACCTCCCCGCTGCGCGAGAGAGCTGATACGACCTGCGGCCGGAAATCGGATACCAATTTCGCGAGCGGTGCTTACGCAGCGTCGGCCGGGCGCAGTCTCTCAGCGGCCCTGGGCGCCAAACGTCCGTTGAATGGCCTCCACGCGGGCGGTGCCCGTCCGCTCTTCGGGCAAAAGAAAACAGCCCTCCGTCCACTCGTTCCAGGCGTTGATCAGCACCGCGAACGGCTGACGCGGGTCCCGTTCCACATGCCGGGCCGCATCGCGCAGCAGTTGCTCGAACCGCTCGGGCGTGTTTCCGACCACCACCGGACCGTAGGGATACTCGCGCTTCCCGCTCGTCGGCGCTACGGGGAACGGCCAGGGCACGTCTTGGCGGCAGCGCGGCGTGACGTCCCAGCCGGTCGTCACCACGGGCACGTTCACCAGCGGCGATTCCGCCGTCATCTTCTGCCAGTGATCCCGGTGCGCCTGCATGAGATCCTCGTACTGCTCGATGAGGTCGGGGCCGACTTTGCCCGTCGTATTCACGTTGTAGCGGCTGGTACTCGAAAACCCCGCTTCCTTGAGGATCGCGGCCGACTTCGAATCGGCCACCATGCCGTTCCAGTGCATGGGCGGCAGGCCGGCTTGGCGGAGGCGCTCGTCCATCTTCTGCAACAGCTTGGCTGTCTCCTGGGGGCCACCCAGTTGCTTCACGAATTCCGTGGCCTGGAAGATGCTGAAGAACAGCCGCCCCTCCACGCGCCAATAGTTCGGCTGGCGGAAGTAATGCTCGACGCAGTAGTCCAGCGCACGCTCCAGGTCGCGCGGCGAATGGCGCGAGGGAAGCCACACGGTCCGCTCCTTGGCCAGGTCCGGGCAGAACTGATCCCGACGGTCATGATTGGCCCACATGAGTGCGAACTTCATCCGGTCTCGATTGGCGGCTTTCAGGAAGCCCTGCTCCAAGGCCTCCTCCATGTTCTTCACGCCGCTGTACCAGTACCAGTCGAACAAGAAGACGTCGATCCCGTGGTCGGCCGCCAGGTCGATTTCGCGAGCCGACCACTTCGGATCGCTCTCGTCGAAGTAGCCCCACGTGGGCCGCAGCGGCTGCTGGTGTCCGGGAAAGCGGGGCTCGGCGGCCTTCACGCCTTCCCACTCGGTCCAGCCTTCACCCTTCCAGGCGCTGCCGTGATCGTAGCTGTGCCAGTGAGGGTAGTAGACGGCAACCACGTCCGGACGCCGCTTGGCCTCCTCTCCCGCAGTTCCCAAGGCGCAAACGCCGACAAGGACGGCGGCGCCAACGAGCAACATGGGGCGGAAACTGAGGCGCAGACCCCGCAGACCTTTTTCACGAGCAAAACTGTTCATCGCTTGATTCTCCTGCTTCCTCTTGGCGGTAGTTCAGACGGGTGATCGCACGTGTCAGTAACCTCTGCTGCTCAGCGGGGAACGCCGCCCCTTGGTCCACCAGTTGCGCCAGCGCGGCTTCGCCGCTTTCGCGGACATTGTACCAGACGGGGCGATACTTGCCTTGGGGACTGAGGTCCTCGCCGCTCTGCCAGTCGCTATCCTCCTCTCCGGGGCTGATCAATGCGGCACAGGCGAGAGCAACACGAGCCAGCATCGCCACGGTGAAGTCATCGAAACATCGCTGGCTGAGCGGGTCGGCGTCTATGTCAATTCGGCGAACATCTCCAACAGGGCAGTGACGATCTTGACCCATCACTGCATGTGCTGGATGCCCAACGCCTGGATTCGCTCCTTGACTTTCGGATCGTTCAGTTTCTCGTTGGGGCGCGGATAGACGGTCAGGTGGCCGGTGTCTTTGAAGTGGTAACCTTCGTATTTGGAGCCGTATCCGCCCGGGTGGTAGGTCGCAGGGGCCGGGACTCCCTGATCCAGCATCGTCTGCAGTTCCTTCCACCGCGATTGGTAAATGTCCCGCGGGTAGATCTTCTCTCGGGCGCAGACCGTCGCGGCCATGCCCACCACCTCGCCAAGGATGCCCAAGGTGCGCATCACCCGGACGGCGCCGAACGCCACGTGCGAGGCGCTGATATGGCGCCCCGCCAGGAACAGATTCCGGACGTCCTTGGCGTATAGGCAGCGGTAGGGTACCGGATAGGGATGGAGGATGTTGCGGTGGTAGGCACACGAACGGAACGGTTCCGCGAACTTCTTCACGTGTTCCGGATCGGGAAAGTGCAGGTCCAGGTTCCACGTGATCGAGCCCGTCGCATCCGGGTAGACCACGTTGTTCTCGATGTCGTTCTGGGTCAGAATGTAGTCGCCGACCACGCGGTAACTCTCGCGTTTCCCGCCGATCGGGGAAATCCAGGCGAGCGTGTCGCGAGCCCATTCGGCTTTGCGCTGCGAACGGTTCTTCAGAAAGGACCAGTTCGCGTAGATGGTCATCAGCCCATAGTCGCGGATGTACTCCGTCTCTTCCGCCTGATTGCGATATTGGCCCGTTTCCCATTCCCAATCGCCGCTGCGGACGTAGTAGACGTTGTCTTCCGTGAACTCGATTCCCCAGTCGATGTCGGGAAACGAAATCGGTTCGTTGGCCGGTTTCGAGTTCCAGATGACCGACATGCCCATGACCTGCCGGTCGCCTTGGACCGGCGCGAGCGACTCGTGGAACTTGTCGCGCGATTCGCGCCCGTACATGACCTCGGCCCCCATCATCCGGGCGATGACGGCATCGCCCGTGCAATCCGCGAAGAGCCGGGCTCGAAACCGCGTCTCGGCGCCCGTGCGGACGTTGTGCGTGAGGAAGGACGCGATCTTCTGCGGATCCTCCTTGTCCCTTTCCACGCCGACCACCCGCGTATTCAAGACGAGCCGGCATTGTTTGGCGCACGTGCGAAACACGTTCGCCTTGCGCGTATCCTCGTAGAACTCGGTGGGATAGACTCCGGGTCCACCCGTGATGGGTGAGATTTCTTCGACGACGTTCCCCAAGCGCGGATACGGCGGCACGTGGATCAAACCACCCAGCGGGACGCGGACTTCCGAACTGTTGTTCCCGCCCAGGACGGCCCGATCCTGGATGAGGACGACTTTCGAGCCGGTCCGGGCCGCGGCAATCGCAGTACACATCCCCGAGATGCCCCCTCCAGCCACCGCCAGATCGTAGACGACCGGATCGTCCTGGCAGACGGCCCTGGTGATTTTCCGGCGGAATTCGGCCAGCTTCTGCGGCTCGTTCTCCGGCTGCTTCTGCGGGTCCAAGGTCAGGAAGATCGCGTCGCAGCGGCCGTTGAAGCCGGTCCAGTCGTGCAAGGCGACGGGGGCGTTGCCTTTTTCGAGCGCAAGGGCGCCGGCCTTCTGCCACGCCCATTTGTCGCCGTTGGTTCCCAGCGTTTCCGGCAGCTCGCGCCCGTTGATCAGGACCTTGAACGTGCCCCCCGGCTTGCCGCGCTTCCACGGCGCCGTCCAGTCTCGCGTGCGGACCCAGACGGTCCACTGGCCGCTTTCGGGGATGGGGCAGTCGGTCTGGGCATCCGCGACGGGAACGCCCATGCCATGCGCCATCACATAGGCCGAGCCCATCTGGTCCATGGACTGCTGGTCGATGACCCAACCGCCCAGCGTCTCGAACGACTCGGCTTCAAGCCAGACATCCCGTTCCGCGTCCGCGGCTTCAATCGACGGGACACAGAGGACAAGGCCAAGGAAGATGAAGGAGCACCTGCCGACAACTCGACAATTCATAGCGGACCTCGCTGCACTTGCCGTGCGTTTCCAGCCACAGTAACCAAACGCCTTCCCCTCAGTTCCGAAACACCACGTCGGCGACGTGCGGACCGATCTGGACACACGGGGAGTCCTGCGTGACGGGCCGGCCGAAGTAGGTCAGGTTTTCGAACAACAACCGGCTGACACTGTGCTTTGGGCTGTCGCCCAGCATGTAGAGCAGTCCGCGAAAACGACCCTGCTCGCCGACGACCTGGATGTTCTTGAACGAGCAGTTCCGCAGCGTGCCGGGTTCCGGGTTCTTGTGGATTCCGTAGGAGCACCGCATCGGCTTGGCCATCAGCATGAGGATGTCTTCTCCGTTGGAGCGGACGCGGAGGTCCTCGAAATGGCAATCCTCCATCACCATGTCCTGGTTCGGCTGGAGCCAAATGATCGCATTGGCCCAGTAGTCCGTAGGCTCGCGGTAGTTCTTGCTGTAATGCAGCACGTCGATATTGCGGGCTCGGATGTTCCGCATTCCGGCCGTCTCACATTCGTAGCCGATCCGGAAGATGTTCGCGACGTCCGTCCAGAACTCGCAGTCTTCGATGAGGATGTTTTCGCACGGCCGAGGCATCTTTGCCAGCCCCTTGATGGCGATACTGTCGTCCTGGGTCCGGAAGAAGCAGTTGCGGACCGTGGCGTTCTGGGTGTTGACCAGGTCCAACGCGTCGTCGTTGATCATGCGCGAACCGCAGATCTTGACGTTGTCGATCACAACGCCGTCACAGTTCCACGTCACGAAGGTCCAACTCCAGGGATTGCGCAGGATGATGTCGCGGACGGCAAGATTCTGGCAATCCTGACAGTCCAGCAGATATCGCCCCGGCCCCTGGAAACGAGGCGACTCTTCGCCGCCAAGCACGCCGCGGCCGCGGATCGTGATGTTTTTGCCCTTGGCATGCACGCATCCCTTGACCACGGCGCCGCCCGCCAGATACAGCGTCTGGCCATCCGTCAGCGTGATCTTGCCCGGCCGATGGACGCCCGGAGCGAAGTAGACGACGTTGGGATCACCAGGCCGCGGCGTATCGGCCTCCGGCGCATTTCCAAACAGGAGCAACGGCTTCTTCCGGCCGTCCCGCTCTACGGAGATCCGGAAGGGGGCCTCCGCCGGAAGAGTAATCTCGCGGTCGCTGCTGCGTTCGAGCCGCACGTTGAAGCGGCTGGGCTGCACCTGAGCCTGGGCCAACGATTGGCTCGAGGTCACGCGAATGGCCGCCTTCCCCGAGAAGTCAAACGTCGCAAAGTAGTAATCTCCCTCGAAGAATTCGCTTTGCGCGGCATACACATCGACCGGCTTACCGTTGACCGTGACGGCATAATCGCCGGTAATCGCCTCCCCGGCCGGCGCAGGATAGGTTGTGACGTCTGCACGAACGAGCG
>CAYPGE010000530.1:0-5329 GCA_964409865.1 uncultured Pirellulaceae bacterium
CCCGCCGCCTCTATCACTTGTTTGACTCGTTGTTGAAATGCCGAGTGATCGGCCGAGAACGGGCCCCCCACGTACTCGTACTCGTACACTCGTATCTCTTCCCGGCCCTGATCCGATGTCTGCGGCTGTCCCCGGAGTAGGTCCCGGCGCAGCCGGTTAAGTTCAGATTGGAGATCTGCAAGCTAATCCAAATGCCCCATCTTGCCTTCGTTCCGCGAGCCGCTCCAGGACGACGTCCGTCGGTCGCGCCGCTCCGCAGCCCTTCGCATCAGCTCGTCCGCGATCACGCCTGCTAGCAGAACGGCGCCGATAATCGCAAACTCGAGCTTGTCCGGGATTCCCAGCATGGTGATAGCGTTGTACAGCACACGCATCACCGCCGTGCCGACGACGACGCCCAAAATCGATCCCTCGCCGCCTCGCAGACTGCAGCCTCCCAGCACCGCCGCGGCAATCGCATATAACTCGTAGAAGTTGCCATGCCCCGCCGGTTGGATTCCGTTCACGTCCAACGAAAACAGGATGGCTGCCACGCCCGCCAGCAGCGCGCACAGTACGTAGGCCAGTCCGGTCATGGCCGACGTGTTGATGCCGCTGTACCGCGCGGCCTCCTCGTTTCGGCCCAACGCCAGCAGGTAGCGGCCGTAAATGGTCTGATTGAGAAACAACCCCGCCAGGACCGCGATGACCAGCATCACCAGCAATGGCGCCGGAACCTGGACGCGATCCACGGGAACCATCCCCAGCAGAAGAAGCGCGCCCGCCGATGCGGTCAACAAGGTCGCCGACCGTTGGCCAAGCCCCACCGTCCAATTCGCGGTCAAGAAGCGGGCGACGCCAAACATCAGCACCAGCAGTGGCACCGCCACCAACACGATTTTCCACCAAGCGAGGTCGCGATCGCCCGAGCCGGCATGGTCCAACCCGGCGAACAGCCACAACACGAGCAGGCCCGTCACGGCCAGCGCCTCGGCCCACAAAACGCCCCATGATTTCCGCTGCCAGGCCCTCAGGCTCAGCCCCGCAGCACCGCCGGCCGAGCCCAGCAAACCAACCCAAAACATGGACCTTTGCGTCCAACTCGGGGCATTCCGCGCCGCCTCACCCAGACCGGGCAGCCACGACACGGCGCTGCAGAGCAACAACGCCAGTCCCACCAACGTCACACACCGGGGCGACACGATCCCGTCTTGGTCATCCTCTGCCGAACGCCGGAACTTCCAGCGAAACAGGCCCCAGGCAGCCAGAACTAGCCCCGCGACTGCCGTGAGAGACGCCAGCGAGCAGGGCCGGGCCGTGACCAGAGACTTCAAACCCTCGTAGCCCGTGCCAAAGCCCTGGGTCTGGTCGTCCGTCGCCCAGCGGGCCAAACCGCGATAGAGCAGCAGGCCGCACAGTGTGACCACAAACGGCTGCAGGCCGATGCGCGTGATGAGCACGCCGTGCAGCAGTCCGATGCCAGCACAGATCTCCAGCATCCAGAACACGACCAAGGTCACCTCGGCCCAAGCGGGCAGCGGCACCTCGGGCAGCAGCCAACCGGCCAAGACGGACAACAAACCGACGCCGTAGAGCAAGGCCGGCCGTTTGCAGACGTGGTACCGGCGAGCGACGTAGGGCAGCAGGTAAAAGGGAACGAACAGCACCTGCAGGCCGCGGCGCCGGCTCTCCTGGAACGCCAAACCGTGCAGCCAAACGGCGCCGCTGCACCACACGCCCAGACCGGTTCCGATCAACGTCCACGTCAGGACTCGTCCGGGCGGACCTTCGGCCATCGCGTGCAGGCCCATCGGCAGCAGGCAGCCGATCAGCCCGATGAGGGAGCCGATCGACAGATCGATGCCGCCCGTGATGATCACCAGCGCCACGCCGATGCTGATGATCCCGAACAAGGAGGTGCGGCGCAGCGTGTTCTGGATGTTGTAGGTGCTGAGAAAGTCGGGATTCAGCAGCGACGCCAGCGCGTAGACAAAAACCAGCAGGGCGAAGATGCCCAACGCTTTCTTCATGATCCCCTCGCCGCCGCAGAACCGCCGGTCGCCAAGTGCATGATCGCTTCCTCGCTGAGCAACTCTCGCGGGAGTTCGCCGCTCAAACGTCCTTCGTGCATGACCAGCACGCGATCGGACATGCCCAAGATCTCTTCCAGTTCGCTCGACACGAACAAGATCGCCACGCCGCTGTCCGCCAGACATTCCATCAGCTCGTAGATCTCTTCCTTGGCCCCCACGTCGATCCCCCGCGTCGGCTCGTCCAGCAGCAGGACGCGGGGCTGCATGGACAGCCATTTTCCGAGCACGACCTTCTGCTGGTTGCCGCCGGACAGGTAGCGGACGAATTGGGCGGCGTGAGGCGTCTTGATGTTCAGCTGCCGAATCATCTCGTCGCTGACCGACTGCTCGTAGCGGCGACTCAACAACCCCCATCGCCGGCAGTGGCCGCGCAGTCCGGCCAGGCTGATGTTCTGCTGGACGGTCATATCGACGATCAGGCCGTGCTGCTTTCTGTCCTCGGGCACCAAGGCGACGCCCGCCGCAATCGCGTCCGCGGGACCGCTGAACTTGACCGGCACGCCGCCGATCCGCAATTCGCCTCCCAGGGCGTGATCCACGCCGAACAAGACGCGCAGCAGTTCGGTGCGGCCCGCCCCGACCAGTCCGGACAACCCGACCAGTTCGCCCGCGCGAAGGGAAAAGTTCAGGCGCTGGGCGGGATGCGCAGGAGTCGCCAGGTCCACGGCCTCCAGGACGGGCGGACCGGCCCCGTGAGGTCGCCGGCCGTAGAACTGCGAAATGTCCCGCCCGACCATCAGCCGCACCATCCGATCGTGGTCAATCTCGCCTCGTTTCAATTCCCCCGCGTTTTCGCCGTCGCGGAGCACCACCACGCGATCCGCCAACTCCTGCACTTCGCCCAGACGGTGCGAGATGTAGATCACGCTCACCCCGCGGCTCCGCACCTCTCGCACGACCCGGAACAGCGTCTCGGTTTCCTTGGCCGAAAGGCTCGACGTAGGTTCGTCCATGATCAGCAACCGGGCATTGACCGACAAAGCCTTGGCGATCTCGACCAATTGTTGCTTGCCGATCGGCAGCGTGCCGACGATCGCGGCCGGCGACACATCCAGTCCCACCATGCCGAGCACGGCGGCGGACTGGCGGTTGATGCTCCGGCGATTCAGAATGCCCAGCCGATGCGGCTCGCGACCCAGAAAGATGTTGGCCCCGACGTCCAGGTTGTCCGCCAGGTTCAACTCTTGGTGAATCAACGCGATTCCCCGCGCGACGGCGGTCCGCACGCCGTCCAATCGCAAGGGCTGCCCGTCCAGAAACAGTTGGCCCGAGTCGGGCGGCATGATCCCGGCGAGGATCTTCATCAACGTGCTCTTGCCCGCGCCGTTCTCGCCCAGCAGCGCCAGGACTTCGCCGCGGCCGACCCGCAGATCCACCTCGTGCAGCGCGCGAACGCCCGGGAACTGCTTGCAGATCTGGCGTGCTTCGAGCAGCGTTAGGTTGCCGGAGACGGTCATCGGGGACTCGGATTCGGGATGCGGGATGCGGGTTGCGGGGTACGGGTTTGAACTTAACCGGCTGCGCCGGGATCGTAAGCCCTAATCTTTCACCTAATCTTTCACGTAATCTCTTTCTGCTGCCTCGGAGCCGGGGAGATTAGGTGAAAGATCACGGTGCTCTTCATCCCAACGACCCCGGAGTCGCCACTATTACGAGTTCCTACAGGCTTGAGTTGCGGGATACGGGCTACGGGGCGCCGGTCAAAACACGTACGACTCGCAGTTGACCTCCGACCTCCGACCTCCGACCTCCGACCTCGGACCTCGGACCTCGGAGCACTCACGTCTTCGGCGCTTCCGCTGCCGCCATCTTGGCCTTCAGGTCCCCCCAGAACTCGCGGACATTGTCTCGGCGAATCTGCCTGGCGGGAACGTCGATGTACTTGTCTGGTGGAATGACGCTCTTGTCGCCGCGTGCCAGGGCGGCCAGGATCTCCACGGACTTGCGGCCGTACTCGTAGGGATTCTGGACCACGGTACCGTAGATCTTGCCGTCCGCGATGCCTTGCAGATTGGCATCCTCTTCATCGAAGCCGACGATCTTGATCTGTCCGACTTTGCCCGCCTGCTCCACGGCCGCCAGGCATTGGGGAGCGTTGTAGGCAAACAGCCCCACCATGCAGCCCAAGTCGGGATACTTGGCGATGGCGTCCTCGGCCAGCGCCTTGGCCCTGCCGAAGTCGAACTGATCGGTCCGGGTGTCCAGCACCACGTACTTCTCGCCGCGGACGGGGTCGCCCAACTTGTCTCGGCGGGAGGGATCGGGTGAGCGGCCCGTGAGTTCATCGATGACGCCTTGCCTGCGCACCTGGGCGTTCACCTGTTCCAGGCGACCGACGAAGATGATCACCGAGCCGCCGTCCGGCAGGGCCTCTTTGACCAACTGGCCGGCCATCCGACCAGCCATGTAATTGTCGGTGCCCACATAGCACAACCGATTTGTATCCGGGGCATCGCAGTCCTGGGTGATGACAATGGTCTGCTCGCACGCTTCGTTGATGAGCTGGGTCTGGTTGGCCGCGTCAATCGGGCTGATCGCCAAGCCGTCGATGCCGCGCGCCAGCAGATCCTCGATCATGCGTTTCTGGTCGGCGACGCCTCCGGGCGGCATGACCACCTCGCAGCGGACTCCGAACTGGCGCTCGCCAGCCTTGACCCCCGCCGCCGCCGGGTTCCAAAACGAGGCGATCCCGTTGGTGACGTAGGCCAACCGAATCTGGGCGGGAGTGTCGGCAGGCTTCGGAGCTTGCAACACGCCTGGGGCCGTCCCTGATTCATGACATCCCCATCCAAATAGCACAACAACCAAGATCGCCGGCCGGAACGTAGCACTCTTGCAGGGGCGGATCATCGGGTTCGGTCTCCAAGAGGGAAGCGGATTTTTCCCACCGCTGTTGTTGACTGCACTGCCAATGTAATGGCTCCTGGTGAGGGCAGCAAGCCGGACGGGGCTGCGACGCTAGCGGGCTGTCATCAAATCAGCCTCACTAGTCGTCAAAAGCGCATCCGAATTTCGCGACGCGCTTCAGGCAGACTTTTGCCAAGCGGTTCAGAAGTCGATAGAATAGGAACGAGTGTGACGAATTTTCCGGTCACAGGATCCGGGGGCACGCCCATTGCAGTCTCTGCTGTCGTTCACAAGACTGTCCGTGGTGGGCGAGTGACCGCATCTGAGGCGGCACTAGTTGGTGCCGCCAAACGGCGAACCGATCACCGGTTTGAAACGGCGGGGGGACCTTGGGGGCTGAATTTTCGGAA
>CAYPGE010000531.1:0-5325 GCA_964409865.1 uncultured Pirellulaceae bacterium
TCCAATCCAGCGCGTACGGCTTGCAGTCGGCCCGCCACAGCCGCGCGAATTCGCGTCCCAGCGCCTCGTGCGCGTCGCGATTGGCCCGGACCAGTTTTTCGATTTCCTCCAGGGCCGGCAGCGCGTCGCGCGGCGGCAGTTCGCAGACCTGCGTGTACCGTTGGGCCGCCTGGTAGCCGTCCTGCATCCGCGTTCCGATCAACTCCATCCGCCGGGCCCCGTGCAGGAACGCGTCCAGCAGGTCGGCGTTCACGGTGGCCGACTTCTGGCAAGCCTCCAGATGCTCGATCGCCGGCTGGACCAGTTCCAGCAGCCGCGCCGCCGATTTCTCGATCGCAGCCGGACTGCGGTTGGGCTGGAAGTCCTGTTCCCAGAACCGCCGGTTCATCATGCCTTGCATCCCCGGCAGTCGGTGCGTTTCGGCCAGCAATTCGATCGCCTGGCCGCAATGGTCGCCCGGCTCGCCAAACAGCACGCCGCCGATGCGGCGTTTGAAGTCCTCCGGCGACGTCGCCGACGCGTTCCATGCGCATTCGGCGCCCCAGGCGTGGCCGTGCCAGCGGTAACCTTGCAGCGCCTCGCCGTCGTCCTCCCAGTCGGTGTTCAGCATCCCGATCGCGCCGAGCTTGGCCCCGTCGCGGACGAAATTGCGGATGTTCGTCGTGGCCACGCCAAAGTCGGGCAGAATCCGGCTCCAGTTGCTGATCCCCGGACAGACGAAAAATTCGTACCCCGAATCTTTGAACGGCAGGATCTGGTCCTCGAAGCTTTCCCGCGCGCCGTAGCCCCAGGTCAGCATCACCGTGTCCTTGGGGATCTGGTCCAGCTTGTCCGGGTGCTGCAGGATGATGTCGCCCCACATCATCATCCGCTTGCGGTACTTGGTCTGCAGCAAGTCATGGACGCGGCGGATGTGCTGCACGTACACGCCGCCCGTGCCGATCTGCTTGGCCAGTTCCTTCGACGGCCCTTCGCCCAGGCCCCAAGTCTCATCGCAGCACACGTTGAACATCTCGAATGGCAACAGCGGGCAGACCTCGGAATAGATCTCGTCCAGTAGCTGGTACGTTCCCTCCTTGACCGGGCTCAGCACACCGCTGTTTTCCCCCAGCGCGGCATAGGGCTCTTTCTTCAGGATCCAGCCAAAATGCCCGAACGACTGCTGGTTGCCCAACACCTCTGTGAAGTGCTGCTTGGCGTGCGACACCAACGCTTTCAATTCAGCCGGTTCGAGCGAGCCGTCCGGCGGGCCGATGTCGGGGTGCTTGGCGAACGCGTACTGGTACTCCATGTAGTAGGTCCACATGTTCAGCTTGAGCGACGCTCCCAACTCGACGCCGCGCTGGAGCGTGGGGAGCGTGGAACTCGGCCCACGCGTCATGTCGTCTTGCGTGCACCGCCAGCGGAGCGAAGGCCAATCTTCGATCGCCAGGCACCGCAGGCTCGTGCCCTCCCGGTTGGCCCGGATCAGCTGGCACAGCGTCTGCACCGCGTAGAACAGGCCGGCCGGTCCTTGGCCGCGGCAAGTCACAGCGTCGCGTTCGACGTGCAGTTGGTAGTCTTCGGGCCCCGCACCTTCACGGAACTGAAAACTTGACGCAGCGGCGTTCGGATCCGCGGTCAGACGCAGCCAGTGGCCGTCGTCCGAGACCGTCGTTGACTTCGGAGCGGGCAAGCCGGCCCGCTGCAGATCGGCGGCGATCAAGGCGGCCTCGATCTCTCCGACGCCCTGGGCTTTTTCCAGAACCAGAGGCCGCTGCAGATCGAACGTTCCGTCCCGCAGCGCGACCTTCTTGGGATACGGCACCAAGCGTAACCCTTCGGCCTCCGCCGTCCGCCCCGGCAGCGCCGCGATGCCGAGGCACCAGGTGAGTCCCAGAACCAACCCGCAAGCAGCAAAACGACTTCTCATGGCGATCCCCTCCCGTGTGAATACGCGTGTTGCACGTTTGAACGTACAACAAGGCAGGGTCGGCAGGAACATGGGAGGCAGGAAAATGTAAGGGCGGAATTCCCGCGCAGAAGGTAAGCTGGAACAAGTCCGCGCAGTTCCGGCAGTGATTCTCGTCGTTCGCGTACTGCTCGATGTGCCGGAACTGCGCGCATTTGTTCCGGCCTGCGGTGAGCCTACGCGGGCGGTCCGGCCAGCCGCGTCAGTGCGGCGCGGAGGAGGCCCGTACAGGCATGGCCCAGCTGCTGGAAGATTGCCTGCACGCGGTGGCTGTCCAATTCGGCGTGCAACGTGCGCAGCAGGGCACACGCTCGGGCCTCGCCCAAGACGCGGAGCATCGCCGGGAGCAGTTCTTCGTACGCGCCCCAGGCCCGCCCGCGGGCTACGTCGGCGCACACGGGAACCACCTCGGCCAACTGCGCGCCGAATTGCTCGTGGGTGTAGGCCACCGCGCCGGCGATCGAGTGCTCCTTGGGCTGCGACGGCTTGCGCCAAGCGTAAGGGGGCGTCCACTGGAGCGCCGGCGGGAGTTGGTCAATGTGGGTCAGCACGCCCAGTACCGGCGCGGGCTTGCGTTGCAGGTTGGCTTGCAGCCAAGCCGTCAGTTCGCCCAACAACTTCACGTCAGCTCGCCGAGCGGGGGCGGTAGCGTCCATCACCAACAGCACCAGATCCGCGCCGCGCAAGGCTTCCTGCATCTCGCGCACTTGCTCCGGCGTCGCCCCGTCGTCGCCGTAGCCGGCCGTGTCCAGCAGCACCAGCCGGTCCTCCGTCGTGCTGAGGCGCAGCTCGTATTGCTGGACGTGTTTGGTCTGCGGCAACACATCGACGGCGGCTTGCTGCCGGCCCAGCAGCGCATTGATCAGGCTCGATTTGCCGGCTTTGACCTGGCCCACCAACGCCACGCGCACTTCCAGAGGTTCTGCGGGCGTTTCGGGCGTGACGGCAGAAGCGACTTCGCCGTCGGCCGCAAGTTCCGCGCTGCGCTGCAACTCCGCCTGCAGCCGCCGATAGCGGGCGGCCCCGCCGCGCAGCCGGCCGCTGTTCATTTCGATCAAATAGAAACCGACGTTGCGGACAAAGATCACATAGAACCATTCCAAGGCGTGATCCCGCAACTGCTGCGTCGCCGACTGGGTGGTGAACCGGGCGATCAGGTAGCGGCCGAAATTCACCGGGTTCATCAGGACGGAGGCCGCCCAGGTGATGTTGCTGGCGGCACTCAACCAACTCGGAGCCTTGCCCAGCATGCGCCACTGGTCGACGGTCATCAAGTGGCTGGCCGGGACGTACTGCCGGCACCACTGCGCCGAATCCTCGATTGCCAGCTGAGCGGCGGCTAGCAGATCCAAGACGGTCAAAGAGCCGAGCGGGTCTTTGGCTCTGGGATGGTAATGCCGCGCGATCGCCAACGCCAGATCCATCGCCGATTGGAGATAGAAGTGGAGATCGGTCAGTTGGCCGGGCGCGACCTTTTCGATCTGCCGTTGATGGGATTCGACGATGACGAGGGCTTCGCGGTCACGCGTGGTCCAATGCTCCGGCGGGACGAAATCGGCCTCGGCAGGCGGTGCCAGCTGTTTTCGCCAGGCCCGCGTCAGGAGATAGGCGGCGACCCAGCACAGCGGCGCCAGCCACCACAACCACCAGTACCGTCCGGACCGCCAAACGACGACCGCCCCCACCGTGAAGAACACGGCGACCGGCACCGCGTACAGGGCAAGGATTACCAGCCAACGCCAGAGTTTCAAAACCGTGTCTCCGAATTGGCATCTTCCTTCCCCCCTGCCAGCTCGTCTCCAGCATTCCGAAATTCGGTTGGCACGGGGGTGTCTCTACCACGGCCCGCGGACGTAGTACACGCCGAACTGGTCGGTGTGGCTCGGCCAGCGGGGTGTCGGACGCACAGGCAGGGTGCCGGGCATCGCGCCGCCCTCGGCCATCATGCCGCCGGGATATGGACGCTCGAACTGATGGTAGATCGGCGACACGGTCGTCTGCGAGACTCCCCATCCCATCCTGGTCTGCATCCGCGCGGTCGGCGGGACGACGAGGGCCACCGGAGCGCCCCAGGCAGTGTGGGAGTAGCCGGCGTGCCAGGATTGCGTCGCCGCTCGCTGGGCGGCGATCCAGTCGGCTCTGGCCCACGGGTCGATCAGCGGCTGGCCGCTGTGCACCATGCTGCTCACGCCGGCGGCGGCGCCGGCGAGAAAGCCTGGAGAGCCGCCGGGGCACGCACAGGCATTCGCCCTGCCGAGCAAGGCCCGTGGTTGCAAGCGAAGGGCGCGGCGACTGCACGTGCATTGGCAATTGCCGTTGCACCCATCGCAACAGGACTGACAACCGCCGTCGTCTGCCACGAATGCGTCGTCAGTCAACTCAGGAACAACTTGCAGATTGTCCGGCGGAGCGTCGATTCTCTGCAATCCGTCCTGGCAGAATGCGCTGGACGCCACGGCCATGAGGAAGCTGATGGTTCCCGCCAGCAAGGCGGTCTGGCTGAAGGTTTTCATGGGTGAGTTCCTGGATAAGGTGGGGGAATCGGGGTGGCTGCCGGGGTGCCAGCAGCCCGGCTTTTCGGAGCAACCGGACTGCTTCTGCTAGTCTCTCGGCGGACGTTTACCTCGGGATCCGCAACGTCTGCTGGGCGGTCTTCAGCGTGGCCACCACTGGATTGCAGTACCAGGTGACCTTGGTCCGGGTAAATCCGCGCCCATTGTCGTACCATTGGCGGTAGGTGCGTTGATGGGGATACAGCATTTCGTGGGGCATGAGCGGCTGGTAGGTGTAGTAAGTGTGTCCGACCAGCGGAGGAACGGGGCGAGGCGCCAGATACATCGCGGCCGGGACGCCGCCGCAATCGTTCGGTACGTAAAAGTTATAAAACAGATCGGGATTTCCGTACTCCCACGGCCGACAGCCGTAGTCCGCTGCCGAGGCCATCGCCTCGCCGTACTGGACGGTTCCCGTTTCCATGGGCAACGGCTGGGGAGCGTTGCCGAGGTCTTCCTGGCCTCGTAAACCGCTGGTAGCGACGCCGCAGGCGAGCCCGATCGTCAAGACCGCCAGAAGCTTCTGGGTGAATCTCCCTGTCATGGATTTCTCCTCGTGATCACAATCGCAGGAAACAGAATCGCACCGGCCGGGGGGGATCGCGGGCTGTCGGCCGGCAGTTGGTGTGCAGTTTCTGGGGTTCCGAGGGCCTCTCCGAACGGGATTCCGCCGGAGTCGATCCCAATGTAGGCTAGATGGATTAGTCGGATGGCTCTGTGGACAAGGATGAATCTTTGTTTGCGGGCTGGAACAATTACCCGCAATCGTCCGTTTTCACCGTCTGAAACGGGTGGGAGAACGGCCTTCCAGTCCTTATAATC
>CAYPGE010000532.1:0-5280 GCA_964409865.1 uncultured Pirellulaceae bacterium
CGGTGATCGGTGATCGGTGATCGGTGATCGGTGACCGGTGATCGGTGATCGGTGATCGGTTCGGCGCAGGTCTCCCGACCTCGCCGAAACCGCCGACCGCAGGTCTCCCTGATGATGAGCAAACCGCCGACCGCAGGTCTCCCTGAGGATGAGCGCCCATGCCTCCGTTCGGCGCAGGTCTCCCGACCTCGCCGAAACGGCCGACCGTAGGTCTCCCTGAGGATGCACGCCCCATGCCGCTGTTCGAACTGATCGCTGTGACCCACGACTACTCCCTTTGGCGCAGGTCTCCCGACCTCGCCGAAACGGCCGACCGCAGGTCTCCCTGAGGATGAGCCCCCATGCCCCTGTTCGAACTGATCGCCGTGACCCACGACTACGGCCGCGTTCGCGCGTTGAGCGACGTGTCGCTGGCCGTCGAGGCGGGGGCGATCGGTCTGGTTGGGCAGAACGGAGCGGGCAAGTCCACCTTGTTGCAGATTCTTCTCGGGCTGATCCGCCCGACACAAGGCATCGCGCGGGTCTTGGGGTTGAATGTGCGTACGTCCGGAGTCCGCGTGCGCGGTCGCGTGGGGTACATGCCCGAACGCGGCTCGCTGGTGCCCGGCCTGCGCGGCGTGGAGTACGTCGCCCTGGCCGGACAACTCAGCGGGATGCCCCGGCGGCAGTCGTTGCGGCGAGCGCATGAAGTGCTCTCGTACCTGGGGCTCGAAGAGGCCCGCTACCGTTACCTGGAGCAGTACTCCGTGGGCATGAAACAGCGGCTCAAACTGGCTGCGGCACTGGTTCACGATCCCCCAGTGCTGCTGCTGGACGAACCGACGGCGGGGCTCGACCCGGACGGCCGCGCGGCGATGCTGGGCGTGCTCCGCGCGCTGGCCCAGCGGCCGAACCGCTCGCTGATCCTCTCCAGCCATCTGCTGGGCGACATCGAACGCGTCTGCCAGACCGCCGTGATCCTGGATCGCGGCATCGTGGTGCGCACGGGGCAGATCGAGGGATTCCGGCAAGCCCAGCCCAAGCAATTTCGGCTGCGTTGCAGCGGCGATGCGCGAGCGCTGCTGGACAAACTGCGATCCCAAGGAATCGAAATCCAGGCCGCGGACGCGGGCGGCGTCGCGCGGATTCGGCTGCCGGACCAACTGTCCACGCGCGACGTGTTCGCCGAGTCGTTGCGGCACAGTGTGTTGATCACCGGTCTGGAGCCGGACGAGGAGGACTTCGCGATGGCCTACCGGCGAATGTTGTCGGCTGGCGGCACGTAGCACCAAGTCCCCCCGTTGAAAAGAGAGTGCATTCGTGGAACCCCTGGACTCTGGATATCGAGATTGGTCGGGACGGCTGCGGCCGGCGTGGTGGGCTTGTTGGCCCATCGCCTGGACCGGCGTGCTGCTGGTGCTGCGCCGCAAGTTGTTCTGGCTGCTGCTGGGCCTGGCGCTGTTGGATTTTCTGTTCTTCTTTGCGACGATCTACCTGAAAGCGCAAGTCAGCGTCCAGAACCCGGCCGTGGCCGCGTTCGTAAATCAGGTGCTGAGTTCGGTCACAGGTGCAGGCAAGACGTACCGCGAGTTCATGTTCGCGCAGGGCACGGTCACCATGCTGGTGCTGGCTTTCGCCGGCGAACTTCTGGTGGGCGGGGATTACGACCAGGGCGGGTTGACCTTCTACTTGTCTCGGGCCGTCGGTCGCCGCCACTATGTCATCGGCAAGCTGCTGGCGATTGCCCTGCTGGTCAACATGACCACCGCCATCCCGGCCTTGATCCTGTTCGTCGAATATGGCCTGCTCACCAACTCGCTAAGCTACTTCCGGGAGAACTGGCGCATCGTGCTGGGCATCCTGGGCTACGGCGCGGTCATGGCCGTCTCGCTCAGCCTGCTGTTGTTCGCCTTGGCTTCCTGGCTGCACAAGAATGTTCCGCTGGTCATGTCTTGGGCGTGCATCTTTGTACTGCTGCCCGCTGTCGGCGAGATCTTGCGGCACACGTATGATGATCGCCGCTGGCGGCTGTTGATGTTCTGGCGGGACATCCGCCTGTTGGGCAGCTGGTGTTTTGACGCTCTGTCGGACAACGACGTGCCATTGCTCACGGGCGCCGTCTGGGTCGTCCTGGCCGTGTGGGTCGTTTGCATCCTGGCAATCATTCCTCGAGTCCGAGCCGTGAGGGTGGTGGCGTGAGGGGGGGATCGGTGGTCGGTGATCGGTGATCGGTGATCGGTGGTCGGTGATCGGTGATTGGTGATCGGTGATTGGTGATTGGTGATTGGTGATTGGTGATTGGTGATTGGTGATCGGTGATTGGTGATCGGTGATCGGTGATCGGTGATCGGTGATCGGTGATCGGTGATCGGTAGCCGGTGATTTGTCTTTGCAGGTCGTTTTTCGTGCCCCTGTCACGGGAGACCAACATCGTGTCTGGATCCGAGTTTCTCGCTGCCCAAGACCGGTCCCGCGGCGAGGCGTTGCTGGAATTCACGGGCGTATCCAAGTGGTACGGGCCGGTGATCGCCGTCAACGACGTGTCGCTCCGTCTTGCGCCGGGAATCACGGGCCTGGTGGGACCCAACGGCGCCGGTAAGAGCACAATGATCAAGCTGATGACGGGGCAACTGCGGCCGAGCCTGGGGCAGGTGCGGATTTGCGGCCGTCACGCCTGGTCGGCGGCGGCCAAATCGCACATCGGCTATTGTCCCGACGTGGATGCGTTCTACGAGGACATGTCCGGACGAACGTTCGTCCGGACCATTGCCCGTCTGCACGGGTTTGCCGGAGGGGACTTGTCTCGGCGCGTGGAAGAGGTGTTGGAGCAAGTCGGTATGGCGGACCGGGCGGAGCGTCCCTTGGGCTCCTACTCCAAGGGCATGCGGCAGAGGATCAAGCTGGCCCAAGCGTTGGTTCACGATCCGGACCTGCTGGTGTTGGACGAACCGCTCAACGGCGTCGATCCGCTGGGACGCACGGAGTTAGTGAATGTGTTCGTCGCACTGGCCGCAGCGGGGAAGGCAATCGTCTTGTCCAGCCACATCCTGGACGAGATGGACCAGTTGGCACAGCGAGTCGCGTTCCTGTGCCGGGGCCACATCCTGGCCGCCGGCAGCTTGCCGGAAATCCGCGAGATGCTGGCGGACCATCCGCTGCACGTCCGCGTGTCGACGGACCGCCCGCGGGAACTGGCGGTGCGGTTGTTTGGCGTTGATTGCGTCCAGTCCGTCCAATTGGAGAACGAGCGCGAACTCTTGTTTCAGGTCCAGCGGCCCAAGGAGTTCTTTCGCGTCTTGGCCGAAACCGTGGCGGAGGCCGGTTTTCAGGTCGACCGCGTGCAAGCCACGGACACTTCGGCAGAGGCGATCTTCGACTACGTCATGCAGACGGCCCGTCACCTGTGAAGGGAGTGCCGATTCGTGCCTCGACACCACGCTCAATCCAGCTTGTTGACCACCTTTCGCGGCGGAGTCCACTTGGCGGCCCTGTCCGCTTGGCGGATGCTGCGTTCGCGTCAGACGTTGGTCAACGCGTTGCTGTTGGCGTTCGCCCTGCTGGCCGCTGGGGCGTGGTCGATGCGGCACGAGCGAACCGCGGCGCAGTTCGTCCAAGAGATCTTCCTGCCGCTGTACGTCTCCTTCTTCCTCCCCATCTTTTCGCTGTGCTACGCCTCGGCGGGCGTCGCGGGCGAGCGGCAGGACCAGACCTTAGTCTACCTGTTGGCCACACCGTTGCCTCGGCTGGTGATTTACCTCGCCAAGTACCTAGCGGCATTGGTCTTGGTTTCTGCCTGGAACCTGGCGGGATTCGCAGCCTTGGGCCGACTGGGCGGAGCGGCCGGGTGGGAGAGCTTCCAGCGGTTCTGGCCCGCCGTGGCGTTGTCGAGCCTGGCCTACACGAGCTTGTTCCACGTGTTCAGCGTGCTGCTGCACCGCGCCACGATTGTGAGCCTCGGCTACGCCCTGATCCTGGAGGCATTTCTGGGCAACATGCCCGGCATCATCAAGCGGCTGGCGATTTCGTACTACACCCAGTGCCTGGTGTTCGACGCCGGCAAGAATCTGGGTCTGGGACCCGCCGGCGGCCGCGACCCCGCCCTGTTCCTGCCGATTTCCGGCGACCTGGCACAGTTCGTCTTGATCTGCGTGTCCGGCACGCTGTTTCTCGTCGGCCTGTGGGCGTTCTGCCGCCGCGAGTATGTGTAAGCCCTTCATGAGAAAGACCGCCAAAAAGCCGTCGATGTTGAGCGGAAAGCATAAGCAACCAAAGGCAGAGTTCCCCCGGATGGCATGGCGATACCACGATAGGAACAGACGGCTGCTTTTCATCCGTGGTATCGCCATGCCATCCGGGGGCTGCCATTTGCGATGAAGCCCCATCGCCCGGTAAACGTAAAAGCACGAAGAAGGGAAAAAATAAAAGGACATGCAAAGGCCAAGGGAACGGCACAGTTAACGAACCACACACGGCGACAGACGACGCGGCCTCACCGCTTCTGCCGGCAAAAATGGACTCGACGGCGGTTTTTCAGCGGCGCCTTGGTCAGTGAAAGGGAAGACAATCGGCGGGAGCAGATCGATTTCGGCCAGCCGCGTACGCTGTCCACGACGATCCAAGCCCCCCACGCTGCGGAGCAAGCCTGACCTACACCAGAGTCGCCGCCAGATTGTCCAAATGATGCACGCGGCGCTCGCGGGCCAACTCCCGCAACCGCTGGCGATCGGTCGTGGACGAGTCAACGCATCCATTTTCCAAGACCAGATCGCGGCTCTGTTCCAACGCTTGGTTCTGGCCCATCTGTCCGTAATGTAATCAAATCGCGTTTGACAGTGTACTGGGGATTCGCTTCTGCACGGCAAACCAAGCTCATGGCGACCTTGACCACGGGGGTTCACCGCCCGCACGATTGTCCGTTGTCCTCTCTTTGCCCGTGTCTGTTCATCTGTTTTCGGTTGGTGATATACGTCGCGTAGAAGGTGAGAACGCCGCCAAGGATCAGGAATATACCGACGAGCGCCAGTGCGAACCACAGAAGAAATCTAGCGAAGCTTGGCATAGTGGGTGGCAGGGCACTGAGTATGAGACCAGACGCGTAAAACATCCCAATGCCGATCGCACTAAGAACAACCGCAACAGCCGCCGCCATTTTGACCGTCACAGGGATGCCTCGCTCCACACTCAGACAGATCATGGGGGGACCGACAATGTGCCAGAACGACACGATTCAACCGGCGGCGGCCAAGACGGCTTGCCATCAGGACCGACCCGATCCGCCGCTTATAGTTCATCCGTGTGCGT
>CAYPGE010000533.1:0-5216 GCA_964409865.1 uncultured Pirellulaceae bacterium
CCCTCGACCAGAAATCCCGTCCCCTCTGTCGAGACCCTCCGGGCGTTGGCCATGCGCGCTGCGGCCGCGACCGGAGCGTCGGCCGCCGCCCGCGTGTCGCACAGGATCAACGCCCGCAGCCGCTCTCGGTGCCGCAGGAAGAACTGCCAGGCGATGTACCCGCCCATCGACAAACCGCAAAACACCACGGGCTCCTGGATTGTCCGCGCGTCCAGCAACGCCGCCAGATCATCCGCGTAATCTTCCATCGAGACGGTCTCGCCGCCCGCGTCACTGGCCCCGAAACCGCGCAGGTCGGGCGCCACGACGTGGGCCTCGCCGGCGAGGGCCTCGAGCTGCGGTTGCCACATCGTGTGGTCCAGGGGGAACCCGTGTACCAGCAGCACCGGCAGACCTGCCCCGCTTTCGACCACGTTCAGGTTCAGGCCGCGGACTTTCCATTTTCCCTGCATCGGAGTCTCCTGTCGGAAGCAACGACGGACTCTCTGTGCCCTTTCGTGCTTTTTGTGGCAATACCGTCTGCTCTCAGCGCGGGTCATTTGGTCCGCAAGGCATGATCTCGCGAAACGGTGTGAACAGCACGTAGTTCAGGTGGCGATACAACGCGTTGGCGTGCAGCAGTTCGGTGTGCGTGCCTTCGGCGTGCAGTCGGCCCTGATGGATCAAGAAAATACGTTCCGCCGCGCGGAGCGTCGTCAGACGCGACGGGACGATGATCAAGGTCCGCCCGCCGCGCAGTTGCCGCAAAACCGCGTCGATCGTTTGAGCCTCCGCGTCCTCCGCCGGCAACGGAGGCTCCTGCACGATCAGCACCGAAGGGTCGCCGACCGCAGCACGGGCCAGACCGATGCGAAACGCGATGCCGGCCGCAACGCTGGTTCCGCCCGGGCCGACCGCCGTCTGAAAGGAGTCTGGAAAACTCTTGATCGCCTCCAGGACTTGGCACAGACGCGCCGCGTCGTCGATCTGATCCTGTGTCAGCCCGGCTCGATGACCGCGGATGTTGTCGGCGATCGTCCCCGTGAACAACATCCCGTCCGCGGCCGCGAAGGCAATTTGCCGCCGCAGCGAACGGATGGTCAGCGAACGCAGGTCGGTTCCATCGACGAGAATGCGGCCCGTACTGGGATCCTGGTAGCGCAAGAACAAGCCCGCGAGCGTCAGCGGCGTATGGCAGTCGGAAGCCACGATCGCGGTCTGCGATCCGGCGGGAATCGCCAGCGACAAGTCTGTCAACAGCGGTCGTCCGGCGTGGTCGGCGATCCCGACGCCTTCCCAACGGATCTCGCGCGCCACACCGCCGATCTCCAGGGCCCCCGCGATCTGTCCCACGCCCGGCGTCCGATCGAGGTACGCGAAAACCTGTTCTGCCGCTTCGTCCGCTCGCGCCACCATCGGCATCGCGCGCCGCAGACGGATGACGGGCAGGGCCAGTCGGACCAGGGCCAGGGCCAGCACTCCCAGGCCCGTCGAGGTAGGTCGCGGAGAAAGACCGACGACCAGCAGCAATAAGGCCGCGCCGAATCCCAACAGCCACAGCAACCAGGGGCGCACCGCGACGAGGGTCGTGGCGCCCTGACGCATGTCGCGCCGATAGCGGTCGAAGGCGGCCCTGAAGGACTCATCACTGGCAGGGGCGGCAGTCAGCCCCTCGACGATGCGCGCCGTGCGAAACGCATCCAGCACGGCTTCCTGACGCATCGCCAACTGGGCGCGGGCATTGCGATGGGCAACGTCCGCTCGCGCTTGCAGACGCTGAAACAAACGCCACACAAAAAGCGCCAACAGGATCGTTAACAGCGACAGAAAGAAGTCGATGCAGACCGCCAGCGCCAGCAGCACCGCGACGACCACGAAACTGCGCGGCACGCTGGTCCACCAAGCCGCCAATCCCTCGCGGACGACCTGGCAATTGGCCAACACCTGCTGCTCCGCCTGCCGTCCTTCCCGCTCGAACCAGTCGGGCACGCCCAAACGTCGAACCTGGTCGTAGACGGCGATTTGCAGCCGCCCCACGACGTCCCAGGCGGCCAGTGCCCCCAGGCGAAAGTAGACCACCACCATGACCGCCTCAGCGGTGGCCAGGATCAGCAGTCCCGCCAGCAACGCCAGCAGGCAGTACTCGTATCGATCCAACCAACCCCACGACTCGTCTGGCATCCCCAGCCAGGCGGCGAAGGTCCAACGACCCAGTGGCTGTCCGCCCTCGTGGTAACTATGGACGAGGTCCAGAATCAGACCCACGTCAGCGACCAAGAGAACGGTCACCAGGGCGGAAGACGAGCCCCACAGATAGATCCACCACTGCCGGCGATTGCCACCGCCAAAACAGGCCGCTCTGCGAAACGACACCCACCGCATCACCACGCCCTCCCGTCAAATGGCCGTGCTGACTCCCGGATGTGCGCACCTGTCCGCCCGCGCAGCAGCCCCCGGAACCCGATTGTTCGCCGCCAGGAATCGCGACTTCGTCTCAGAGTCTCAGAACTTCCTCCTGATTCGATTATGCCAAATCTCGGTCCTCAAACAACACCAAGGCCAACAGCATGGCGATGATGCTGTAAATCGTGCAATAAACAAACGCCCAAAACAGGTAAACGGGAGGAACCGGCACATCCGCCGCGACCGCCGCTTCGATACTGAAATGGTCAAGGTTGGGGAAGACCGTGGCAATCAACTGGCCGAAAAACTGCACGAACACGAACTGCCCCATCGACGACTGCACAATCAAGGGCGTCAGATGCCCCAGCGAGTAGATCGCAAAACAGATCATCAGATTGGCCAGCCACGGCAGACGCGTGGAGATCGCCACACTCAGCGCCGCCAGCACCATCGTCTCCATAAACCCCAGCACGAGGCCCGGCACGGCGCTGAGCATCTCCTGGTGGCACAGCTGTCAAGTCACATCTTGCGTTTGGGATTCGCGCCCGTCGTAGATCGGCTTGTAAGCCACCATGATCAAAAACAGCACGCCCAAGAAAACGAACAACACGGCCACCGTCCAAAAGATGCCCAGGAACTTGCCCACAATGAAGGACGGGCGTCCAATGGGTTTCGACAGCACCGTCAGGGCGGTCCGCCCTTCGATCTCTTCGCTGACCGAGCTGCTGGCGGCCCATACGGCCAGAATTACGCTCAGGATCTTGATCAACGTCAATCCCGAGTCCTGCAACATCTTGATGTCTTCGCCGAACGTGTTGTAGGGAATCCATGGGAAGAAAAACACCACCAACACCGCGCCCAGCGCGGCGATGATCAGAAACAGCGGTTGGGCGATTTCGGATTTGTACGTCGCCAGGGCAATGGCCGAAAGCCGCGGCGCGGCAAACCGCTGCAGCAGGTACAGCAGGAAAACGAACACGATGGCCAGCGCCGTGGTGGGAATCGTCAATACCTCCGGGTTCGGAGGCGAGGTCGAAATGATGCAGGTCAAGTTCGCTGGACGGCTGCCCAGATTGCGCACGTAAAACCGGTCGACATCCCGATCCACAAAGGCGTTGACACGCGATTGGCTGGCAAGCCACTGCTGCTCTTCGCCCGCCAGCAAGTCAATCTCCGCACCCGGTTTGACTTCTGCGAACGGCCGCGTGGCGATCGTCAAATGCTGATCCGAGCGGAACACGATTCGACGGATTTCGTCCTGGCGAAAGGACACGGGAACCTCGTGCGCGACGGGTTCGGAGAACTCGTCGTCGCGATCTGCGGGTTGCGGGATCGTCGCCTCGAGCGTTGTCGTCCCCACCGCCGACAGACGCCCCATCGAGCGCAGCAACGCCGCCGGCTCTTGGACAAACAAAACGCCCACGATGCCGAAAGCTGCCAGGACGAACGCGATAATCATCACGGGCCACAGCGCGCCTTCGCGCACGGCTTGTGGTATCTCGTTGACAGTTCGGCGAGAAATCAGAACCGCAGGCAGTCGGACCACGTTCCTCATCCAGCCTCCCGCCGAGACCCGCGGTGGCGCATCGGACGTCATCCTGGGCGTCAAACGCGAGACGACAAAAGCGAGGCCCCACAGCAGCAACAGAAGCGAGATGCCGGCCAGCGTGCCGACGCCAAGCAACCACAGGGGCGTAAGCCAATTGGCAAGTGTGACTGAGACGGCGCCGACGATTCCCCAAGCTGTCATGTGTTCTTCCTATTCCTTACAAGATGCGGGATACGGGAGGCGGGAGGCCGTCGTCCGGAACCCAACTTGCCGTAGCGAATTCGACGATGAAAGCACAACTGGCCCATTAGAAGTCCTGGTCAAGCACGAAAACCCTAACGCGAAATGCACGTCCACCATCCCGCAACCCGCATCTCGGATCCCGCAACCCGCACCCCCATACGCCATATCTTACGTGCTGAACGGGGTTTCGGTTCGCATGAATTCTCTCTGATCGTCCCCGACCAGGCAGACTCAAAAACGAATCTCAAAAACCGAGAATTCTCCTGTTGATGGCAGTCTGCTCTCCGTGACGTCTCGAATATACCCTCCCATTCTCGTTTCAATTTCCCCTAAAAAAGCATCAATTTCCAGAGGATGGCCCTCCACCGCAATCTGGACGCGTCCGTCCCAAAGGTTGCGGACGAAACCCGCCACGTTGTAGCCTTGAGCAATGCGCCGGGCCGTGTAGCGAAAGCCCACGCCTTGCACATGGCCGGAGTAGACCAACTCGCGTCGTTCCGGGGAGGACTCGCTCACCAACGGCCCCTCCAAACCACCTCGGACTCGCATCTGGCATCCCTTGGCGGACCGAACCCACTGCCGGGTGGATGCCCCGTCAGAGTTTAATGGGTTTCCTTAGCTTACTCCAGCCATCGCCCGTACGCCAGGGGAGCAACGATTCCCTACTCTTTAACTTCAAATGGGTTAAGACCTTCGGTGCTGGCCGTCCGTGCCGCGGGAAGCGCCGACAGGGAGCTTTTCGGGCGGCTTCTTGCGGATAGACCCTGCGCCCGCAGCGCAGGCACAACGATCTTGACGGTCCCTGAACCTTGCGGTATCGTCCGCCGCCTATGCGTAGCGATTCCTTGTGTCTGCTCCTGACGATTCTCTTGTCCGTCGAGCCGCTCTTGGCATCCGATGCCTTCGGTACGACGACTTTCGGCGTCTTGGTCCTTCGCAATGGTGAAATTCTCACGGGGAGCGTCACGAAAGCAGGGGATCGCTACGTCGTCGCCCAGGTCGACGGGGGCGAGTTGCGGATCCCGACGCGAGACGTCGAAAT
>CAYPGE010000534.1:0-5212 GCA_964409865.1 uncultured Pirellulaceae bacterium
GCAACTCTTCGACGATGCCCGGCACCACCGCGACGATCACGATCAGCCCTACCGGAAAATCGCGGACATGAGTTCGCATCATCGCTTCCACAAGCTTCAGCTGATCGCTCATCTCGTCGACCACCAGCGACAGCAAATGCGACGATAGCACGCCGATGATCGGTGTGCCCACCATCAGGACCAGCCAACTCCAGTACGGCAGTCCGCCGCGCCGCAGGCAGAGACGGTCGCGCAGGCTCTGGGGCGACAACCAGGCGGCTCCTGCGGCGGCTCCCAGGAACACCAACTGGCCAGGCAGGACGACGACCATCAGTCCCACCCGCGTCTGCGAGAAACCTTCGAGCGAGGTCGCCACGGACGGACCCTGCGTGAATCCGGGGGGACCAAGTTCGACAAGCATCCACGCCGCCAAAACCACACCGCCCACGATGGTGGCCAAGGGGATCGCGAGCACGCCCACTAACAGCGCCGTCCAGACCCGCGGACGAACGACCGGCAGGGTGACGAGTTCAGCCACCACCACTTCGTCCGCGGACTCAGGGGGAACTGCGGACTCTTCGCCCCGCAGGGAGATGGAATCAAGCTGCGTCAAGTCGTCGTGGGAAGTCATGAGCAAATACCATGGGAATACGAGGCAGAACGCGCCGTCAAAGTAGCCATCACACTCCGTGTGATGATCAGCAAGAAACACCGTACAGTCATTCCTCGAACGCTGCTTAGCGAAGTGCCAACCGGCGGGCATCAGACCCGCTCTACAACATTGTGACGAACGCCGGACTTCTCGCCAAGCCTTCCGAAACAGGGGTCAGACGTACAGAATTCAGTTTTCGCGGGGACGGCGTTTTCCAGTGGGCCGGGCGATCGGCCGCGAAAACTGAATTCTGTACGTCTGACCCCGGAACCGCAACGGCGTCATTCTCCAGACGTGACGTTCTGTGTGCCGGCAACGGTTTGCGGCTCGCGGCCCGGCCGAATCGCGTCCCGCAGGGAGAACCAGGCCGCCAGCGCCACCGCGGCCGTCTCCACCCGCAGGATGCGAAGTCCCAAGCTGACGCGTCGCCAGCCGTCGGCAGCGGCCAGTTCCTCGTCGGTGAAACCGCCTTCCGGCCCCACGGCACAAGAGACAGCGCCCGCCGGGCCGGGCAACGCCAGTTCGGCGATCGGAACGGAGTCAAGACCGGGGTGGGCCAGAATGCGAAACGCGGCGCGGCTTGCCTGGCGGCCGAAACCGGCGAAGGCCTGAGGCGCGGCGATCTGGAGCAGACGGTTTCGGCCGGATTGTTTCGCAGCTTCGATGACGTACCGGCGCAGACGTCCGAGGGCCGCCTCATTCGGTTGGGCGACGCCTCGCTGGGTGATTAAGGGAACCAGGCTCGACACGCCCAACTCGACTGCCTTCTCGACCAGCCAGCGTTGCCGGTCGCCCTTGGGCAGCGCGACGCCCAACGTGACTTCGGTCGCCAGTTCGCGGCTCACCTCGCGGCGAGCTAGCACCGCCAGCGCGACGCCGGATCGGCCCATGGCCGTGATCCTCGCCGGAAACTCCGCGCCGCCGCCGTCGAACAAGGTCACCAAGTCGCCCACCTTTGCACGGAGCACCTTGACCGCGTGCTCGGCCTCTGCGCCGGTCAGCTGTGCCGTGTCCCCGATGATGGGTTCGTCGGCAAAGAATCTTCTGCTCATCGTGGCAACCTGGCGTTTTTCGTGGAAGTCCCGCGTCGATTCTACCGATTAGCTAAGCGATGCGGAACCGCTGTCAAGCCGATCGACGGACCAGCGGCCAGAAACCGGTTGCCGGACGGCAGCCTTGCATTTCCTTGGCCCAGGATGGCATACCATGCACCGTACCCAGGACGGTTCGCGCCCATCTCCCTTTCGCAACGCCGGCGAGGACGCCTGTTTTTTTGCCAGCGCCACTCATCAGGAAGCGTTAGCCCGGCTCCATTTCTCGGTCCGCCAGGGCCATTCCTTGGGGATTCTCACGGGTCACGACGGCACGGGTAAATCGCTGGTGCTGGCGAGATTCCTGGACGAGGCCCGGCGCTCCGGACAGGCGGCTTGCAGCGTCAACCTGCTGGGTTTGGAGCCCCGCGACTTCCTTTGGGAACTCGCGGCCGGTCTGCGCGCCCGCCCCCGCGCCGGCGACGATGTGTTCTCGCTGTGGCGCCGCGTCAGCGATCGGCTGCGCGAAAACCAAATCCTCAATCGGAACACGGCCATCGTCTTGGATGACGCCGACGACGCAGCCCACGAGATGCTCATCTGCGTGTTGCGGCTGCTCAAGTCCCACCCTCGCGGTACGACCTTGATTCTGGCGGCGGACCCGGCGCGATTGACGCGACTGGGCGGCGATCTGCTGCAGCTCTCGCAACTGCGGATCCACCTGGAACCCTGGGAAGCCGGCGACGTGCGAGAGTACTTGCAGACGAGCCTGACTCGCGTTGGCGCCGATCCGGAACGGTTCGATGACTCCGCCGTCGCACGGCTGCACGAATTGTCCGGCGGCCTGCCGCGCTGGGTCGCTCATCTGGCCGAACTCACCTGGCTGGCTGCTGCCGGCCGTGAACTGGACGGCATCGACGCGGACGTGGTGGATTCCGCGTACGAGGCGCTGAGCGCCTCGTACCACGCCGTGCCCACCGCATGCGTCTAACGCCGCTTCCGGCTAGCCCGGCCAGTCACCGGAGAAGACCTCCGCCGCCGGCCCCGTCATGTAGACGTGATTGTCGGCTTCGTCCCAGTGCAGCTCCAGATCTCCGCCGCGCAGATGGTTGACGATCCGCCGGGCCGTGCGGCCCGTCAGCACGCCGGCCACGCACACGGCGCTGGCCCCCGTGCCGCAGGCCCACGTTTCGCCGGAGCCGCGCTCCCAAGTCCGCTGCCGCACCTCGCCTGTTCCCAAGACTTCGACGAATTCCACATTGACCTTGGCCGGAAAATGCGGGTCCAACTCGATCTTCGGACCGTAAGCGAGCACCAACTCGTCCGTCGCCTGCTCGACAAAGATCACGCAGTGCGGATTGCCCATCGACACGCTGGTCACGCGGAAAGTCCGTCCCGCAACGCTCAAAGCGGCGTTGACGACGGGATCGCCCGGCAAGGTGGTCGGGATGCGCTCCGCGGCCAGAATCGGAGGCCCCATGTCGACGCGAACCTTGTCCACCAGTCCGCCCGCGGTGGCGACGCTCAAAGACAGCACGCCCGCCTTGGTCTCGATCCGCAGGTCCGGCTTGCGGGCAATGCCGTGGTCGTACACGTATTTGGCCACGCAACGGATGCCGTTGCCGCACATCTCCGCCTCCGATCCGTCCATGTTGAACATTTGCATGCGGGCATCGGCCTGCGTGGAGGGCAGGATCAGAATCAAGCCGTCGCCGCCGACGCCGAACCGCCGATCGGAAATGCGGCGAGCCAATTCGGGCAAATCGGCCGGCAACGCCTCCTGGAAGCCGTTGACATACACGTAATCGTTCCCGGCGCCGTGCATCTTCGTGAATCGCATCTCAACCTCCCTTCGAACGAAAAAGGGGTCAGGACTCTTTTTCCGAAAAGAGTCCTGACCCCTTTTTCTCTTTGCAGGTCTCACGGATGATCTTGCCGGCCCGGCGGACATCTGCTTCGTCCACGTCCAAGTGTGTTACGGCGCGGATCTTGGTGGGGCTGAAGGCGAGGACCAGCACACCAGCCTCGCGCAGCATGGTCGTGATGTGAGCCGCCGCGCCCAACGCCGGATCGACGCGGAAAATGACCATATTGGTGTCCGTCTCCGGCGGTTGCAACTCCAGACCCGCCGTGGCCCGGATCGCGTCCGCCAGGATTTTCGCATGGGCATGGTCTTCGGCCAGGCGGGCGACATGGTGGTCCAGCGCGTACAGCGCCCCCGCCGCCAGAATGCCGACCTGCCGCATGCCGCCCCCCAACATCTTGCGGTGGCGTCGGGCGATGCGGATCAGATCTCGCGGCCCGGCCAGCAGCGAGCCAATCGGCGCTCCCAAACCCTTGCTGAAGCACACGCTGACGGTGTCGAAGTGCTGAGCCCAGTCGCCCACCGCGATTCCGCTCGCTACCGCCGCGTTGAACAGCCGAGCCCCATCCAAGTGCCGCCGCAAGCCGTTCTGTCCCGCCCAGCGGCAGATCTCGACCACGTTCTGATAGGGCTGGATCCGGCCAGCGCCACGATTGTGCGTGTTCTCCAGCCACACCAACCGCGTGCGGACCGAGTAGTCATGGTCGGGACGAATCAATTCCCGCAACTGATCGACGTGCAGCACGCCGAATTGCCCCTGGACCGTCCGCGTCGCCACGCCGGTCAGTTGAGCGTAGGCTCCCTGCTCGTAATTGTAGACGTGGCTGTCCCCATCACAGATCAACTCGTCACCCGGCTGGCAGTGCAGCCGCACGGCAATCTGATTTGCCATGGTGCCCGACGGAACGAAGATCGCCGCTTCCTTGCCCAACAACTCGGCACATCGGGATTGCAGACGCTCGACGGTGGGGTCAACGTCGATCACATCGTCACCCACTTCGGCGGCGGCCATCGCGGCCCGCATCGCCGGCGTGGGCTTGGTGACCGTGTCGCTGCGCAAGTCGATTAGGGGAGGCATGGGAGGGTTCGGTGGTCGGCGGTCGGTAATCGGTAATCGGTAATCGGTGTCGGACGGGGCGGTTCTTGTGAGTCGTGGTACAGGAGGGTAAGTTACCATGCTGCGGCAGTGTTTTCCAGGGGGAAGGCGAAGGCCGGCGGGTGAACCTTCTGGAGCCGAAGAGGGTTGGCGCTGAGCCCTGGAAGGCTGTTTTCTCTTGGGGAATCCGTTAGACTTGCGGGCAGCAGCGAGTTTTTTTGTCACGACCCACGATGCGAGGAGATCACCATGACACCGCGTTGGATTTGGCCTGGACTCATTTTGGCGGCCACGTCTGTGTCGCTGTGCCCAAAGCCGTCCGTAGCCGCCGAACTGCCCAATGTTGTGATCGTGTACATCGACGACATGGGCTACGCGGATATCGGCCCGTTCGGTGCCCAGGGCTACTCGACGCCCAACCTGGACCGCATGGCCCGCGAAGGGCGTGTCTTTACCGACTTCTACGTGGCGCAAGCCGTATGTTCCGCCTCGCGGGCGGCCTTGATGACCGGCTGCTACAACGTCCGCGTGGGCATTTTGGGGGCACTGGCCCATCAAGCCAACCACGGCATCAATGCCTCCGAAATGAC
>CAYPGE010000535.1:0-5212 GCA_964409865.1 uncultured Pirellulaceae bacterium
GTTCGACCGGACGGGGTGGACGAAGGTGCGGTTCGGCGATGTGGTGCGGGTCCTCAAGGAACAGGTGGACCCCACGTCGGGCGAGGTTGAGCGGTATGTCGCTGGGGAGCACATGGATTCTGAGAACGTCCACATTCGTCGCTGGGGTATCGTAGGCGACGGCTACTTGGGTCCGGCCTTCATCCGGCGATTCCGAAGGGGCCAGGTTCTGTACGGCTCGCGACGAACGTACCTGAAGAAGGTGGCCGTCGCCGAGTGGGATGGAGTCACGGCCAACACCACGTTCGTTCTCGAGGCCGTGGAGGGACGGTTGCTCCAGGGACTGCTGCCGTGGCTGATGTTGTCAGAGCGATTTACGAAGCACTCAGTTCAGGAATCGAAAGGCTCGACGAACCCATACATCAACTGGCCAGACATCGCGAAGTTCGAATTCGACCTCCCGCCAATTGACCAACAGCGACGCATCGCGGAAATGCTTTGGGGGGCCGATGGCCTGCTTCAAGCATCGTTGAAACTGCGAGCTGATTTGGAGGCCGCCTTTAGAGCCACTGTCCATGACGTCTTCTTCGCTCACGGTGCATCGCGGAGAGACACGCTGTTCGATCCAAAATGGAAGACCGCTGAACTTCAAGAGATCACCTCGCCCGATGCACCGATTCGATATGGTATCGTGCAGGTAGGCCAGTTCTGTGAAGAAGGCGTTCCGACCATTGCCATCAACAATCTGGCAGGGGACTTCATTGCGGGCGTTCACAGGACTGCTCCTGGAATTGAGGCGAGATTTGCCGGCAGCAGGATCGAACCCAATGACTTGCTGATCGCTGTCAAGGGAGCAACTGCTGGAAAAGTTGGGATCGTTCCGGGCCACTTCCGCGGGAACATCAGCCGGGACTTGGCTCGTATTCGGTGCAGTCCCGAAGTCGACCCGAGGCTCCTTCTGCATCTCCTCCAGTCCGATCGTTACCAGGCGTACATCAATACGCATGCGGTCGGCTCAACGCGAAAGGAGATTTCAATCCACCGGTTGCGGCGTTTTGAAATTGCCCTTCCGCCAGAGGATGTTGCTGCGCATCTTCTTTACCAGATCGAGCGACTGGAAGCATTGGCTGTTTCATCCCGTGCCCACATCGCGAAGACCGATGAACTGCGACGGGCAATCACTCGAGAAGTCGTCTGATGTTCACTGAATCCAACACCGTCGAGCAGATGATTCTGGATGCCGTATCCTCTCGCGTTCACGGCGGAGCGACCTTGGTCGCGCACGAGCGGCAGGGACCCGGCTGGGATCGTTCGCTGGGGGCCAAGTTGCGGCCGGCGCGATGGGACTACGTGCCCGGCGCACAACTTCCGCGGCAGAGTGGCGACGTGATGGTCGAACCGTGGGTCCGCGAGGCGCTGATCCGGCTGAATCCGGAGATTGCAGCCCAGCCGGATCGGGCGGACGAGGTGATCTACAACCTGCGGGCCTGCATCCTGTCGGTCCAGGCGGACGGGCTGGTGCGGGCCAACGAGAACTTCATGGCCTGGCTGCGCGGCGAGAAGACGATGCCCTTCGGCCCCAGCGGCGAACATGTGCCCGTGCGGCTGGTGGACGCCGCACGGCCCGGCCGCAATCGGCTGACCGTGGCCAATCAGTGGACGTACCAGGCCGGGCCCGTGGAAAAGCGGTTCGACGTCGTGTTCCTGGTCAACGGCCTGCCGCTGGTGATCGGCGAAGCCAAGACGCCCACCCGCAGCGCGGTCACGTGGTTCGACGGCGCTTTCCAGATCAACCAGATCTACGAGCGGGAAGTCCCGGCCATGTTCGTGCCGAACGTGTTCTCGTTCGCCACCGAGGGCCGCTGCTTCCGCTACGGCTCGATCCGCATGCCGATCGACTCATGGGGGCCGTGGCGCGACGAAGACAACCAGGACGAAGGCGAGTTGCATCACGTGCAAGCCACCGTCCAAAGCATGTTGCGTCCCGACGTGGTGCTGGACATCGCCCAGAACTTCACGCTGTTCGCCACCGACAAGAAACACCGGCGGATCAAGATCATCTGCCGCTACCAACAGTTCGAGACGGCCAACAAGATGGTCGCTCGCGTGGTGGCCGGGTATCCGAAGAAGGGACTGATCTGGCATTTCCAGGGCAGCGGCAAGTCGCTGCTGATGGTCTTCGCGGCCCAGAAACTGCGGCTGCACCCGCAACTGGGCAACCCCACGGTGATCATCGTCGTGGACCGGATCGATCTGGACACGCAGATCACCGCCACGTTCAACGCCGCGGACGTGCCCAACATGCTCGGCGTGGACTCGCGCGAGGAACTGCACACGCTGCTGGCCCAGGACGTGCGCAAGGTGCTGATCACGACGATCCACAAGTTCGCCGAGGCGGAAGGCCGACTGAACGAACGCTCGAACGTGATCGTGATGGTCGACGAGGCGCACCGCACGCAGGAAGGCGACTTGGGGCGCAAGATGCGCGACGCGCTGCCCAACGCGTTCCTGTTCGGCCTGACGGGCACGCCCATCAACCGGGCCGACCGCAATACGTTCTGGGCCTTCGGCGCCGACGAGGACGAGCGCGGCTACCTCAGCCGCTACTCGTTCCAGGACTCCATCCGCGACCGAGCCACGCTGCCGCTGCACTTCGAGGCACCCGAGGTCCGGCTGAAAATCGACCGGGCGGCGATCGACGAAGCGTACAAGCAGATCACCGGCAACCTGAGCGAGCAGGACCGGGACGACCTGGCCAAGCGGGCCGCCAAGATGGCCGTGCTGGTCAAGAACCCCGAACGGGTCCGGGCCGTCGTCCAGCATATCGTCCAGCATTTCCAGACCAAGATCGAGCCGAACGGATTCAAGGCCCAAGTTGTCGTCTTCGACCGGGAATGCTGCGTGCTGTACAAGCAGGTGATGGACGAACTGATCGGCCCGGAAGCCAGCGCCATCGTGATGACCGCCGCGCCGGGCGATCCGGCGGAATGGAAGCAGCACTCCCGCGACCGGGACGAGGAGGAAAAGCTGCTGGACCGGTTCCGCGATCCGGCGGACCCGCTGAAATTCGTGATCGTCACGTCCAAGTTGCTGACCGGCTTCGACGCGCCGATTCTGCAGGTGATGTACCTGGACAAGCCGATGAAGGATCACAACCTGCTGCAGGCCATCTGCCGCACGAACCGCACCTACGGCCAGGAAAAGACTCACGGCCTGATCGTGGATTACATCGGCATTTTCGACGACGTGGCGCGGGCGCTGGACTTCGACGAAAAGGCTGTGCAGCAAGTCGTCTCGAACATCGACGAACTGCGGCGCGAGTTGCCGCTCCAGGTGCAGAAGTGCCTGGCCTTCTTCCCGCACGTGGACCGGACGGTGGGCGGCTACGAGGGCCTGATGGCGGCTCAGCAGTGCCTGCCGAACAACGCGGTCCGCGACAAGTTCGCGGCCGAGTACTCGGTGCTGGCCCGCATTTGGGAAGCGCTGTCGCCCGACACGTGCCTGAGCCCCTACGAAACCGACTTTCGCTGGCTGACGCAGGTGTACGAATCGGTCAAGCCGCCCAGCGGCAACGGCCGCCTGTTGTGGCACGCCCTGGGCGCGAAGACGGTGCAGTTGATCAACGAAAACGTCCACGTCGAATCGGTCCGCGACGATTTGGAGACGCTGGTGCTGGACTCGCAGGTCTTGGAGCAAATCTTGAAAGACGCCAACGCAGCGGACGCCGACCGGCGGGGGAGGGAAGTCGAGATCAAGCTGATCGCCCGCTTGCGGCGGCACGCCGGCAATCCGAAGTTCGTGGCCCTCGGCGAGCGGCTGGAGCGGGTCAAGGAACGCCACGAGCAAGGCTTCTTGACCAGCCTGGAGTTCCTCAAGGAAATCCTGGAACTGGCCAGAGACGTGCTGGAAGCCGAGCGGACGGCCGATCCGGTCGAGCAGCGGGACAAGGCCAAGGAGGCCCTGACCGAGCTGTTCAACGAGGCCAAGAGCAAAGACACGCACATCATGGTCGAACGGATCGTGGCCGACATCGACGAGATTGTGAAGAAGGTCCGCTTCCCCGACTGGCAGCGGACGACGCAAGGCGAGCGGCTGGTCCAGAAGAGCCTCCGCGACGTGCTGTACCTGAAGTACAAGATCAAGGACCAGGACCTGTTCGACAAAGCCTACGCCTACATCCGGCAGTACTACTGACGCACCGTCGTAGCGGACTCCTGGCAGAGACAAGTCGTCCGCTTCCGCCGAAGAGCGTGTCGGCGGGGCGACAACTGGCAAACTAGCCAGGCCGCTCAAAAACCATCAATCGCCCCACCGAAGAGCGCGTTGTCGGCAGCCGTGATTGCGGGCGATTCCAATCCAATCATTGCTTCCCCCGACACAGGGCCGGAGGGGAGCAGAAACTCGCGTTCAGCCGTCGCGTCTAGCTGGCCAATCGTCGCCCCGCCGACACGGGGTCGGCGGAGGCGGAAGTCAGATGGTGGAAACTGCACCTAGCGTTCACTCAGCGGCGGCGCGGCGCGGAACGCCAACGCGTGTTCGCACCAGGCGGCGACGGATAGCAGACGCTGTTCCTGATGGGGTGGGGCGATCAACTGCAGGCCGCATGGCAGACCGTCGGGCGTCAGGCCGCTGGGGATGGTTACCGCGGGCAGGCCGGCGTGGCTCCAGGGCGAGTTGAAGCTGGGGTCGCCGGTGGAATCGAGACCGGCCGGGGCCGCGGTGGGTGTGGCTGGCGTGGCGGCGATCACGTCTTCGCGAATGATCGCTTCCATGTCGCGGCGGAACTGCTCTTGGTGCCGCAACGCCAGGGCGTAGTCGATGGCCGGCGTCGATAATCCGTCTTCGATCAAGGCTCGCACTCGTGGGCCGTACGAGTCGTGGTGATCGGTGAAAGTCTGCAAATGCGTCTCGGCGGCGTCCACGGCCATCAGGCAGCGGTGCATGGCCAGCGCGAGGACGAAGGACTCCGGCAGGCTGAGCATCTGCAATTGCGCCCCGGATTTGAGCAGTGCGTCTGAGGCTGCCACCATGACATCGCGAACGGCATCGTCCGCCTGTTGCAAAAAGAATTCGCCGATCACCGAGATGGTCGGGGGAGCGGACAGCGGGGGAAGGTCTGGGGCCTGGTCTTCGGCGCCGGTCATCACGGCGAACATCGTCCACAGGTCGGTTGCGGACCGGGCCAGCGGTCCCACGTGGTCCAGGTGACGGCTGACCGGCACCACGCCCACCG
>CAYPGE010000536.1:0-5199 GCA_964409865.1 uncultured Pirellulaceae bacterium
AATGACGCGCGGCCACCGAGACGGCACGGCGCACACCACCCCATGTTCCAGGAGCACGTTATGAGCCAACACGAATCTCACAACACGTCCAAAACAACGACTCGGCTTTCCCGCCGCACGTTTCTCGCAGGTTCGGCGGTCACGGCGGCAGCGCTGGCGGTTCACGACGAGTCGCCTGCGCCCGCGGCGGAACCGGACGCGGCGGGACGCAAAATCAAGCTGGGCGTGGTCGGTTGCGGCGGGCGCGGGGCGTGGATCGCGAATCTGTTTCGCGAGCACGGCGGCTACGAGATGCACGCGGTCGCGGACTACTTTCCGGAGGTGGCCGAGGCGGCGGGCAAGGCCCTGGGCGTCGCCGAGACGCGGCGGTTCTCCGGGCTGTCGGGGTACCGCAAACTGATCGACAGCGGCGTGGAGGCCGTAGCGCTGGAGACCCCGCCGTGCTTCTTCCCGGAACACGTCCAGGCCGCGGTCGACGCGGGCCTGCACGTCTACATGGCCAAGCCGGTCGCCGTCGACGTGCCCGGCTGCCTGCAGGTCGAGGCGGCCGCCAAGAAAGCCACCGCGGAGCGGCGTTGTTTCCTGGTCGACTATCAAATGCCCACCGACCCGCACAACCTCGAATGCGCCCGGCGGTTCCGCGAGGGAGCGATCGAGCGTCTGGGCGTGGTCAAGAGCTTCTACTACGGCGGACTGTTCGGCGACCCGCCGCTGACGGCGAGCATCGAAAGCCGGCTGCGCTCGCTGATCTGGGTGAACGACGTGGCGATCGGCGGCAGCTATCATGTAAATGCCTGCATCCATCCGATCCAAGCGATGATGTGGGTGCTGGGCCAGACGCCCGTGGCGGCGGCGGGAATTTCGAGAATCGCCCGGCCCGAACCGCACGGCGACAGCCACGACATGTACGGGATCACCTACGAGTTTGCCGACGGGCTGATCTGGACGCACACCGGCCGGCACGCCAGCGGGACCACCGGTCCCGATGATCCGTTGGCCACCTGCGAGTTTCTGGGCAGCGCCTACATGAAGATCGGTTACGGGGGCCGCGCCCTGATCCGCGGCGGGTCCAAACACTATGCGGGCGGGACGATCGATGATTTGTACCAAGCGGGCGCGGTCCGCAACATCGCGGCCTTCCACCAGCAAGTCACGGCGGGCAACTTCGCCAACGACACGGTGCCCATGGCCGTCGACAGCTGCCTGGCCACGATTCTGGCCCGCGAAGCGTGCCTGCGCAAAGGCCGCATGACCATGGACGAGTTGCGGAAGGAGAACCGCAAGATCGAGGTCGATCTCAGCGGCTTGAAATCGTAACGCGGGCCGCAGCCGAAGTTGGAGTTCACGCTTCAGCGTGTTTTCGAGGACACGCTAAAGCGTGAACTCCAACAGGAACGCACGGCTCAGAGAGCCATGCTACGAGGATCGTTTGCCGACGATTGACCGGGCCCGTGATTACGGCAACTGTTGGCGCAGGACCGGCAGTAGCAGTTCGGCGATCAATTGATGTCCCGCGTCGTTGGGGTGCATGCCGTCCAGCAGGAGTTTGTCCGCTTTCTGGGCGGTGAACGCAGCGTGTACGTCCACCAGCGGCACGGCAAGTTCGGCGGCGAGTCGGCGGACGGCTTCGTTGTAGCTGGCAAGCACGGGGGCGTCGAAGCCGTCGGGTTCGTCGGGCCGATACGGCGGCTTGCCGTACAGGTCGCGGAGCTTGGACGTCCAACGCGTCGGATTGGTCGTCATCAGCACGGGCTTGACGTTCTGCTCGCGGAGCGTGGCGATCATCAAGCGGAGGTTCTGTTCGTATTCGGCCAAGGGCACGCGCGACGCCGTCGCGGGCGGCTGCCTCCACACATCGACCGCCGCATCGTTGAGGCCGAACTGGATGACCACCACGCGCGGTTTGTGGGCCAGCACATCCCGCGCGAGCCGGTCGCGGGCGTTCTTCGTCGTGTTGCTCCCCACGCCGGCGTTGTGGACGGACAGCGTCGAACCGGTTCCCTGCAGCGCTTCACGAACCCGGTCGGTATAGACTTTCTCCACCGCTCCGGGCCGTTCTGCGGTGGTCGAATCTCCGAACATGACGATCCCGCCCGGCTGCGGCGGCGGGACGACCGGCGGCTGGTAGACCGGGATTTCGCCGCGTCCGAGGTCGGCAACCTCGATCTTCATCCGCAGGCCGCCTTGCATCGTCGTGATCCACAACTCGCCAGGTTTGCGTTCGTACAGATACGGATAGGAAACCCGGCCACGGCCGCCGTAATTGGCCGCGATCACTTGCGGCGGCGACCACGTGGCACACTCGTCCGACGAGAAGGCGATCGACAACTCCTCCCGGCTGCTGCCGCTGTCCGGACGGTGACGCGGCGCGTGGTTCCACAGCAGGGCAATTCGGCCGTCCGCCAAACGCGCCAGCTGCGCGCAGCACGTCACGGACTTGATCTGCGATTGCCGGAAGTCTTCCCACAGCAATCCGCCGTCGCGCGAGACGGCCTCGTACAGCCAGCCGGTCTCGGTGCGGAGCAGTTGATACAGCGAACCGTCCCGGCGTTCGACCACGGTGCCTTCGATCGATCCCGCGTGATCGTGCCGGCCCTGGCCGATGTCGAGCACGTTGCTGCGCTGCCACGTCCGCCCCTGGTCGTCGGAGACGAACACGACCGTTGCATGACGCCACGCGGGAATGACCTCCTGACCGACGAGCACGATGCGGCCGGTCTTGGTCTCGATCAGCGAATGAATGCAGCCGCACCAGGGCTTGTTCAGGAAGACCGGTTCCTCCCACGTCTTTCCGTCGTCCAGGCTCCGGCACACGTAGGTGGGCAGCACGAAATCCTGCCAGTCCGCGTCCTTCTCGCCCCACTTCCAGCCCGGCGGCGATTTCTGTTCCTGCAGGTTCATCCAGGCGGCGATCACGGCGCCGTCACGCGTGCGCAGCAAGGCTCGCTCGTTGCTGATGCGGTACTTCTGCTCGTCGCGGAAGATCGGCGTCGCGGTCCATGTCCGGCCTTCATCGCCGCTGTGCAGGGCCTGCTGCGCATCCACGCACAGCACCCCGCCGTCGCCCGATGTCACAAACGGCCCCTGATGCGCAAACGGCAACGGCACCGCATGGGGATGCAGCGTCGGACCTCGATCCGCAGCGTCCCCTATCCCCGCGGCCAGCAAGATCGGCAGCAGAATGGTGGTGGAGAATACGAAAGTGGGTCTAGTTGTTCTGCGCACGAGTTTTCTCCTAATCTTCCACTCGATCTTTCACCTTAATCTCTCCTGTCCCTCGCCCCATCTCTCCTTGTCCAGCCGCAATCGGCCATGCCAGATTAGGGCGAAAGATTACCCAAAGAAGTTGTCGTGCTCGTGCTACGAAGGCACTCTTCCTGCGAGCCTGGGCGGGAGGTTGATCAGCCCCAGACGCACGGCCCGCCAGTAGACGGCCTGGGTGTAGTAATGGCCGAAGTAGACGACTTTCGTGTAATCCACTTGGGCGATCATCTGCTTCACCAGATCGAGTTGCTCATCTGTGAAAGACGGCTCGGGCAAGAGCAGTTGCACCAACGCCGCCTCGGCCGGCTCGCGGATCGTGCGGTTCTCCTGGAGCAAGCAGTCGGGCCGGTTGGGCACCTGGTAGCTCATCGAGCCGTGAAAGCCCCAGGTCCGCCAGTCCAAGTGGATGTGGTCGGCCGCCGGGGGCTCGTACGCGCGGCAGTTGCCCAGGAACCCTTGCGCGCGGTCGGCCACCAGCCGCATCGCCTCCAGCCACTGGGCCTTCAGCTCCGGCGACTCCTCCAATTGCCAGAGTGCCTCCAGAGAGACCTGCTGTTGCAGCAGCGCGTAGGGGATCTTCGTGGATTCCCCCTTCGATTTCTCGGCCGCCTCGGCACGGTACCGGTCGGCCAGATCCCGCCAGTGGCGATCGCCGGTCACGTCGGCGCCGATAGCGTAGATCATCGGCAGCCTCGCGACCTCGTGCGCCGCGTTCTCCCACATTTTGTCCACCACGGTGTCGAACGTGCCGTCCTCGCGCCCGATGCGGTAGTCGTGCGCCGGGACCACATTCCGTTCCAGCCGGCCGCAGATGGCGGCGAGGATCTTGCGGATCGTGGCCTTGTCCGCCGGTGGTGACAGCGGCGAACGGTAGTAGCGCCACAGGCCATAAGCGTACCACGTGTACTGGTCGCGGGAACTCTCGCAATAGTGCGATCGTCCATCGGCGGGGCTCACGCCGCGGATCACGAAGCCCTCGGAGGGACTGAGCGTTCCCAACAGCACCAATCCGGCGAAAACCTGCGCGGCGGACTGGTGCAGCTGGGGATCCCCGGTGGCCGCGAAGCGGTCGCAGATCATCGACATCATCAATCCGCCGCTGATCGCGCAATCCTCCATGCCCGTTCCCCAGCCGTTGCGGTTGGGATACTGCCGGCGGGTCTCGTCCGGCGTCGGCAATCCCGCCAGGCGTTTCTGCGGATCGTAGCTGCAGACGTAGTCGTAGAACAGATGCGTCCGCTCGTCGTAAAACCGCTCCCAGGCAGCCCGCCATGCCTCGTCGGCCTTGGCGTACAACTGCGGATCGGTCACGGGACCCGGCTGGGCTGCAATCCCAAGGCGCAATCCAGCGGCCAGCATTGCCATTGCTGCAACGAGTCCGGCCGACAAGGACACGAGCTTGCCGGTGTCAGACCGGACGCTCGCCAACATCCACAGAAGCGTAGCGTATTTCATTATCGTTCCATCCTCCTTCGTCTGAACACGGATGATAGCCGAGTTCTCTGTCGCATGGAACCAGCAGACGGCGGCGGCAAGCCGAGTGCTTCCCGCCAGAGCCCCCCGATCCGTCGCTGTCCTCCGCGGCGATGGTTGACAGGCCGCCGGGGGCGCTGAGAATGGGAATCGCGAGCGGGCCCGACGTGGGCCGGCCGCAACCGAGAGGGACTCGTGGAGATGGTCATCATGAAACGAATTCTGATCGCGCTGTGCGTTGCGGGGTTGGTTGGCGCGGGGATGGTTACGGCGCCGGCCCAGGAGCCGACCGCCTGGAAGGCCGGCGCGGCGGCGGTGAAGATCACGCCGGAAGGGCCGATCTGGATGGCCGGTTACGCCGGCCGCAAGAAACCGTCGGAGGGCGTGGCGGCGGACCTGTTCGCCAAGGCGCTGGCAATCGAAGACCCCGCGGGGACGCGGCTGGTCATCGTCACGTTGGAC
>CAYPGE010000537.1:0-5184 GCA_964409865.1 uncultured Pirellulaceae bacterium
CTTCGAAGTTGCGCAACGTCTCCGCCGAGCTTGCTCGGTGGGACGACGATTCTGCACTAGATCAAGGACCGCCGAGAAATCCCGCCCCCGCTGAGCTTGCTCGGTGGAGCGAATGATTCGGTCACTGGGCACGCGAATCGGCAATCATGGCTTCCACCGAGCAAGCTCGGCGGGGAGCGGAAAACGCGGGGATTTGCCCGCTAGTGCAGAATCACCGCACCACCGAGCAAGCTCGGCGGGGGCGAGGGCGGACGGAATGCGTAACTTCAAAGACAGGCGGCGGAGGCGGGCCAGGAGCGACGATCGGACAAGCTGCCAATGCCGCCGACTTGCCCAGCGATTCTCTGGCCACGGCGGTATCCGCCAGAAGGAATTCAACACCCTCTTCTGACGCCCGTTGACCAAACGTGTCACGGGCGGCCCCGATAACGTCCAGCCTTACGGCAAGTTCGCCAGGAATCTCGCTTACAGGAGGGAAAAAGAGATGTTGGTCCTGAGAAGGAAAAAGACGGAAACCGTCGTGCTGGACGGCAGAATTCAGATCAAAGTGTTGCGGATCAGCCAGAACGCGATCAGTCTGGGCATCGAGGCGCCCAGCGACGTGTCGATTTGGCGCGGCGAATTGGAACCGGCCGACCAACCCGCGACGACCATCGCGGCGGCGGAAATGCCGGCGACGAGACCGCTGGCTCGATTGGCGTGACGGCGAGCACGAATTGGGGGCAGGGTTTGCGACAACCCGTCTTTACGCGTCGGCTGTGGCGGGACTTTCCAAATCCTTGAGCGAACGCCCCAGACGCTTGCGCTGGCCCGCTGCCCCCGTGGATTTCCCTGGCTCCGCGTTTCCCTGCTTCATGAACTCCAGCAGTCGAGGCGTGATGTCCTCGGAGTTCTCCGGCGTACCAATCGCCTCGATCGCATCGGAGACCCCCAACAAGACCGACTGTTTCACGCCTTCACGAATCCACAAGAACAGATTGAAATTCATGGTTCTTCTCTCTGCGGAAAGTGGCCCCTTCGGTTTCCTCGCCGCCGTGGCGTCAACAGGCCAAGCTTTGGAAAAGCCGGGCTTCCGTCAACGGATCCACTTCTTCACCGTTGCGGCGGGGCGGGAGAATAGCTTGTCACCGTCAATCTGTCCAGACGAACCCGGATGCCCGCCGCTGGGCCCGCTCGAAGTTGTCGGAATCTGTACTTGTGACCTAAGTTGACAGCGTTCGAGAAATAACTGTCCAGGGTTTCTTGCCGATCATCACACGGAGTGTGATGGCTACTTTGACGGGGTGACAGTTATTTCTCGAACGCTGCTCAGGTTCACCGTCGAAGACGCTGCCGCTAGCGGATCAGTGGATGCCACAAGTGGACGGCCCTGGAGAGCCATGCTACGATCCCATGTTTGGGGACGGGCCGAACACAGGGCAGGAAGTTGGAGATGAGTCTGGCGGCGTTTCTGAACAGTCTGTTGAGCGATGGGCGCGTGCGTGTCGGGATGCCCGCCGAAATCGCCGAGGCGGACCGGCGGCAAGCCGAGCAGGTGCTGGAGTCGTTCGAACGGCAGTACCGACTCGACTTGCCCGGCGAACCGCCCTCTGTGTACCTCCCCGCGGCGATTTGGGCGGCCAGGATGCTGTGCGAGGCGTGCCGCTTCGTGGCCTACCGCGATTTGGGCCAGGAAGCGATGGGGGGGCTGAGTGACAAGCCGAACATGGCGGGCGATCCGGCGTCGATTCACTACAGTGTCGATCTGACGTTCCGCTTCCTTCCGGACGTCCTGAAACAAGCCCGCACGGCGTTGGAACGTGACCCGCTGGTCGAGCATCTGCTATCATGGGCGCAGCAGTGGCCGCTGTCGTCCGTCGGCGTGGCGGGCGTCGCGGACGTGAACGTGGACGCCGTAGCCGGCCAGCCGTGCCTGCTGCAGATGTACGTCGACCGGATCATCGCCGCTCGTGACTGGACGCGGTTGGCCGACGCGCGGGTTCGCGAGGCGGCGCAGGCCGCCGTGGGACTGTTTCCGGACTTGGCGCCCGAACTCGGCCGACTGTTCGCTGAGGAACCAACATGAACCACTCGCCCTTACCGGCCGAATTGGAATTGGGCCGGTGTTTGACTGCGGAAGTGCTGGTGCCGATGAAGGAGGCTTTCGTCGGCAAGGACGAGATCGTCGATCTGCTGGGCGTCTGCCTGGTCGCGGGCGAAAACTTGTTCCTGCACGGACCGCCGGGGACGGCCAAGAGCGCGCTGGTTCAGGACCTGGCTCGGCGACTCGATGGCAGCGTCTTCGATTACCTGCTGACGCGATTCACCGAGCCGAACGAGTTGTTTGGGCCGTTCGATATCCGCAAGCTCCGCGAAGGCGACCTGGTGACCAACACCGAGGGCATGTTGCCGGAGGCCTCGTTCGTGTTTCTGGACGAATTGCTGAACGCCAACAGCGCCATCCTGAACAGCCTGCTGATGGTGCTGAACGAGCGCGTGTTCCGCCGCGGCCGCGAGACGCGGGCGTTGCCGCTGGTGATGGTCGTCGGCGCCAGCAACCGGCTGCCGGAGGACGACGCGCTGGGAGCGTTGTTCGACCGGTTTCTGCTCCGCGTGCGTTGCGACAATGTGCCAAGCGAGCGACTGCAGGACGTGCTGACGGCGGGCTGGAAGCTGGATTTGCGGCAACACGCCCCAGCGACCGCCTTCCGCGTGGACGACGTCCGCCGCCTGAACTCGCTGTTGGCGAAAACGGATCTGAACCCGGTGCGGCAGGCTTACGTTGAATTGGTGCATCGCCTGCGGTACGCGGGAATCGTGGTTTCCGACCGCCGCGCGGTCAAGCTCCAGCGGCTGATGGCCGCCAGTGCGCTGCTGTGCGGCCGGCTCGACGTCCGCGTCTCGGACCTGTGGGTGTTGCGCTACATTTGGGACACGGAGGAGCAGCAGGAGATTCTGACTTCGTTGGTTGGCGACGCGCTCGCCAAGACCGACGGCGAGCCGCAGCAGCAAAGGCATCCTCGCTCGCAAGGCGGAGACGCGCCGGACGCGGAGGCCCTGGCTCGTGATCTGGAGCGGATCGCCGAGCGACTGGCGGACGGATCGCTGGCCGTCACGCAGCGCAGCTACGTCCGCGATCGGCTGGGCCTGCTGGCGGCTCGCTGCCAATGGGTCCCGGACGAGCAGCAGCGGGAACACCTGCAGCTGCGAGTGGACGAATTGTGGGAGAAGATGGGGGGATGACCGTGATCTGCTGGGCGGTGCGGCTGTCGGCTGCCGATGCGCGCGGGGCGGTTCGCCTGTGGCGAGTGGCGGGGGTCGAGGTCTGCGCGGTGGACGATTCCGTCTGGCTGCGAGGACGGCACCTGGACGAGGTCTTGGCGTTTCGGCTGCGATCCCTGCCCGGCGCTCAGCGTTTTTCCGTGCTGCCCGACGGCCAATTGTGCTCGCCGGGCGCACGGACGCCGCGCGGCTGGTTGCCGCAGGGACCGTGGATGCCGTTGAGCGCGTGGCTGGTGGTGGAACCGCCGGTGGCCGGTCTGGCGGGGCGCCTGGAGGAACGGATCGCACTCCGGTTGGTTCGCTCGACGGAGGTTGCCGAGCCGGGTGCGATGTTGACGCAGATCGCCGCCTGGCAAGCCTACGTCCACACCGCGCCGCAGGTGCGGCTGGACCGCTGGCGATTCGCCGCGGCAGCCGACGGCCGGGCGCTGGTCTGCGGCCAGCCCTTGCCGCCGATTCCGGGCGTGCGTCTGGTGGATCGCGCCGGGATTCTGACGCCCGCGGGTTGGACCTGGTCGCCGCCGGTGGAAGCCGTGGTCGTCCGGGCCGCGTGCGGGATCCCCGCAGGCGACCTGTTGCTGTGGCACGCGGACGGGCGTTGGGAGCGCGTGCCGGGCGACGATCTGGTGCGGGCCACGCGCTGTGCCGTGCGACAAACGACGGAGGTTTTCTAGTGTCCTTCGGATAGGGGGCAGCCTCCGCCGTCATTCCAGCCCAAAGGCTCCGGCCGGCGGGATGGGGACGCCGCCGGTTCTTGCCAGGCGCCCGGCCAGGAATCGCGGTTCGATCGCAAAGAAGGCCCCGATGTTGTCCCGGCTGTGATCCACGTTCACGCCGACCCGCACCAACAGCGACTCGCCGATCCGCGTCACGCTGATCCGTTCGCCGATACTGCCCGTGTCGCCCAGGTCGATCACGCCGCCCGCGTTGAGAATCCATTTCTCGCTCAGGCGATAGTTCACGGCGCCGTTCAGCAATCTGGCGGAGAACGGACCTTCGACGGCGCGGAAACCCAGGTACACGTCGCCGCGCAGGGGCCGAGTCAGCATTGCGCCGACGGACGCGGTCTGCAGGCCGTCCGGAAAGAAGTCGAAGAACCCGTCGGACAGCACCGAAAAGCGGTCGCCCAGGTGCCAGCTGAAGTCGTAGCTCAGCAAACCGAGCAACTCGCCGAAGTTGTCGCGGTCCTGGTCGGGGAACAACGAGCCCTCGACGTCGAAGGAAATCCAATCGACGATTCGCTCCTGCCCCGGCAAGCCGCGTTTGGTCTGCCAGCGCTGCCGCAGGCCGACTTGCGCGATCATCAGATCGTCGGCGATCTCGTTTGTCGGAGCCGTGACCCATTGCTGCAGGCCGCTGCGCAGGGCGTAGTTCCGGGCCGAGAACGGCAGCGGCAGTCCCGCGGTGCCGCCGTACAGATCCTGGATGAAGCGGCGCTGGAAATGCTCCGTGGCGTCGTCGTCCAGTGGATCGTACAGCGGCAGCAGACCGTACTCCTCGCTGGCGTCCGCCCAAAAGAAATCGGCTTCCAAGACGACCTTGTGAGCCAGTCCGTTCAGGTTCCATAACGGACTCTGGAGCTGCGAATTCACGGACCAGACCGGCAGGCTGCCGCGCACGCCCGCTTGCCCGTAGGCCCGTTGCACCTCGGCCCCATCGACGTCCTCCTGCCAATACGCCAATTCGCCGAGCGCGTAAGGCACCAGCTTGACCGGCCCCAGCGGCAGCGGCAGGTCCAGTTCCTGCCGCGTGGCGGCGACCAGCCCCTCGCGATCGTCGTAGCGCGCGCCCAGACCGTCCAACTCCCACGGCAGCGACGCCTGCGCCGGTTCGTTTGCTGATGATACGGCCGCCACCGAGATCTACACTGGATGGTACACGCTTTCCCTACACGACGCTCTTCGGACCTGCAGGATGTCCTGC
>CAYPGE010000538.1:0-5165 GCA_964409865.1 uncultured Pirellulaceae bacterium
ACCGCTAACAAAACCGTTCGGCGCGGGTCTCTGACCCCGCCGAAACCGCCGACCCAAGGTCTCCGATTTCGGTTTTGTTAGCGGTTCTTAGGCCGTACGATGCTCGCGGCGTAGCATGGCTCTCCGAGCCGTGCTGGGTATTTGGCACGGTTCGGAGAGCCATGCTACTGTGGTTGCGGCTGCAGGCCGCGTCAATCGAGAACGACTTGGGACCCTGATGATGGCTTGCGCTGTCCCTTCTGCTGCCATTGGTCACCCCGATCATGCCGGCCGGTTGGCTGCGGCCGTGCCGCCCCCTCGCACCGTCGTCATCGCGCGGAAGTTCGGCCAGTTGGCCAATCGCTTGATCTTGTTCGCCCACTGGATCGCCTACGGGCGGGAGCACGGCGTACGGATTCTCAATCCGTCGTTCGTCGAATACGCGCCGTTTTTCCGAGCGACGAGCCGAGATCTCTGGTGCCAGTATCCGCCGCAGGAGGGCGGCGACACGGTCGCGCCCTGGGTTCGCCACTGCTTGTACCAGAGCGTGTATCTCCCCGTGCGTCTTTTGGCCCACCTCCGCTGTACGGCATTTCCAGTGCGCATCATCCGGCTGCGTCAGGACGAGCCGTGCGATCTGGACGGCGCGGAGTTCCAGAAGCTGGTTGCGGGACGGCGACAGGTCTGCATCCAGGGCTGGGCGTTCCGCACCGCTCAGCACCTGCTGCCGCATGCGGATGCGATCCGCGCACACTTCCGCCCCGTGCCGGAGCATGAGGCCGCCGTCGAACGGCTGATTGCAGCGGCCCGCGCGGGGACAGACTGCCTGGTTGGGGTGCATATACGCCACGGAGATTTTGCGACGTTCCTGGGCGGAAAGTACTTTTACCAACTCCACCAGTACCATGACGTGATGAAACGGATCGAGCGGTTGCTGGCCCCGTGCCGAGTCCGGTTTCTCGCATGTTCCAATGCGTCTTGGACGCCGGCGCTCTTCACCGGCTGTGATGTGTCGGCCGGGACCGGTCACCTTGTCGAAGACTTGTACGCGCTGGCACGCTGTGATTATCTGGTCGGGCCGCCGAGTACCTACACGGCCTGGGCCTCGTTCTACGGACAAGTCCCGCTGTGCCATCTGGAGATCGCCGAGCAGCCATTGTCGCTGGCCTCGTTTCACAACGATGCTTACCGATCCGCAGGGCCGGTCAGCGCAGTCCGTCCTGGCTGAAGTCATGCCGGTGCGGAGGGTGCGCAACGGCAGAGGCGAGGCGGTATTCCCGTTTCGGCCGTTCAGATTATCTGGGGGCATACCGCCTTGGCGAGCCAGATCAAGCACGCAGATCGGGCGCTGGCCCGCTTGGCAGTTGATAGCTGGCAGGCGATGATACTGGGAAAGGCGTCGGACGCCAGCAGCCTCAAGAACGCTCGGAGGTCCATCATGAAACAACTCATTGCCCGCATGTTGGTGTCTGTGTTCTCAGGATTCCTGGCCGCTTTCGCGGTGAGTTCTCTCGCCGCCGCCGGCAAGCCCAACATCGTCGTCATCTTGGTCGACGACATGGGCTGGTCGGATATCGGCTGTTACGGCGGCGAGATTCCGACGCCGCACGTGGATGCGTTGGCCAAGAATGGCTTGCGTTTCACCCAGTTCTACAACACGGCACGATGCTGCCCGACGCGGGCTTGCGTGCTGACCGGGCTGTACCCGCATCAAGCCGGCGTGGGGCACATGATGCAGGACAAGGGCGAAGCGTATCCCGGCTATCGCGGGCACTTGAACGATCGCTGTGCGACGATCGCCGAGGTGCTCCGCAGCGCGGGCTACTTCACGATCATGACCGGCAAGTGGCACGTCGGGCAGGAGCGCGGCGTGACACCGTGGACGCGCGGGTTCGATCGCTCGCTGAACGCCGCCGCCGGCGGGTTCTATTTCCCGGACAGCTCGCGCACCGAACTGTTCTTCAACGGAGAAAACGTGGGCCGGCGCGGCGGGCCGTTGCCGGAGGAATGGTACTGCAGCGATTTGTGGAGCGAGTTCGGCCTGAAGTTCATCGATGAATCGCTCGCGGTCAAGAAACCGTTCTTTCTGTACCTGGCCCATATCGCCCCTCACTTCCCGCTGCAAGCGCCGCAAGAAGACATCGCCCGCTTCCGCGGCAAGTTCAGAGCCGGCTGGGACCAACTCCGCGAGGATCGCTACGCCCGCCAGAAGGAAATGGGGCTCGTCGATCCGGCCTGGCCCCTGTCACCGCGTCCCGATCCCGTGAAAGCCTGGGATTCGTTGACGGCCGAGCAGCAAGACCGCTTCGACCACATCATGGCGATTTATGCCGCCGTGCTGGCCCGGATGGACGCCTCCGTGGGCCGGTTGGTCGCGGGACTGGAGCAACGTGGCGTGTTGGACAACACGCTCGTCTTCTTCCTCAGCGACAACGGCGGCAATGCCGAAAGCGGCCCGGACGGACGGCTGGAGGGGCAACTGCCCGGCGACGCCGCGTCCACGGTTTTCTGCGGCCAGTCGTGGGCCACGCTGATGAACACGCCCTTCCGCCGTTACAAGCACTTCACGCACGAGGGCGGCATTTCCACGCCGCTGATCGTCCACTGGCCGGCCGAGATCCCGGAATCCATCCGCGGCCAACTCTGCCATCAGCCGGGCCATCTGGTGGACATCATGGCGACCTGCGTGGACGTGTCCGGAGCCGAGTACCCGCGGGAGTTCCAAGGCAAGCCCATTCAGCCGATGGAAGGCGTCAGTCTCCGGCCGGCGCTCGCCGGACAGTCATTGGATCGCAAACAGCCGCTGTTCTTCGAACACGAAGGCAATCGCGGCATTCGCGACGGCGACTGGAAACTTGTGGCCCTGGGTCCCGACGGGCCGTGGGAGTTGTACAATCTGAAATCCGACCGCACCGAACAACATGACCTCGCCGCGCAGCATCCGGACAAGGTCCGGCAACTTGTCGATCAATGGGAAGCCTGGGCGCGGCGCGCCAACGCGATCCCGTGGATCTGGAAGCCGCCCTACGGCGAGCCGGCCAAACCCGGACAGGAGCCGGAGACGCCGAAGAAGCCGAAGAAGAAACGCAAACAAAAGGTTTAACCCGGCCAGTGACCGCAACCGAGTTTTGGAGACCCTAACCCACTCTTTCAGGAGGCACCGCGATGATTTGGCACAGCTTGCTACTAACACTGACCTTAACTGCCGCCGAGGCGGGTGGAGACCTCTCGCCCGAAGACAAGGCCGATCTGCAAAAGCTGTTTCCGGAAGCAACGGCGACCTCGGAGAAACTGGACCGCTGGGTGATGGTCACCGGCGACTTTGACAAGTACGAAGGCCGCCAGTTTCAGCCGACCGACCCGGCCGCTTGGCGGATCACGGCGACGGAGCGCGGCAAGGTGTTCGAGCAGTTTGCGCAAAGCAAGTACCAGCCGCCGCACCGCAGTCCGTTCAATATCGCCTGGCTGAAAGACGTGGTCGTCGAAGACTTCGTGTTCACGGCCCACGTGAAAAGTACGACTCGCGACTACGGCCACCGCGATATGTGCCTGTTCTTCGGTTATCAGGACCCGGCGCATTTCTACTACGTCCATCTGGGCAAAAAGGCTGATCCGAACTCGAACCAGATTATGATCGTCAACCATGCGCCGCGGGTCAGAATCACCAAGAAAGAATCGCCGGGCACCGACTGGGACGATCAGTGGCACGTGGTGAAGATCGTGCGGCGCACGTCCGACGGCTCGATCGAAGTCTATTTCGACGACCTGAAGACGCCCCTGCTGACGGCCGAGGACAAGACGTTCCTATGGGGCCAGGTCGGCATCGGTTCCTTCGACGACACGGGCCTGTGGGACGATGTGAAGCTGCAGGGCATCCGCCGCGAGGCGCGATGAACGCTCCGGCGGCTGCCGTCGTGACCAGATCGTTCGGTTGATTTGTTCAAGCGGATCCGTTACGCTCGACGAAGCAAGGAGGAGGGAGGAAACGGGCGCGTGAGGAGGAAACGAGTGAGTTCCGGTAGGCACAAGCGACGGCGGTATGGACTGCGAACGGGGCGAGGGTACGGGCCTCGTCATCTGGACGACTTGTCCGAAAGCGAACTGTTGGACCTGCGGGTCCGCAATCTGGGGGTGCGCATCGATGGCACGCCTCTGGAGGAGAGGGTCGATGAACTGTACCGCGAGTTGGAAGCGAAAGGCATCCGGTTCCGGCCGCACTGCTGGCTTTCCGACGAATGGTTTGCCCCCGACGGGATTCCCGGGATTGCCATCCCCTTCTATTTGGCCCATCCCCGGTTGATGTGGCTGGAACGGAAGCAAATGCTGGAGGTCGAAGGGGGGGCCGAGGGCTGGTGCATGAAGATCCTGCGGCACGAGGCCGGTCATGCGATCGAAAACGCCTATCGGCTGCGGCACCTGCGCGGCTGGCGGCAAGTCTTCGGTTCCGCTTCGCAGTCGTATCCGGAGTACTATTCGCCCAAGCCGTACAGCCGCAGCTACGTGCTGCACCTGGACTCGTGGTACGCGCAAAGCCATCCCTGCGAGGACTTTGCCGAGACGTTCGCCGTGTGGCTCAAGCCCAAGTCGCGCTGGCGTGTGCAGTACCAAGGCTGGCCGGCGCTGAAGAAGCTCGAATACGTCGATGCGTTGATGAAGGAGATTCGCGAACAGAAACCAAAAGTGACTTCCCGAGAGTTCGTGGATCCGGTCAGCACCATCCGCAAGACGCTTCGCGAGCACTACGAGCGGAAACGCGAGCATTACGGCCTGGATCACCCGAATTTTTACGACCAGGACCTGCGGCGTTTGTTCTCCGATGCGCCCGAACACGCGCGCTGTCCGTCTGCCGCGGCCTTTCTCCGCCGCTTGGGCCCGACGTTGCGCCGCGAAGTCGCCCGCTGGACCGGCGAGTACCAATACACGATTAACGAAGTGCTGGACGAAATGATCCAGCGCTGCCGCGAGTTGAAGCTCCGCGTGGACCGGCCCGCTGCCCAGATCGAACGCGACGCGCTGGTCTTGCTGACGATCCAGACGATGAATTATCTCCATGACGGCCGTCACAGGGTCGCGTTATGAAACGTCTGCGGATTCTCGTGTTGGTTCGCGAAGGTCTGGTGCCGCCGGAAACCATGGAAGGTTACAGCGAAGAGGAAATCGACCGTTGGAAGGTCGAATTCGACGTG
>CAYPGE010000539.1:0-5164 GCA_964409865.1 uncultured Pirellulaceae bacterium
GAAAACGCGAAACAGGGATCAAGCATTTTCCCAGGAGGTCAAGAGTCCTGAACTTCGTTCTGGCCGGCGGCGGCGAGCCGGGTTTGCTGCTGGCGGGGCTGGCGATTGCCGACGAACTGAGGGCCTCGGTGCCGCATGCGAGAGTCGTTTTCGCGGGGTCCGGAACAGGGCCCGAAGTCCGCCGAATCTGCCGCACCGGTTACGAGTACGTGGTCATGGGAGGGGCGTGCGAAGATCGCCCCGTGCGGGCCTGGCGGTGGCCCTGGACTCGTTGGGGCGAACCGCGGTTGTTGTTGAAACGCATCCGTCCTGCGGCCGTGGTGAGTCTGGGCGGGGCGATCGGCGAGTCGGTGGGCCGAGCGGCTGCGGGACTGCGCCTGCCGCTGGTCATTCTCGAACAACACGTGTCAGCCAGCCTCACTACGCGACGGTTGGCGGCCAAAGCTCAGTTGATCTGCTTGGGCTTCGAGGAGACGCGCCGGAATCTGGCCGCGAATTGCCCGATCCGGGTCACGGGGATTCCGCTCACGCGACCCGATCCGCCCGGCGGGGACGCAGCTCCGACCGATGATGCTGCCGTGGTTCGCGCGGGCGCGGGCCGGCTCGTGATCCTTGGCGACGGTGGTTCCAGCCGGACGATGAACGCCGTGCTGCCGCGGGCGATCGGACGGCTCCAGGAGCACATACCGCATTGGCGAGTGGTCCATCGCACCCACGGTGACGACGTGCGCCCCATCAAGAGACTCTACCGCCGGTTCGGCATCGACGCGGTGACCACGGGGCACATCCACAACCTGCCGGGGCTGCTGGCCCGCTCCGATCTGGTGATCGCCACGACGCCGCCGTCCGACGTGGTCGAGCTGTCCGTCTCCGCGACGCCGATCGTGGCGGCGATTGAGGCAGACTCGCCGGAATGCTCCCAGGTGCGCACCGCCAGAACGTTGGCGCAGCGCGGTGCGTGCCTGCTGGTCGAGCAGCCGCACCAGGAGCAAGCTTGGACGCAGGTCCTGAAACCGTTGCTGAGCGACAGCGGTCACCGGCGGCGCTTGGCTGCCGCCATGCAGCGTCATTTTCGCAACGACGCAGCCTGGCACATGGCCGGCATGATCCGCGATCTGATCTCGTCCGCGGCGGGGCGCTGCGTCGCCTGAGGCGGCACTCCCAGAACGCGATCTGAGAAGCCCGGCTTTTTCGGAAGAGCGGGGTTGCTGACGATACTCTCTTGCGGCGGCACCGGAAATCAGAGAAAACGTGAGCGATGATGAATCGCGGCGCCGCGCGCACGAGGGGACGAATGCCACGGGATTGCCCTGTGGATCGTTACGCGGGCCGCTACATGCCGAAACGTCAAAACGTACAACTCAGGGAGAGAGACAGGTTTGCAGCCCCATTCTGCGACGGTCAAATTGCTTCTGGCCCTCGGCGGGCTTCTGGCCCTCGCCGGGCACAGCACGATACCGGCTGCGGAGCCGGTGGGCTCGCACCCGCCTCCGCTGCGCTGGGCGGCGGACGCGGAGGGCGGCGCGCCCTATATCTTCAAGGACCCGGACAACCCGGAACGGAACATCGGCTTCGAGGTCGATTTGGCCCAGGCCCTGGCGCAGGAATTGGGGCGAGAAATCGAATTCGTCCAATACCAGTTCGGCAGCCTGGTGCCGGGACTGCAGCGGGGGGATTTCGACTTCGCCATGAACGGGTTGGAAATCACGCCGGACCGGGCCCACGTCGTGCGGTTCAGTCATCCGTACTACGTGTACACGCTGCAGTTGGTCGCCCGCGCCGGCGAGACGCGATTCCATTCGCTGGAACAGTGCCGCGCCATCGGCAGCGTGGTGGGTACGCTGGAGGACACGGCGGCCGAGCGGTTGTTGGACGAATTGCAGGTTCGCAAGAGCATCTACGACAGCCAGGTCGAGCCGTATCGTGATTTGGAACTGGGCCGGCTCGACGCCGTGCTGCTGGATTTGCCGATCGCGCTGTACTACGCCAAGCAGAATCCCAAGCTGAAGTTCGTCGGTCCGCGTCGAGCGAAAGGCTACTATGCGATCGCCTTCCGGCTCGACGGCGGCACACTGGCCGGCCGGTTCGACGCAGCGTTACAGCGACTGGCCGACGGTGGGCGGCTGCAGCAGGTTTACGAAACGTGGGGCCTGTGGAACGAAGATCAGCCGAAGTTGTTCAGTCCCCAGGAGTCGGACGAGATCCTGCGCAAGGCCGAGGGCCGATGGGGCGTGGCCGACTACTTGCCGCTTTTGCTCCGCGGGGCCTGGGTCACGATCCAGATCGCGGTGCTGAGCATGCTGCTGGCCGTGGCGCTGGGATTGCCGATCGCCCTGATGCGGCTGAGCGGGCTGTGGCCGCTGCAGACGGTGGCCACCGTGTACGTCGAGTTCTTCCGAGGCATTCCCGTGTTGCTGCTGCTGTTTTTCCTGTACTACGGCCTGCCGGCGCTGGGCGCGCAATGGGGGCTGGAGTCGTGGCTGAACCTGTCGGCCTACCTGGCCGCCGTGTTGGGATTCGGACTGAACTACGCCGCCTACGAGTCGGAAATCTACCGGGCCGGGATCGGCTCGATTCCCGCCGGCCAGTGGGAAGCGGCGGCGTCGCTGGGCATGTCCCGCTCTCTGACTTTCCGCCGGATCATCCTGCCGCAAGCGATCCGCGTCATCCTGCCGCCCATGACCAACGACTTCATCGCCTTGTTCAAAGACACCAGCCTGGTGAGCGTCATCGCCCTGGTCGAACTGACGAAGCAGTACCAAATTCTGGCCAAGTCGAGCATGCGGTATCTGGAGATCGGATTGGCCACGGCCATCCTGTACCTGGTGATGTCGGTGCCGCTGGGGCACCTGGCACGCTACCTGGAGAAACGGTGGGGGAAGGGCCTATGAGCGAGCCGTTGCAGGTCGCTATCCGCAAAGTGGCGAAGCGGTTTGGGACGCGACAAGTCCTGGACGGAGTCGAGTTGACGATCCAGCCGGGCGAGACGGTGGCGTTGATCGGTCCCAGCGGCGGCGGCAAGTCCACGCTGCTGCGGTGCATCAACGGCTTGACGCATTTCGACGCGGGCGAGATCCGGGTCGGACCTCATCTCCTGTGTGGCGGCCCGCAGCTGCCGCCGCGCGAAACGGTGATCCAAATCCGCCGGCTGTTCGGCATGATCTTTCAGGATTTTCAGTTGTTTCCCCATCTGACGGCCGCCGGCAACATCATGGAAGCGCCTGTCCATGTGCTGGGCGTGCCCGCTGTCGACGCTCGCCGGCGGGCGATGGAATTACTGGCCCGCGTGGGCCTGGGCGACCGCGCCGATGCCTATCCCCGCGAACTGTCCGGCGGCCAGAAGCAGCGAGTGGCGATCGCCCGCGCGCTGGCCATGGAGCCGCGCGGGCTGTTGTGCGACGAGATTACCAGTGCCCTGGATCCCGAACTGAAGCACGAAGTGTTGGCCGTTCTGGAGGAATTGAAAGCGGAGGGCCTGGCGTTGATCGTGGTGACGCACGAGTTGGGCTTCGCCCGCCGCTCCGCCGACCGGATCGTCGTCCTGGACGGCGGCCGCGTGATCGAAGACGGCCCGCCGGAGCAGGTCTTCGAGCAACCGCAGACGGAACGTGCGCGACGATTCTTCCGGCAAGTGCTGGCTTAAGACAGGAGTCATGAACATGCTCGATCCCCGTAACCTTCCCACGTTCGTTCCCCAAGTCGTTGTCCTGATCGGGGCATTCTGTTTTGCGGCCATCGTGCCGGCCACCGCGGCCGACTGGCCGATGTGGCGGTACGACGCCGGCCGTACGGCGTGCTCGCCGGAGAAACTGACCGAACCGCTGCACCTGCAATGGGTGCGCCATTACGAGCCCCTGCGGCCGGCCTTCTGGCAAGTGCGGCAGGAGCGAGTCCAGTTTGACGCGGGTTACGAGCCGGTCGTGTGGGGCCAGACGATGTTCGTCTGCTCGTCGCGCAACGACAGCGTGACGGCGCTGGAGACGGAGACGGGCCGCCAGCGGTGGCGATTCTACGCAGAGGGCCCGATGCGTTTCGCTCCGGCGGTGTGGGATGGCAAGGTCTTCTGCGCGTCCGACGACGGCTGTCTGTACTGCCTGGACGCCGCGAGCGGATCGCTGCGGTGGAAGCATCGCGCTGCACCGTCGGGACGCCACGTGCTGGGCAACGGCCGGCTGATCTCCGTCTGGCCGGTCCGCGGCGGCCCGGTCGTCGCCGATGGCCGGGTGTATCTGGCGGCCGGCGTTTGGCCCTTCGAGGGCATTTTTGTGTGGGCGCTTGATGCCCAGACGGGACGTCCCCTGTGGGGCAACGACGGTTGCGGATCGCTGTATCTGGAACATCCTCACGGCGCGATGGCTTTCGGCGGCCCGTCGCCCCAGGGATCGCTGCTGATTCGCGGCGGAGAACTGCTCGTGCCCAGCAGTCGCGCCTTCCCGGCGCTGTTCGATCTGCAAACCGGCAAGCTGGTTGATTTCGCGTTCGGCCACGGCGGCCACGGCAGCCGGCCCGGCGGCTGGTTCGTAGCCACCGACCCGGTCGGCGAACTGGTGGTCGATCCGCAGATCAACACCGAAATCCACGACGCCGGACAGCAAATCATCGGCCAGGCGGGAGTGCGGCCACAGCCTGGCGAGGTGCGGGCGGATCGAGTGACGATCGGCAACCAGTCCTACCGCTTGCAGGAGCATGCAGCCGCGATGATCTCGGTGGGCGGCAAGACGCTGCGGTTTGCCGACGGCTTTCCGGGCGTCGAGGGCGACGTACACACGATGCTGGCCGCAGACGGCAAGCTGTTCGTCGTCACCAGGCAGGGGAGCATCTACTGTTTCGCAGGCCGTCAGACGCAAGCGACAACACATCCGTTGGCGACCCAACAGCTTCAGCGGCCCGACGACCGCTGGCGCGAAGTGGCTGCGAAGCTCATCCGGCGTGCCGGAGCCGAGGCAGGCTATGCGCTGGTGTTGGGGATGGGAACCGGGCGGTTGGCAGAGGAGTTGTCCCAGCAGTCGGCGCTGCACGTCATCGTGGTCGAACCGGACGCGGGAAAAGCCGATGCCTTTCGCCGCCGCCTCGATGGGGCGGGCCTGTACGGCGATCGGATCGCGGTCCATGTTCAGGACTCTTGACCTCCTGGGAAAATGCTTGATCCCTGTTTCGCGTTTTC
>CAYPGE010000540.1:0-5152 GCA_964409865.1 uncultured Pirellulaceae bacterium
GAGCATTGGCCCGGATTTATGTGAGTGTTATGCCTTCTTGGCCGGGAAAATGGCGCGGGTGTACCGTGCGGAGCCGGAACTGGGCGAATACCTGGCCGGTGTCCCGACGCCCCGATACGATCTGCAACGCCGCAGCGGCTACATGGTGCCACACGTGGTCCAGGCGACGCGTGGCTGCCTGCACAGTTGCGACTTCTGCGCGGTGCCGGTAATCTGGAAACGGTTTCTGCGGCGCCCCGTCGCCGATGTCATTCGGGACATCAAGTCCATTCCCGCGCGCCGGTTCGTGATCAGCGACGTGTGCCCGTTTGACGACGCGGACTACGCCAAGGAACTGCTGCGAGCGATGATCCCGCTGAAGAAGAAATGGGGCGGACTGGCGACGACCAAGATCACGTCCGACCCGGAGCTGTTCGATCTGCTGGTCCGCAGCGGCTGCGGCTTTCTGCTGATCGGCTTCGAGTCGATCAGTCAGCGGTCGCTGAACAAGATTCACAAGGGCTTCAACGCACGGGAGTCCTATGACGAGGTCGTGCGCCGGCTGCGGCAGGCGCGGATCATCGTCCAAGGCTGCTTTGTGTTCGGCTTCGATGACGACAACACGGACGTGTTCGCTGCCACGGTGGACGAGGTCCAGCGGCTGAAGATCGCCATCCCGCGGTACTCAATCTACACGCCCTACCCCGGAACGCACCTATTCCGTCGCTTGCACGCCGAGGGGCGGATTCTGAGCTACGACTGGGGCGACTACGACACGATGCACGTCGTCTTCCAGCCGAAGCAAATGAGTCCGGTCGAACTGTTCGAGGGGTTTCGCTGGGCCTACCGCGAGACGTTCCGCTGGAAGAGAATCCTGCGCCGCGCGGCCTCCAGCGGCCGACGATTCCCGATCACGCTGGTGGGCAACATCACCTATCGCAATTTCGTCCGTCGGATTCACATGGCGAAAGGGTTTGAGCAACCGTTGGGAGCCTATGCCGAGCGGGTGGACTTGGAGTCGGGTCGGGAGGGGAAGGCGGCGGAAGCCCCAGGTGGAGAGGCCGGTGCGGTCGTGTGAGGCCAAGGTACTCGGGCTTGGCGCATGCTCGTTTAACCGCGACCCAACGGGGATCGCGGGACGGGACACTGCGCCAACTCCAGTGCTTCGGTGGCATGAGCCGGAACGTCGTTCCCCGCGCGCCCCGTTGGGTCGCGGTCAAACGAATGTCTCGAAAACCGCGGGCCAGCCGGGGCGCGGGTCGAGCAGGAGAGGTTTGATGTCTCCCCAGCGCATCCCGCGGGCGACACATTCGCGACGGTAGATCGCCCAGCCGGATTCGCCGTGAGCGGGCAGGCTGAAAACCTCCACGGGCGCCAATTGGCCGAGGCGGCGGGCGTAGGCGTAGTGTGGGTTTTCACCAAGGCGGCAATCGAGTTCGGCCGCCAGATCTCCCAACAGCGGAGCCGTGACCCCGAGGATGGGGACCTGCAAGTAAAGACGATAACGCGGCGGTCGCGAGTCGGCAGAGGCGAGTAGAGCGAACGTAGGCCGAATGTGGTGCTGCTCGAACAGTGCCTGCAGCACCTTGCGGACGTGCGGCTCCGAGAGCTTCTCGCCGACCAGGTCGCTGATGCAGTCGGCCTTGCCGAGAAACCGGAGCAGAGGACACTGGTTCTCGAAGCCGACGACTTCGATCTCGTCGCGCAGCTCGTACCGATAGAGCCCCCCGCCGGTCGTGAGGATCACGCCATAGTGCCCGCCGGTTTCCAACTCGTGCGCCAGGCGGATTTCGTGGGGTGCGTCCACCGGCTGGAATTCAAAGAAATGGGATCGCACGGCCAGGGCGGCAGCCGGCCGGCCCAGGAGTGGCAGCGAGACACAGCCTTCGGTCGCCAGCAGGCCCTTGGGTTGGAACTCGACGGAGGGAAAGAGCGATTGTAGTTGTTCGCAGTATCGGCTGGCCCCGGCGTCGGCCCAGCAACTGATGAGTGCCAGCTTGGGCCAGATGAGCCGCAGCTTCTCCAGCCACGGCAAATCGCGGCGGAAGATCGCCTGCAACTCTTCCGCCCGCCGGCCCGCCGCCGGGGCGGCGAATTGGCTTGACCGCTTGGGCGGCAGCGAGTCCGGCGGCTCCGGCCGGCCGCGACGAAGATCGAAGCACAGACGATCATGCCATGTTTCCAGCGGCGCCAACAGGGCCGTCAGAAACGTGGGATTCCAGACGGAGATCGAGGTCAAGTCGGCGGCGCGGAGGAGAAACCACAAGGTGCAGTATTGAAAGGACTCGACGTCGGACAGGCGGCACACGTCGGGGGGCACAACCTGCAAGCGTTGGATCAGCCACCGTTGGGCCGCGCCAAGATAGGCCGCGTCGTCGTCGAATCCGATCCGCAGGCCGCAGGCGGTTCGCCGTCCTGCCGCCACGGCGGGCGAAATCGACCAATAGGCCCGGCCTTGACGCAGGGCGGGCCGGTGCCGGAACAGGTCGAAAACCCAGGCCGACACGGCCCGCTGGAATTGCTGACGCAACGAGGCCGTGAAGGGGATCAGCTTCTCGCCGCCGGTCGAGCCGCTCGTCGGTTCCAGCAGTTCGACCGGGTCGCGCGTCAGCACGCCGCGTTCTCCTTCGCCGATGCGGCGAATCGCGTCGGCGTAATCGTCGTAGCGGGAAAGCGGCACGCGGTCTTGGTACGCGCGCGGTACGTCGAGTTGCGACAAGCCGTGCTTCCGGCCGAACTCGGTATCGCGGTTGCGGCGCAGAATGGCGGCTAGGACTTCCGCCTGAGTGGCCGCCACACGACCGGTCGCTCGGTGGAAAGCTCGCGCCTCGCCGGAGCAGCGGAGCATCCAGGAGCTGTTCAACCACCAAGCCGCATTCATGGTTCTTGCTCCGCCAGCCGCGGCTCGGCGCCCAGCACGCGGCGAACGGCCGGAGTGATATTGTCGCGGGCCAATCGGGCCAGGCAGCAGAGTTCCTCGCCGCGGACATGGCCCGGATTGCGTTCGACAAAGAACCGCACGTGCGCGTCGCGGAGCAGCGCGTCGTCGATATCGGCCACTCCCGGACGCAGCCGGTCTTTGCCGGCTCCGGCCCGCACGACACCGGCCGCCGGATCATACGCATCGGCGAACTTGTGCCGGCCCAACGCGTCGATCAGCCGCCTGGCCCACTCGGGCGTGGGCACGTCGTACCGCGGATAGAACGCGCGGAAGAACAGCGGCAGGAAACGATACGTGCGATAGCCCTTGGAGATCAGAAACCAGTACAGCGGCGCCGGTGCGCACTGGTCGATCAAATCGAGCGCGAGCCCCGCCCACGCGCGGACCAGAGCTGTCTCGCTCCAGCGATCCCGCGAGACGATCGTGTCGCCGGAGAAAAGCGACTTGACCGGCACGCCATCGACGTTGACCTCCAACAGCATCTGCGTGGAGAAGCCGCACAGCGCATCGGTCTGCCGATCCAGGAGCATGACCACCCATTGCTTTTCCGCCAGGTCGGCCAGGAAGGCAGTTCGCGTCACGTTCTCGAAGTACTGCTGCATCAGAGACAGCATCTCCTCGCGCCGCGCCGGGGAAACCGACGCGGCCGGAACCACCGTGCTTTCCATCGTGGCAGACATCCGGCGTCCTTTACTTAGTCCTGGCTACGGGCGTAACGCGCGGCGAATTCACAGACTCCCCAACTCCAAGTATCTCGGCCGGGCGTCGAGGGCCTGGCGGAACGGCTCACCGTCTTCCCAGCACGCCAAGTACAGATTCGTTGTGTAATGTTGCGCCGGGTAGCGGCGAGTTGCGGCGAGCAGCGGATCTGACTCGTGCATCCCGACCAACAGATACTCCCACGGACCGCCGCTGGTGCGCTGCACGAGGGTGCCGAGCAGCTCGTGAAAAATGAGCGGATCGTCGCCTTCCACCAGCGGCAGCGCGGCGATCAGGTGGCGGATCGGCACGTTCGGCAGTGGCAGTCGCGGCAGGCCGCGGACCTGTGCCCAGACATTATACAGTGGCCGCAGGCGGCGCCGCAGCCGCCCGTAATCGTGAACCACGATCTGGCGAAAGGCCTGCTGGTCCCAGCCGCCCAACGTGCCGACCAGTCGTCCGCCCCGAAACGCCAGCAGCAACTCCTCCGGCCGCAAGCCCCGAAAGGCGCCTTCTTCCGAGAAGAAATCACGGGCCTCGTAGCACGGAAAGAACTGGCGTTGCGGGCCGACACGGCGGATGAAGTCGAGGACTGCGGGTAAGTCGTCGACGTGGGCCGGACGAGTCTCGACGCCAGCGCCGCTGCTCTCCCACTTCCTGCCGCGCGAAAGCCCGATCGCAACGGTCAAGTAGCGTCCGGCGTAGTGGTACATCGGCAAGCCGGCCCGGCCCGCGGTCAACGCCACCAGCGCGGGCTGGTTGTCGCTGGCGATGGTCGTCAGGTAGAGCGGCGTGCGGCCGTCTGCGTGCAGCTGGCGAAGGAAGGTATAACCGCGCCCCAACATGCCCAGGCCGCGATGGCCTTCCAGCACGCGCAGGCCGCTCAGATAGCCGACGTCGGCCGGCCGGCCGTTGACGTACCGCGGCCCGACGGACCGCGACGCGACACCGACGATCCGCTGAGTCTGCTGATCGCGTGCCGCCAACGTCTGCCGAAAGCGGCCGTCAACCACGGCGGCGCCGAAATAGCTGGGCTCGCGGTGAAAGCTGACCGCGATCGAGCCCGGCATCGGCGTCGCCGCCAGTACCGCCCGCAGTTCGCCGTCGTCGGCCGGCGTCGCCAACTCAAACCGATACCGGCTCATGCCCCGCCTCCTGCTCCCACGGTCCGGCTCCCAGTTGCAGCCCCTGACGCCGATCGATGTCGCCGCGAGCGCCGAAATTCAGTGCCAGAAACGTCGCCAGGTTCGGCAGGCTGGAGGCGTTGACTTTCCAATCCGCCAAGCGGCCGAGGATCGACGGCCAACTGAAAAACTGCCGCCGCGCTTGCAGGCACGCCGCTTGCAGTTCCTCCGGTGACATCCGGCGAGGCCGAAACACGACGTCGCCGACGCAGCCGTCAGGATCGAGCCACCACTTGCGCGTCAGCAGCCGGCCTTCCTGCTCCAGCCGCCGGAACAGCGGGGTGCCGGGAAACGGGACCACCTGGTTGAAGGCGGCCAGAAACAGCTTCTGTTCGCGGGCGAAATCGAC
>CAYPGE010000541.1:0-5135 GCA_964409865.1 uncultured Pirellulaceae bacterium
GCGTGACCAACGAGGAGGTCAAGAAGCTGATCACCGACAAGGTGCTGGCGTACCTGCGCGACGACCCCACCGCGCAGATCATCTCGGTCTCGCAGAACGACTGCGACAACCACTGCCTGTGCCCCAACTGCAAGAAGCTCGAGGAGGAGGAAGGCTCGCCGGCCGGGCCGCTGCTGCACCTGGTCAACCACGTAGCCGCCGAGGTCGGCAAGCAGTACCCGGATGTGGCGATCGACACGCTCGCCTACCAGTACACTCGCCGGCCGCCGCGGCACGTCAAGCCGCTGCCCAACGTGATCGTTCGCTTGTGCAGCATCGAGTGCGACTTTGCCCACCCGCTGTCCGCTCCGAGCAACCAGAAGTTCGCGGACGACATCCGCGGCTGGTCCAAGATCTGCCAGCGCGTCTACATCTGGGACTACACCACCAATTTCGCCCACTACATTCAGCCGCATCCCAACCTGCGCGTCTTGGGCCCCAATATCCGTTTCTTCGTGGACCACGGAGTGCGGGGGATCTTCGAGCAGGGTGCTTACACGTCGCTGGGAGCCGAGTTCGCCGAACTGAAGGCCTGGGTGCTGGCCAAGTTGCTCTGGAATCCGCGGCTGGATGACCAGGCGCTGGTCCGCGAGTTCGTCCACGGCTATTATGGCGCGGCCGCCGCACCGATGTCGGAGTACATCCAGCTGATCCACGACGAGGCGGAGGCCAAGAACACGTACCTGACGTGCTTCAGTTCGGCGACGGCCGAGTTCTTGAATCTGACGATGCTGGCCAAGGCCGAGAAACTGCTGGATCAGGCGGAGGCGGAGGCAAAGGACGATCCGGCGGTCTTGCAGCGGGTTCAGGTCGCCCGCCTGCCTTTGCGCTATGTCTGGGCCACGCGCTGGTACGAATTCCAGGACCAGGCGGCGCGGGAGAAGCTGGCCTGGCCCGGACCAACCGACTACACGCAGAATTGCCGGACGTTCCTGGATGTCGCGAAATCCGCGGGCGTTACGATGATCTCGGAGGGCGGCCAACTCGCCGCCTTCGAACGCCGCACGATCGGCCTGGGCCGCACCAGCTCGCCGCCGCCACCCGGCTGCGAGACCCTGCCCCGCGACCAGTGGATCGACCTGCCGGACGCCACCTTCAACCTCGCCGCCGAGGGCACTTGGGCAACGATGGAGAAGGACGAACTGGCCTCGGACAAGACAGCCGCCCGCATGCCGGGCAACCATTATGAATGGGCGGTGCAGCAGTCGCTGCTAGGCAAACCGCTGGCCGCGGACGCCACCTACGACGTGTACGCCTCGATCCGTGTCGAGAAGACGGGCAACGAGGGCGCCGCCTTCAGCGCTGGCATCTACGACGCGAAGAACCGCGCGGGCCTCGGACACGTCGGTTGCACCTGCGCCGAGATTGCGGACGATCAGTACCACGTCTACAAGCTCGGCAGCACGAAACTCCACGGCGACGTGTACCTGTGGGCCGCCCCGCCCAGAAATCCGGACAACGTGCGGTACGTCTGGGTGGACCGGTTCTGGCTGGTGAAGCAGAAGTAGACCGCAAGGTGCCCCTGCGGCAACGATCGTGTTGCCCCGCAAATGGCCAGGAGTGACAAACCATGATTGCCCACGCCAGCGCGGTCTTGACGGTCGTCTTGAGTCTCAGCGGCGCGAACGTTGCCGGCCTGCCCTTAGCGAAGAAATGGGCGGCAAAGGAATGAAGGGCAGAGGAATGAAATTCCTGGGGATTCCTTTGCCCAACATTCCCTTGCCCGTGAGCGGGTGCCCTGGCAAACAAGGCAAAGGACCGTTGCGTCACAGAGGCTGGAAAGATTAAAACTGCCGTCAGTAGTTACTGCAATCGTTTGCCGAGTGGAGTGAATTGATCGGGAGGCACGCCCATGCAACGAAGTCGATTAGGATGGTTCGTGATGTTTTCCGTTGTTTCCGTGGTCTCCAGCCTGCGAGGCGCCGAGGCGGAGGATCTGCAACTGCAGTTGCGGTACCGCCAGGAGACGAGTGCCGGCAGCGGCCGGCATCACGCGCTCGTTCGCAACGAAACATGGAATCCGACCCAGACGGCGATCATCGTCTGTGACGTCTGGGATTCGCACCATTGCCTGAACGCGGTGCGGCGCGTCGAGGAGTTCGCGCCGCGGCTGAACGAAGTGCTGAAACGGGCCCGGCAGCAGTACGCCACGATCATCCACGCGCCCAGCGATTGCATGAAGGCTTACGCCGACCATCCGGCCCGCAAACGGGCGATCGAAACGCCGCGGGCCGCCGTCCTGCCCAAGGACATCGGCTCGTGGTGCAAGCAGATCCCGGCGGAAGAAGCCGGCGTGTATCCGATCGACCAGACGGACGGCGGCGAGGACGACGAGCCCGAGGAACACGCTCAATGGGAGGCCAAGCTGAAGGGCATGGGCCGCAATCCGCGGGCTCCGTGGATCAAGCAGTCCGATCTGATCGAGATCGACGCCGAGCGGGATTTTATCAGCGACCGCGGCGAGGAGGTGTGGAGCATCCTGGAACAGCGCGGGATCAAGAACGTGATCCTGGCCGGCGTCCACACCAACATGTGCGTGCTGGGGCGGCCGTTCGGCCTGCGGCAGATGGCCAAGAACGGCAAGCACGTGGTGCTGATGCGGGACATGACCGACACGATGTACAACCCGCAGCGGGCGCCGTTTGTCAGCCATTTCACCGGCACGGACCTGATCGTCGAGCACATCGAGAAATACGTCTGCCCGACCATCACCAGCGACCAGATCCTGGGCGACAAGGTACAATTCCGGTTTTCCAAGGATCGCCGCCCGCACGTGGTGATCGTGATGGCGGAGGATGAATATCAGACAGAACGCACGTTGCCCAAGTTCGCTCTGGAGCAATTGGGCCGCGACTTCCGCGTCAGTTACGTCTTCGGCAGCGACACGGACCGCAACGACATCCCCGGCCTGGAAGTGCTGGACGAAGCCGACGTGGCCGTGATCAGCGTCCGCCGCCGCACGCCGCGGGCCGAGCAACTGGCGCTGGTGCGGAAGTACGTCCAAGCGGGCAAGCCCGTGGTCGGCATCCGCACGGCGTGCCACGCTTTTTTCATCCGCAATCAGGCCCCGCCCGCCGGCTGTGCGGAATGGCCCGAATTCGATCCTCAAGTGTTCGGCGGCAACTACACCGGCCACCACGGCAACAAGCTCCAGCCCACGATCCGCATCGCGGAGGGGGCCGCGGACAATCCCCTGCTGAGCGGCATCCCCAAGGAGCGTTTCACCAGCGGCGGGTCGCTGTACAAAGTCTCGCCGCTGTTGCCCGGCACGACGGTCCTGATGAGGGGCCGCATCGAAGGCCAGCCGGAAGAGCCGGTCGCCTGGACCTTCCAGCGCGCCGACGGCGGCCGCTCCTTCTACACGTCGCTGGGCCACATCAGCGACTTCGACAGCCCGTCGTTCGTGCGTTTGCTGCGCAACGCGACCGGCGGCGCCGCGGGCCTGCCCGCGAGGCCGGATTGATTTCGGGTGCGGCGGCCCTACAGGGTGCCCCCTCGCCGCTTTTCCAATTGGCGGAGCCATGCAAGCGGCTGATCTGCCGATTCATGGATTTTCGTCGTCAAGGCACGCGGTCCGCTGAATTCGATGACGACCGTGTACGCCGGTACTTGCCCATTTTCCTGCCATCGATCTTTCTGCCATCCGGAATGAAAACGGGATCAGCTGCCGACGGATGCCCTGTTTGCCTTTTGTCAGCCCACCCCTACGCCGCCGCGTAGATGCTCTTCCCGGCTCCGAAATAGGATTCGTAGACGTGGTGATAGGCCAATTCGCATTTCTGTTGGTATTGTTCGTCCGTGTAAACCGCCGCGTCCCACAGCCGCCGTTCCAAATCCCCGTTGTTCGCTGGCATCCTTTTCCTGAGTCCCTTTCAAACGGGAGTCAATCGCAGCCCCCCTGTGACAACCGGACCAGTATCTACGCTGGAAAGTGCAGTTTCAAGCAGGCACGCCCTGTCAATCAGGGCAGTTGATGATCACAACCGACCGCCGCTTAGACCCGTCGAAACGAGTACCGCTTTTCGAGATGCGAACCAATGAACGCGGCGATTCGGGACCAGATCTTCATCAGCTACAGCCAACGTCCTCGTGGTGCTGCAAGAGCTTACCGTGGTCGGACCTAGGTAATCCACCGTCGGGATCATGGTCAGGCGACCCGCAATTCAGGGAATTCGTGCTCGTGGCCGCGGATCAGTCGTCGGACCCAGCGCTGGATTACCCCGGGGTCGTCGGTGGGAGCGGTGATTAGCCTCTCGAACTCAGTCCGGCTGAGCAGTTCCATCCATGTTTTTTCCGGCCACGTCGAACCGAGTGAGCGATTGACCTCAATGACGTCAGCACGCAACTGCCCGAAGTGCTCCTTGTAAAGCTCGTACAAGCGATCCATCCCAGCTATCAGTCCATCCATAGCCATCCTCCTTTTATGAAACCTGGCCGTGAAACCAGACCGTCCGTCACGCTGGGATAGTCTACCATCGTTCGCCGGCAGGACGAGAGCAGGGGCGTTGTGGCACGTGACCATCCGGCGTCCCAGGTACGCCGGTCGCGATGGCTGACCGAACCGCGGGCCGGAAAATCGGTGCGTTTGGCCGAATACCGCGTTTTCCAGACAAGCATATCGGCTTTTGGAGAAGTCGAAAGGCGACGGTAGCAGAAGGCGGGGGTGCCTGGGGTCAGACCTCGTTTTTCGTTTTTGCGAACCGCTGCTGGATGCCGTCGATGTAGTCGGACGCGTCGAATCGCAGGTTTGCAGCGTGCGGAGGTCGCGGCTTGGTTGCGCGCACAGGTCACATCCACCTCGGGTACTTGCGCTGCATCGCTAAGATGGGTAGTTCGACACGACCACCTGCCCAAGAAACAGCTCCCAGTTGGGCGCATGGGTCTCCATGACCTGAGTAGGAATCGGCAAATCCGTTGCGCGCACAGGAGGCGCACACCTGACTACGTTACGGGAGTTCTCGTATGGCTCGCGAAATCGCCCAGAGAGGGTCGTTCGACCAAGCTAATGGGTGGAGCAAAGCCGCCGTTTCGTAACCGCGAAGCCTTGCCGGCACCGGCGATCTCCGACGCTGCCGACGGGACAATGGAAGAAATGG
>CAYPGE010000542.1:0-5087 GCA_964409865.1 uncultured Pirellulaceae bacterium
GTCCCGTGTTTATTGCTGATCATCTCACGGAGTGTGATGGCTACTTCTACGAGGCGACAGTTGTTTCTCGAACGATGCTAACCTGTGCCTCGACCGGCAATCATCAGGACCTGCGGAGGATCTTGAGCGAGCGCGGAGGCAGCGTCCAGTGCTTCGCTTGGCCGTCCGTGGAGTTGTCCACGGGCACGTAGGCATCCGCCGTTGCGATTTCGGTGGAGGCGCGTCCGTAGTTGGCCAACACCAGGTACAGATCGCGATTCGCAAAGGCGGATGCGATCGTCTCTTTCGGCAGCGGACCGGCAAACAGATCGGAGTCTCCGATTTCCAGCCACGCCCAGGTTCCGTCCTCGACCAGCGGCAGATACTGCTTCAGCCAGCGGGCATGCGTAGGGCGAGTCTCCGGCCGTTCCGGAACCGCGTCCCAGCCGCCGTAGCTGTACGGTCCTTGAGGATTAGCTTGGTAGTGTTTCCACGCCTCGCGGCAGCGGCGCACCCAGAAATCCTGGTCCGACGCGTACCGGACGCCGGGAATCATGCCCCGTTCGCCAGTGAACGGACGGCCGGCCTGGAGGATCGGGAACTGCAGGTAGGGGATGGCGTGCAGGTACGGCTCGTCCGCGTTCTCGATCTTCGCGAACGTCATGTCGATGCAGGGCACGACGTACGGCGGGTAATTCTTGACCGCTTCGCGCAGCGGGTCCACCTGGCCTACGCCCTCGCCGACCCAGAGATAATCGTACACTTTCAGCCCCGCCGTGCGCGGCTGGTCGGCGCCGTCAACGTGCAGTTTCAGAATCCCGCCGCGCCGCTGGACTTCGGCGTACATCAGGGCCAGCAGGTCGGCCAGCGCCCCATCATGCTCCGGCGTCTCTTCGAAAGCGGGCACCTCGTCTTTGGCCGGCGTCTGCAGGCGTTTGCGATAGTTCTGGACATACCCGCCGTCAATGTAGATGCCGTCCAACTCATACTCATCCAGGATCCGGACGATGCGCGGCAGCAAAAACGCGCGCCAACCCGGACTGGCCGGCGAACAGCGGGCCATGTTCCAGTAGCCGACCAGCAGATTGTCGCCTTCGCGCGACCAATCTTGCCGGAAATCGGGATCGGTCCGCTGCAGGAAGCAGCTGGACGTATAAGTGATGATCTTCATGCCGCGGCGATGGACCATGTCGATGAACCGGCGAAATCCCGCGGGGTTCAGCGCCGTGTACTTGTCGCCGCCGAACAGCCGCAGCGAATCGTTCCACTCGTCGAAGACCTGGATCAATTGGATGCCGTGTTCCTGGAGCCGATCCAGTTCTTGCTCGTCGTACTCGCCCGGATCCCAGGGCTGGCGGCAGGGGTATTCGCCCAAGTTGTAACCGCACTGAGCTGGCAGGTAGTTCGCGATCAGGTGCTTCCTGAGGCACGAACGGATCGCACGCTGACAGATTCCGACGTTCTGGAGTCGACGCCGGTGATCGTCCGCGGTGTAGCGATTCAGGATCGCCGACACACCAGCGGCACTCGCGCGGCTGACGGCGGCGGAGCCCGGGGAAGAACACGCGGTGACAGCGGCTCCCACAACAGCGGCGTGGGCGCCGGTTTTGAGAAAATCGCGTCGGCGCATGAGAGCAATCTCCTTGGAAAGGGACAGCGAATATCTTACTCTCTCGCAGGGTCGGAAGTTTCACCGAGGCTGACACGTTTACGCAACCGCGCAAGTTCCAGTTTGGCTAGCGCCACCCGCGTAGGGTTGGGGGTTTCATCCGAGGCCGTAGTTCTTCCTCGGCCCGAGTGGCAACCCGCGCCAGTTCAGCCCGTTTGTCATCGGACAAGCGGCTGACGACGCGAGTCGCTTCGGCGGACAGGCACTTCGGTGCTTTTTTTGGGGGCACAATCATTCCTCGACGGGAAAGGCCGTTATTGGGCAGACGGTGTCCTCGTTTGATTCTCTCAGCGATGCCGGTTCCAGGACAGGGCCAGCGGCGCCGTTGCGAGGGGCGCGAAAGGCGCCGCCCCAAAGCCGATTCGCAACGAGTGGGTGAGCGCGCATTCCACCACCGCAGGCGAAGCGACGTAAAGGTAAACCAGCAGGACAAGATAGCCGGCCAGGCAAAGGAACAGGGCGCGGTTCGACAACAGCCGGCGGCCGAAAGCCGCGCGGAAGGCGGCGATGGTACAGCCCCAGCAGGCGGCCGCAACCAGAACGATCAGCATCTCCGACAGGAACTCGGACACGTGTCCCACGACGTACACGAAGCCGAGGAGCAGTCCGCCGAACACACCTCCGCTCCAGGCCACCAGCCAGCGGCGAGACATCGCCAAGGAAGCTCCCAAGCCGACACACGTCCAGCAGACCAGGACCATCAACCCGGCTCCCCAGCCGAGATCCTCCCAGATTCGAACGAGTCCTGCATTCCACAGCGTACCGAGACGCTGCCACGCTTCGGGCACCCAAATCGCCAACGCCACGAGGCTGCCCACCAGCCAGATGACGGCTGCGCTGCCGACGCTGGCCGCGGCGCAGCGGAGGGTGGCGGCAGCGACGACGCTGTCCGACAGAGGACGCGTGCCGGCAAACGTTTTCCTGTCAAAGCCGTTGGGACCGCTGCCCAGGTAGATGCCGACCAGCGGCGACGCAACCAGAAACAAGGCCGTGAATCCCTGCAAAAGAGCTTGGACATCGTAAGAGGGTATCGCCAGAATAGCGAAGCAGAGCCACAGGGCGGCCAGCATGCCTGTCAACGTCAGCGGCACGAACCGGCCCTTGGCGCGCCACTCGAACCAGAATTGGGCCGAGGCGGCCGAACGGAACACGACGGCGCCGAGTTGGTCCCGGTTTCGTCGAGACACTGACTCCGCCAAACCGGCCCACCTCCGGCTGAGCCAGGCCAAACTCCACGCCTCCCCGCGGCGGTCCCGCGCCACGCCGTTGACCGCTATCAGGCAGGATACGCCAATCACGCCCAGCCAAACGGCGACACCGGTCGCGGACAGGTGACTCCAGTCCTGCGGCAACTGGACGCGTTCGACAAGCGGCACGCGGCCTGCGGACAGTTTGCCCACCGCGGCCAGCGAAGCGCAGCCAGTGGCGGCCAGCACGCCGAGCAATCCGCGCGACGGGCCGAGCCACCACAGCGCCGCCTGAAAGACCACGTAGGCGGTCGCGGAACACAGGGCGGGAACCGCCAGCGGCCAGTCGGCGTGCAGGACGCCGTTCAACGCCAGTGCGGCGCCGCAATACGTTCCGGCCGCAGCCAAAGCGCCGTTGACTATCGACCACCAAACTAACCTCAACGTCGGCACGGGCAGCGTGTAATGCCGCCGCAGCGCTGTCCATGAAGCCAGCGCCAGGATGAAGGGCATCGTGAGTGCAAACGGAACCAGCGCCGGGCGCAAAAAGGTGCCGACTTCCGCCCAGCGGAAGCTGGAGGGAACCCGCGGTACGATCACGAGCAACAAGCAGACGAGCGTCGGTGCCAGCGCAGCCGGCACGAACCAGTACATGCCGCGCCGCCAGTACTCCCAGGACAGCGCGTAACCCACAGAACGGATCATCATGGCTGGCTGCTCCCGGCGTCAACGCCTTTGGTGTGGGCCAAGAAGATCTCTTCCAGCGACGGGGAACGCTCTTCGACGATTGCGGCTCCGGCCGCCTCCGCCGCCTGCCGGCACGCCGGCCATTGGCCGTTGCACAGGCAAGTCCATTCGGTGCCCTGGCCCGTCCACCGCAGCGCACCCGGCCACGGCGGCGGCGTGGGAGGGGCCGTGGCAAAATGCACCGTCAACAAACGGTGGCGGGCAAGCACGTCATCCAGGGGTTCGTTCAGCACCAACCGCCCGCGGTGCAACATGGCCACGTGGTCCGCAACCCGCTGCACCTCGTGCAGCAGGTGCGAGGACAACAGCACCGTGCGGCCTTCGTCGGCCACCGTGCGGACGACGGTCGCCAGAATGTCCTGCCGCGCCCCCGGATCCAGGCCGGACGAGGGCTCGTCCAGCAGCAACAGATCCGGCCGATGGGCCACGGCGACCAACAGCCCGGCCCGCGCCCGCTGCCCGCGCGACAGGGTGCGGACCTTCTGAGCGATGTCGAGTTCAAACATTTCGAGCAGTTCGTGGGCCAGGCCGCCGTCCCAACGCGGGTAGAACGCCCGTGTGTAGCTCATCATTTCGCCCACACGCATCCACTCCGGCAGATCGCGGTCTTCGGACAGATACCCGATTCGGCCCAGCACGCCTACGGGGTCGTGCACCGGATCGCCGCCGAACACGCGGACGCAGCCGTACTCGGGCCGATATAACCCCAGCAGATGCTTGATCAGCGTCGTCTTGCCGGCGCCGTTCTCGCCCACCAACCCAAACACGGTGCCGCGTGAGACGCTCAAGGTCACGTCGGCTAAGGCGACGGTGCGCCCAAATACGCGCGAAACCTGCTGAACGGTTACGATTTCGTCGCTCATGACAAACCTCGTTGTTCAAAAGTCGCACTGCGTTGCCGTACCATGTCCATCAGAGTCTCCACATCGACCTTCATCTGCCGCGCCTCCGTCAGCAGTACGTCGATCCGCTCCACCAGCAGCCGCTGCTGCTCGCGGCGGGCCAGCGGCGAGACGCCGTCCGCCACAAACACGCCCGAGCCTTGCCGGCTGGTCACCAACCCTTCGCTCTCCAACTCGCGATACGCGCGGGCGACCGTATTGGGATTGATCAGCAACTGCTCCGCCAGCTTGCGCACGGGCGGCAACTGCTCGCCGGCCGCCAGCCGGCCCGACGACACCAGGTACTTGATCTGGCGGACCAGCTGGACGTAGATCGGCACCCCGTCCTGATCCGAAATGCGCAATTGCATGCCAGCCTCGACCAACAAAAAATTGCATTACTGTATTAGCTTTATAATACAATTTGGCGAGGCTGTCAACACGTCGGCGCAGAAATCTCCGGATGAATTCAACTGGCTGGTCGGGACGGGCCTCTGGCCGATCCTCGACGCTTGCCGTCGAGAGCTTCAGGTTGGCGTCCCACGCCTCCGTCCGTCGGGCAGCGCCTTCGATCCTCGACGCTTGCCGTCGAGAGCTTCAGGTTGGCGTCCCACGCCTCCGTCC
>CAYPGE010000543.1:0-5063 GCA_964409865.1 uncultured Pirellulaceae bacterium
CTTGAAATTGTGCCGCAGGCCGAGGGTGTGCCCGACCTCGTGCATGGTCACTTCCTTGAGACCTTGCATGATCAACTCGCGCTCCCGCTCCGGGGCCTTGGCGGCGTCGCCCTCGGCCATCAGCGCGACAGCGCCGAAGGCCAATTGGGTGGACATGCCGTGGCTCAGGCAGCAGTGACGATGCGGGTCACGGTCCCCCAGCAACTGGTTGACGGTGGTGTGCTCCAGATCGATCAAATCGGCAGCCTGCGGCACTCCGTTCATCGCGGCCAGCGCGGCGGGCGTGAGCGTTTCCAACTGCTGCTTCCAAAACGTCAAGAAGTCGGCGTCGAAGATGACGTCCGCGTCCAAGATCTGGCCCGTGTAGGGGTTCACTCGCGACGGCCCCATCGCAAAGCCGGCGTTGGCCGTGATCCAACGGAAGGTGTTGTAGTTGATGTCCTCCGGATCCCAGTCCGCGTCGTCCGGCTGTTGACGCACTTCGATGGCGTCGATGAACCCGGCTTGCTCGAACGCCTTGTTCCATTCCGCGATGCCGTCCCGGATGGGCTTGCGGTACTCGAACGGAACCGTCTTCTCGATCCAGAAGATCAAAGGCTCTTTGGGCGGCGACTTGTCCGCCGACGGATTTGCCTTCTGAAGGTGCCAGCGGTTGATGTAGCGGACGAACTGGTCTTCGGAGTCTTTCTTGGAAAAATCTTTGACGACCGTCAGGAAGTAGCCGACGCGGGTATCCGCGGTGCGCGGCTTGTAGCCCGTGCTGGGAATCTTGCTGATCGAGTAATGCACAATGATGGTCGCCCCGCGCGAGTCCGGGACCGTGTCCAGTTCGACACGACCGCCCGACGAGTAGACGGCGGCTACTTGAAGCTCGACGTTGTCCTTAAAGCCTTTGACGGAGTCCCACGTCGACTTGTCCGGCGCGAACATAAAGCCCGGCAAGACCTGTGAGATCTGCGGCAGGTCGCTGAGGAACACCGGCGACAGGTCGATGAGGTCGCCGCCTTTAGGCCCCTTGGTAATCACCGGCAAGCTGAAAATCACGCTGTCGGTATAAGCGTTTCTCACGGCGCGGGCTTCCGGCGTGCCGCTGTCGGCCTTGAACCGGACGTTGCGGCGGACGATGTGGACGTTCTTTTCGACCTTGCGGAAAGACCACACCCAGTCGTCGCCGAAGCCCCAACTGTAACCGCCCAGGAGCGGACGCTGGCCGATGCCGCGGGCAATGGCGATCAACACCATGTATTCGTCCTGATAGTTTCCGCCGCTCAATTCGGCGTACAGGCGGTTCTCCTTCTGGTACAGCGAAATCAAGCCCTCGATCGGCTTGGCTTCTTTCAGGACAACCTCGTGCGCTGGCTGTGACGGGAGCAAGGGGGATGCGGGCTTCGCCTCTTTGTCAGATGCGGGCTTCGTTTCGGGCGGCGGTTCGGCCGCCGCCGTTTGGTCCGGCGTCTTGGATGGCTTGGGTTCGTCAGCCGCCGAGACGATACTGCAAACGACCAGCAGGCCCGTTAACAGGCCGAGCCACGACGGAAACAGACAAATCTTCATGGGGTTACTCGCCTTTAATGATCGAGCGGTGGTAGATTTTTCCAGCGTTTCAAATATACTCTGCCCTACCCTTTTTGCGAGACCGGCAAAGATTTCCGAAGTTGTTTTGGTTGTTATTGGCAAGGTGTGACATGGGTAGGAAGACAAAAAGTCAGAACGGTGCGGTAAGACGCCGCGACCTGCTGGCCGCAGCCGCCGCAACCGTGGCTGCCGTGGGGCTTTCCGCAGATTCCACTCGCGGAGCCGAAGCTGAAGCTGGCTCAACCGTCGGCCCGCGTCCGGGCAATCCGATTGCCGTTTCGACCTACTCGTTCTGGCGGTTCCAGGACAACACCAAGTTGCCGATCGAGAACTGTATTCGCTTGGCCGCCGAGATGGGGTTTGACGCGGTTGAGATTCTCGAGATGCAGATGGACAGGACGGACCACGGCTATCTGCAGACACTCAAACGCGAAGCGCTGCTCAACGGTCTGTCGTTGTGTGGTCTGTCTACCCATCAGGGCTTTGTCTCGCCCGAGGCGGAGAAACGCCAGGCGAACATCGCCAGGACGATCGCCAGCATCGAGTTGGCATACCAGTTGGGCATTCCGACGATGCGCGTGAACACAGGCCGCTGGGGCACGAGCAAGAACTTTGACGAGTTGATGAAGAACCGCGGCGTCGAGCCTCCGTTGCCGGGCTGTACCGACGAGGACGCCTTCCCGTGGGTGATCGAGAGCCTGGAGAAATGCCTGCCTGCGGCAGAGAAGTGCGGTGTCGTTTTGGGGTTGGAAAACCACTGGGGTCTGGGGCGCACGGCCGAAGGCGTATTGCGGATCGTCAAGGCCGTCAACTCGCCCTGGCTGCGCGTGACGCTGGACACCGGCAATTTCCTCGAAGACCCGTACGACCGGCTGGCGATGCTGGCCCCACAAACGGCCTTTGTCCAAGCCAAAACCTATTACGGCGGCGGAATCTGGTACACGCTGGATCTCGACTATCCGCGCATCGCCGCCATCCTGCGGCAGCACAAGTACCGCGGTTTCATCTCGCTGGAGTTCGAGGGCCACGAGGAGTATCAGACCTCGCTGCCAAAGAGCCTGGCCGTGCTGCGAAGTGCGTTCACTTACCAAGTGTAGCCGCCTGGACCGGTGCTATCATGCATGATAACATGGGGAGTGACGTGTATGCCGTGGAAGGACGTCGTCTGGAATCACGAGAAAGGTGGAAACGTCGACCACATCACGGACAACGGCTTGGCCATCGGGGATGTCGAATACGTCGTGATGAATGCAAGGAAATACGGGAGGAGTCGATCGTCCGACCGGCCCATCCTGTTCGGCTTCACCGAGACGGGTGATTATGTTTGCGTCGTCTACGAAGAGATCGACGACATCACGATTTACCCGGTGACGGCCTATACTTTGGAGGACTAGCGGTGAGTAACAAGAAACTGAATCGCATCGTTCGCAAGGCGACGCCAGCCGAAAATCGCCGTCATGGATTGATTCGCCGGGAAACGGACAACGAGTTTGCGGAGCGGCGAAAGCCGGTGAGTGCGAGCCGCGTGATCCTGGCAAAGCTGCGCAGCCAACGGGAACTGAAAGGCCTCAGTTTGGCTGACGTCGCAAAGCGAACAGGGATGACGCGGTCGAATCTGTGCCGACTCGAACAGAATGGCGAGAATGTCAAGCTCGAAACGCTCGATCACTACGCCGCCGCGATTGGCTGCGAACTCTCCCTCGAACTTCGGGAATTGGAAACCACGTAGCTTGCAGGGATGGCGGGCGTGGCCCGGCTCGGTGACGGACGGGCGCGGCCCGGCTTCGCGTGGCCGGCTCACATCTTGTCCACGACGTGAATGCCGAGCAGGTCCAGTCCCTGGCGGATGGTGCGGCCAGTCAGGTCGCACAGCAGCAGGCGGCTGGTCCGCACTGTTTCGGTTTTGGCCGTCAACACCGGGCACTGATGATAGAACTCGGAAAAGCTCTTGGCCAAATCGAACAGGTAGCCGGTCAACTGGCTGGGGCGATAGTCGGCTGCGGCATCCTGCAGGGCGTCGGCGAGCTGGAGCAGCTTCAGGCCCAGCGCCCGCTCCGCCGGCTCCTGCAACGTGAGTTGACCGGCTGCGAGTCGCAAGGCATCCAGGTCCACCTTGCCCTTGGCAAAAATGCTCTGGGTCCGGGCGTAAGAGTACTGCATGTACGTGGCCGTATTGCCTTCCAACGCGACCATCTTGTCGAAGCTGAACACGTAGTCGCTCTCCCGGTTCTGCGACAGGTCGGCGTACTTGATGGCGGCGTGACCGACTACGTTTGCAACGTGCCGGCGTTCCTCGGCGCTCAATTCCGGTCCGCTCGGCTTGGCGTCGTCATTGGCGCACACGACCCCGTAGGCCTTGCTGACCGCTTCGTCCAGCAAGCCTTCCAGCCCAACGGTGTCGCCGGAACGCGTCTTGTAGGGCCTGCCGTCCTCGCCCAGAACCGAACCAAAACTGATGTGCTGCAGTTCGACGCGCTCGCAGCCCCACCGCCGGGCCGCCGCGAACAGCTTGTTGAAATGCTCGCTCTGCCGGTGGTCGACCACGTACAGGATCGCGTCCGGATGGAAGGTCTTCATCCGGTACTCGATCGTCGCCAGATCGGTGGTCGAGTACAAGAAGGCGCCGTCCCGTTTCTGGATGATCATCGGCGCCTCGAATCCATCGAGGAACACGCACACGGCCCCGTCGCTGTCCTGAGCCAAACCGCGCCGGCGAAATTCCTGGACGACGCCCGCCAGTTGGCCGTGATAAAAGCTCTCGCCGTGCTCGTAGTCGAAGCGGATGTCCAGCCGGTCGTAAATCCGCTGCAGATCCAACCGGCAACGAGGCAAGAACTCGTGCCACAGCGCGAGGTTCTCTTGATCTCCCGCGTGCAGCTTGGCCGTCTCCTGCAAGACGGACTCGGCGATGCCCGGATGCTGGGCGGCCAACTGGGACAGCACGGGCGAAACCTCGACCGTCTGAATCTTCCGCTGGGCGGCGGCCAACTCGTGGCCTGCTTCCTGCACTGCCGATTCCAACTTGCGGACCGCTTTCTCAGCCTTTTTCCGCAGGTTTTTGTCCTCGCCGGCCAACAACGCCCGCTGGCCGGCGAGGGCTGCCTCGCGCTCGGCGAGCTGCCGTTCCCGTTCCGGCAGACCGCGGCGGGTTTCGTAGTAGTCGACCAGCTGGTGGACGAGTTTGTACAGGCGTCCGAGTTCCGCCACGGGCTCTTGCTGGTACGCCGCCTCGTGGCGGAAGTGCTTGTAGCCGTAAATGATCATCCCAAACTGGGTGCCCCAGTCGCCCAAGTGGTTGTCGGTCATCACCCGGTGTCCGAGGAACCGCAAGGTCCGCGCCAGCGCGTCGCCGATCACCGTCGAACGGATGTGGCCGACGTGCATCGGCTTGGCTACGTTAGGCGACGAGTAGTCGATGACGTAGGTCCGTGCCTGCTCGACCGGCGAAACGCCCAGTCGCTCGTCATGCACTCGCCGCACCAACTCGG
>CAYPGE010000544.1:0-5062 GCA_964409865.1 uncultured Pirellulaceae bacterium
AACTTGGGCATCTTCCCGAACCAGAATTCACCCACGAATTCTGCTGACGAGGCAGGGTTTCAACATCGAACTGGTCCGCCAGCGGTTCGAGGTGCTCCGCAAGTCCAAGATGATCATCAACGCGTATTTTATCGTGGGCAATATCGGCGAAACGGAAGAACAGATGCTCTCGACTGCCACGTTCGCCCGTTCGATCGGCGCGGATCTGATCCACGTCTCCCGCTTGCGCCACGAGCCGCATTCGGGCCTGGGCGAATTGATCGAGCGGACACCGGGCTACCATATTGACGCCGACGGCTTCGTCTACAGCGACGAATACTCATCCCAGCACATCGCGGAACTGCGCAAGCGGATCGACCTGCGGTTCCACAGCCCGCTGCACGTGGCCGGCGTGGTGATCAAGTTGCTGCGGGTCCTGCACTGGCGCGTGTTGGCCAGGGCGGCGCTGACGATCCCGGTCTTCCTGACGTTGCTCATCGCCTCGCAGACGCACCGGAAGGTGCGCAAGTGGATGAGGTCGCACTCCGTGCCGGACGCGACCGTGATGCCCAACCCTCAGGCCATTTGTGAGTGACTCGCAACCCTGACCTGCCGGACATCCATCGCAGGGCGCGCGTCCAACCGCGATTTGCCCCGTCAGACGCCTCGGACAACGGCGGGGCGGAGCTGCTCCTGCACCCAGGCTTCGTCTTGCGGGGAGAGAGCTGGCAGCAGCGGTTGATCGTAGGGCAACCGGCGGTCGTACAGCGATGGTTCGTAGGCCGCCCGGAACGCGGCCTGCAGGTCAAGCCTCACTTCGGGGTCATCCGGCAACCCGGCGAACGAGGTGCTCCAGTTGAATGCCCCTTCAGACCGCTTGACGGCGGCACCGCAAACGCCGATGTTCATGGAAGTCCCAATCGGCCGGAGGGCCCGATGGCAAGGAGCAGAACCATGAAAGCACTGGTCAAGAGCAAGTCCGAGCGGGGGTTGTGGCTGGAGGATGTGCCGGAGCCGAAGATCGGGATCAACGACGTGTTGATCAAAGTGCACCGGACGGGCATTTGCGGCACCGACTTGCACATCTACAACTGGGACGCCTGGGCGCAGAAGACGATTCCCGTGCCGCTGGTCGTGGGACACGAATTCGTGGGCGAGATCGTCGACGTGGGCTCGAACGTCACCGACTTCTTTCCCGGCAACATCGTCAGCGGGGAAGGCCACGTGGTGTGCGGCCGCTGCCGCAATTGCCTGGCTGGACGCCGGCACTTGTGCGCCCATACCAAGGGCGTCGGCGTGAATCGGCCCGGGGCGTTTGCCGAGTATCTTTCCTTGCCCATGACCAACGTCTGGCTGCTGCACGAGTGCGTCGAGCCCGATGTGGCGGCGATCTTTGATCCCTTCGGCAACGCCGTCCACACCGCGCTCTCCTTTCCGGTGCTGGGCGAGGACGTGCTGATCACTGGCGCGGGACCGATTGGCTTGATGGCGATCGCGGTCGTCCGCCAGGCCGGCTGCCGGTACGTCGTCGTTACGGACGTGAATCCCTACCGGCTGGAACTCGCCAGGAAGATGGGCGCGACGCTGGCCATCGACGCGCGGACGCAGCGACTGGCCGACGCCCAGAAACAGCTGGGCATGGTCGAAGGTTTTGATGTCGGCCTGGAGATGTCCGGCCATCCGGCCGCTTTCCGCGAGTTACTGGCCAACATGTGTCACGGCGGCAAGATCGCCATGCTGGGGATTCCGCCCGGCGAGATGGCGATCGACTGGAACACGGTGATCTTCAACATGTTGACGATCAAAGGAATCTACGGCCGCGAGATGTACGAAACGTGGTACAAGATGACCGTCATGATCCAAAGCGGCTTGGACATCCGGCCCGTGATCACACACCGTTTCCCGTTCACGGAATTCGAGCAGGGGTTCCGGGCCATGAACAGCGGCCAATGTGCCAAGGTCGTGTTGAACTGGAGCACGTGAGCATGTCGGGCGCGTCGCTTGGGGAGGCCCTGATGGCGGCCGGGTTGTGGCCGGCGGCCGGCAACCTGCGCCAGACACTGCCGCCGCTCGTGCCGGGCGGGGATCTGCTGCCGATGATTGGCGGCGTCTGGAACGCGATGATCGAATCCTCTCCGGGGCAGTCTGCGCAGGCGGTCATGGCGACGGCGGCGGCGTTCCGGCGGGCGCAGGAGTTCGGCGCTCGGCTGACATCGGGCGTGCCGGGCGTCGACGCCGAGCGGGCGACTGCCTGGCTGGGAAACCGGCTCGCGTGGTGGCCCCAGGGCATGCCCGGCGGCCGCCGCGTGGGGCTCGTCAGTTCGCGCTTGGGGCAAGAACTCGAAGCCCACCAAGCCTGGTTCGGCGTCTTGCGGACCGCCTGCGCGCGGCTTGACCCTCGGCGCGATTTGGTGGTGACCGCCGGCCAAACGGCAACGCAGCGTTTCGTCCAGCGATGCGGCCGATTGTTCGGTCTGCCCGTGCTGACCATCGAGGTGGATCGCGACGAAGCCGGTTCCTGGAAGGACTGGGGACGGCGCGTGCGGGCCTCGATCCCCGACGATGGACAAGCGAAACCTGCGCCGCCGGCGAGAGGGATGTGCGGGCACTCTCTCGCTGGCGCTTCGGGGTTCCGTTGCGGCTTCGACACTTCGCCCCTGCGCGTCTTGCTCTCGCCACCGTTAGCCGTCGACGGGCCGTCTGCCGCAGGCGACGACCTGGCCGATCTGCCGGTGCCGGACCGGGCGATCCTGGCCTTGAGCGACCGGAGCATCGCGTTGTACGTCAGGCCGAAGGGGAATTTGTTGCGTCTGCTGCGGGCCCGCTTGCGATGGCCGGGCTTTCCGGCGGCCAGCGTCTTCCTGGCCTTGGGCCCGGAACTCGTCCCGCGCGACTTGGCTGGCGAGTTATTGGATGCGGGCGGCGTGGGTTGGTACGTGATCAACGCCGCCGGAGAACAAGATCACAGTCAGCCTGCTCCCTGGACGCAAGGCGACACGACGCCTGGCACGCCGGCACCGACCGTCCCCTGCCCGCCGGCGGACGACTGGGCTTACTTGACGCACTGTACGCGACGGCGGCTGGGGCCCTGGCCGGACGAAGACGAGGACCAGTTCCTGGACGACTTGATCCTGGACCGCGCCGGGGCGGATCACTCCGCGTTGGCTGCCTTGTGGCGGATCGTGCGCAGCGGGCGTCTGATCGCCAGCGGCGAGTTCGTCCGCGGCGAAACGCCGGTGGTCAGCCTGACGGCTGTTCCCTTGAGCCAGATCCACCGACTGCGAACCTATCGCTCGCACCTGGGCCGCTGGGACTTCGAGCCGTATGGGATCTGCATCCGTCGCGACTGGCTGCAGCGTCGCGGCGTGCGTCCCGTTCAATATGGCGACGATTCGTTGTGGGACGCCCTGCCGGCCGCCGATCGCCCGTTCTTTCAGATGGACGTATCCCGCACCGCCACCGGCAAGCGGATCGACTGGACCGTCGAGCAGGAATGGCGTCACGTGGGCGACGTGGAACTCGGCGACTTGCCGGCGGACGCCGCGCTGCTGTTCGTGCCTTCGGAGGCGGAAGCCCGGCAGTTGGCGGCGGCCAGTCCGTGGCCGATCGTTGTCTTGAGTTCTTGATCGCAGTACCATGAAGGCTGCGGCCACGGCCGGCGGTTTGGGCAAGGCGGCGAAGGCCGCGACCTGCCGCCCGCCGAGGCTGCGGGAGATCCTCTCTGCCAAGTCGCACGGGCCGAACCAGCGGATTCGAATTGGCCGTGGCCCATGTCCGCGGAGGGCAGGCCCCGTGTCCGGCAGCACCCCCGTCACCAATTGCTGCACGTAGGGTTCAACCGGCCAGGCGGGTGGCTCGCCGGATGCCATGCCCGCGTGGCCGAAGACCAGCGCGGCGAGAACCGTAAACGATGGTATCGCTCTTGGCACCATCCGCCGGTCTCCCGTCTGCGGAATGGCGGCGGCAGGTCACAGTATCCGAGTTGCGGTTGCGGGCACAGCTGGCAGTCGGTCTGGGAAGGCCAGCAGAAGTGGCACGGAGCGCCCCGTCATTCCGTCTTGATCGGCTGGTGCCACGGACTCCAATCGGACATCTGGCCCGTGTCGCTGGTCTGGCGAACACGGAAGCAGTAGACGCGACCGGCATCCAACGACGACTGGTTCGCCAACGGGCCGACAAATGTGCCCGCTTCCGCGCTGACCGCCACGCGTTCGGTATCGGTCAGCGGACGGGATCGCCAGACCACCGTCTCGTCCTGATCGGCAGACGCCACTTCGACCTGCCACGTGGCCAATTTCCCTGGCCCCTGATACGGCGTCTTGATCAGTACCGGATTCCGCGGGCAGACGACGGGGCCGATCGGTTTCGTCGAGATGACGAAGTTGTCGATCCAGCGCGACTGCGTGACGGGGGAACCGTCGTTCCAGTACGACTCCAGGAACACGGCGTTGATCCCGTGGCCGGTGTAGTCGCCGCGCCAATCCAGGTTCTTCCGTTCCGCTTCCAGACGACCGTCGATCCAGAGCTGGTTCAACCCGTCCTTCTTGCCCGGCGTGTTCAATTTGGCCCGCGCTTCCACGCAGACCCAGCGGCCCGACTCCTGGGTGCTGTGGAGCTTGAACTGTGAAGTCGGTTTGTTGCCCAGCCAGCGCAGGTTGGGGAAATCGTTGTATCGTGTCGTCACGACGTGGTCGCCGCGGACGCCGGTCGCCGGGTCCAACGTCAACGCCTCACCGCTGCTCCAGACGTGGGCGATCATGGCTTGCGACCAGTTCGGGGACACGATGCTGGTTGCCCGCGACAGCTTGGCCGGCCCGCCGCCTGTCCAGTCGTGCTGGTGCTTGATGTAGATCCGCCAGTAGATGTCGTCGAACGACGGGCCCTTGCGCACGACTTTACCCGTGGGGCTGTCACCGAAGAAGACCTTGCGGTTGCCCGTGCCGCGGCTGCCTTTCTCGTACCAGGACAGCATCGAGCGGCCCTGACCGCCGAACGCCTGCTCCCTGTCCAGCCGCCCCTCGGATTCGGTGTAGGCTTTCTCGGGGCCGTCAAAGTCGTCGTACCAAATGACCGCTTCGTCGGA
>CAYPGE010000545.1:0-5047 GCA_964409865.1 uncultured Pirellulaceae bacterium
AGCGTCGTGACAACCACCAGCACTTGGGCGTAAGCCCTGAGCATTCTGACGTCAGTATTCACTATTCAGTATTCGCCGTTCATTCGCCGTTCATTCGCCATTCATTCGCCGTTCATTCGCCATTCAGTCTTCAGTCTTCAGTATTCACTATTCCTGATCTGAAATTCCCAGCCGATGCGTCTCCTCCTCCTCAACCTCCTGCGCAAGCCGCTTCGCACGCTGCTGACCGTCTTCGGCGTGGGCGTCGCGCTGTTGCTGTTCTGCTTCCTGGAGATGGTACTGGCCGCCTTCCAAGCGGGCGTGAACATGGCGGACGCCTCGCGACTGGTGGTGCAGCACAAGGAATCCATCGTTTTCGAGTTGCCCATGTCGTACCGCTCGCTGATTGCCCAGATCGAAGGCGTGACCGGCGTGTGCAGCGCCTCGTGGTTCGGCGGGCTGTCGCAGGAGCCAGGCCCCAACGGCAAGAAGCGGGAGGAGTTCTTCGCCCAATTCGCGACCGAAATCGAGAGCTATTTGCAGCTCTATCCCGAAATGGACGTTCCCCCGGAGCAACTGGAGGATCTACGGGACGACCGGATGGGCTGCATTCTGGGAGTCAAAATTGCCGAGCGACTGAACAAGAAGGTGGGCGACCGCCTGGTGCTGCGGAGCACGATCTGGACGCAGAAGAATGGCTCAACGACCTGGGAGTTCAACGTCCGCGCCCTGTACACGAGCGACTCGCCCACGTTCGACCAGACGATGATGCTGTTTCCCCTCAAGCGGTTCGACGAGGCGCGGCAATTCGGCCAAGGCTCCGTGGGCCTGTACATCCTCGGCATCGCCGACCCAGGCCGTTCCGTGGAGATCTCCGAGGCGATCGATTCCCGCTTCGCGAACAGCCCTTACGAAACGCGGACCATGACCGAAAAGGCGTTCAACCTGCAATTCATCGGCATGATGGGCAACTTCCAGCTGCTGCTGCGCTCGATCGGCAGCGCCGTCGTGCTGACCATGCTGCTGGTCTCGGCCAACACGATGATGATGAGCGCCCGCGAACGCACGCGCGAAATGGGCATCCTCAAAGCGATCGGCTTCAGCGATGGCCACGTGTTCCTGCTGCTGATCGGCGAGGCGCTGGCGATCTCGCTGCTGGGCGCGTTGGCGGGCGTGGGCCTGGCCTGGCTGTTGACCAACGTGCTGCACTTCAACCCCAAGCCCGACTTCTTTCCCATCTTCTTCCTGCCGAACGAGTCCATCCTCGCCGCCGTGGGCCTGGCGGCGCTGACGGGCTTCCTGAGCGGCATCGTACCCGCCGTGACGGGCATGAGGCTCAAGGCCACGGAGGCGCTGCGCAGCGTGTGAGCATGGCGGTCCCGTTCAACTACAGCTGGCGCAGCATCGCCGTGCGGAAAGGCTCGTCCGCCATGGCCGTGGGCGGCATCGCACTGGTCGTCGTGGTCTTCGTCACGCTGCTGTCGCTGGCGGCGGGCTTCCAACGGGTTGTGGAGACGTCGGGCAGTCCTCGCAATGTGATCGTCCTGCGCAAGGGCGCCGACGCCGAGTTGCAGAGCCAGGTGCTGCGGGAAACGGCGCGCGTGATCGGCGAGCTGCCGTTGGTGGCCGAGGAGGACGGCCGGAAACTGGCGGTCTTTGAAAGCGTCATCATCCTGGCGCGGCCCAAGCGGGGTGGCGGCGAGATGCACGTCACGATCCGCGGCGCGCCGCCGGATGCGCGCGACGTCCACACAGAAGTGCGCCTGACCAAAGGCCGCTGGTATACGCCCGGCTCGAACGAGGCGGTGCTTGGCGTGGGCCTGGACCGCCGGCTGCAGGACGTGAGTATCGGCCAGACCATGACGGTCGGCCGCAACACCTGGCACATCGTGGGCCTGTTCGAGGCCGGCGGTAGCTCACTGGAATCCGAACTCTGGATGGACGGCGACCTGTTGCAGAGTACGTTCCATCGCGACGGCGTGTTCCAGTCCGTGCTGTTCCGCGCCGCCGGCCACGCCCGCGAGGCGGCCGAACAGTTCAACGCGCTGACGGAAAGCGACCTCCGCCTCCGCGCCATGCAGGCCCTGACCGAGAAAGAGTACTATCGGAAACAGGCCAAGCTGATGGCCGACGTGATCACGATCCTGGGCGGCATCCTGACCGCCATCATGTCCGCCGGCGCCATCGCGGGGGCGACGAACACGATGTACGCGGCGGTCAGCCAGCGGCGGCGCGAGATCGGCTGCCTGCTGTCGATGGGCTTCACGCCGGAGGCCGTGTGGCTGGCGTTCATGGTGGAATCGCTGCTGCTGGCCGCCTTGGGCGCGGCCCTGGGCTGCACGGTGTCGCTGGCCTTTCACGGCATGAAGACCGGCATGATGAACTGGGCGACGTTTTCCGAGACGGCGTTCGAATTCCGCGTCACGCCGCAGATCTTGGCGACCGCCACGATCATCTCGCTGGCGATGGGCTTCGTCGGCGGCGTGGTCCCGGCCGTCCACGCCGCGCGGCTGAAGGTCGTGGACGCGCTGCGGCGGGTCTGACGTCCGGAAAAGAAACAACTGTCTCGAACTGCTATTTCGCGATCTGTCGCTCACCGCGAGGGCCGCGTCAGGTTCTCCAGGAAATCGACATGGTTCTTCCCGCCGTTGGCGTTGTCTTTGCGCGGGCGCCAGAGCTTGCTGACCAGATCCAGGTCCCCGTCGCCGTCGAAATCCGCGGCCACCGCCGCGTGACCGCCCAGGTTGGCGTCCAGGATCACGCGCTCCACGAACTGCTGGCCTTTGCCGTCCACGTTTTCCCACAGGAACCAGCGCGGCGGACGGACTCCGGGAATCCCTTCCATCTCGCAGGTGAATACGTCCGGGTCGCCGTCGTTGTCAAAATCGGCCACGATCAGCGAGTGGTAAGCGCCACGCACGGCCGTATCGCCGGCCGGCAGTTCGTGCATCCGCCAGGCCCCGCCGCGGCCGTCCGTGTTCTCCAGCCACGCGATCCGTCCGGCCTTGATCTCGTTTTCCGTCATGACCAGATCGGTGTCGCCGTCGCGGTCCACATCCAGCACCTTGCAGTGCGTGCCCAACGGGAACGGCTGGTTGGGATTGCCGAAGGGGATGTTCTCGTGCGTTGTCCACTGCCGGCCCTTGCCGTCCGCGTTTTCGAACCACAGATTCGAGCGCACGACGTCCGTGTCCCCGTCCCCGTCCACATCGCCGACGCCGATGCCGGCATGGACCGACGGACCGATGTCGTGCCGTTGCCAGGGCTGGCGCGGGTCCGCAGCAATACGATACCAGCGCAGGTTGTTCTTGTCGGACATCGTCAGCACGTCGTCTCGGCCGTCGCCATCCACGTCGGCCAGCACAACGTCGTGGACGGAAGCCAGGTCCTGGTCGAACACGATCCGTTCGAACAACTCCGTGCGCGGCCGGCCCGTGTTGCGATACCACGCGCCGCCGGTGACGAAGTCCACCCAGCCGTCGCCGTCCACGTCCAACGTTGCGCCGCCTACGTCCGACGGCGATTGCTCGCCCAGCCGATGCCGCACCCAGCGATCCGGGCTCTCCAGGCGGTACCACAGGATCTCGCCGCGGCTGCGACCGGTGATGAAATCCGGCCGCCCATCCCGGTCCAGGTCGGCCGTCGCCGTTTGTCCCCACGAAGAACCGGGCAGTTCCCGATCCACGAAATGGTGGCGAAACGCGATCTCTGCCGCTCCCGCCAGCACGGCGCCGGGCAGAAGGCAGAGGACTAACGATGCTGCGGTCTTTCGCATGTTCATGACTTCGGGCCTTTCCGAGGGCTGATGGTGGGGTCATCCGTTGTGCGAGCGTCAGCATGATTCGATTCGCACCCTGACGCACTTCTTTCCGCTTCCGGAGATGGATTCTATCTCGCGCGGGACGGACCGGGAACCATCTCGGACGACGGCCGGCGAAAAATGCCGGGGCAGTTCGACCCGGCGATCCACATTCTGGACTTGTTCGGTCAAGATGCGTTGCCTTTCCGATTCGCAAGGCGTATTGTAGTGGCTCGTCGCACATCTCATTGCCTTCCGTTCAGGAGAAATGACTCATGAGTCAGCAGCCCGTTGAACCGACGCCGTTCGATGCTTCGCCCAATCACCCCACGGACGCCGAGTCGCCGGAGCCGGAAGTCGTCGCCGCAGATCCGCTGGACGCCCTGCGGGCTCAATTGGCTCAGTTGCACGCGCGCGGCACGTCCGGCGCGGGATGGTTCTACTGGATTGCCGCTCTGTCGCTGGTCAACTCGATCATCCTGCTCAGCGGCGGCGATCGGCATTTCGTGGTCGGACTGGGCGTGACGCTCGTCGCGGATGTCGTCGCCAAAGAGGTGGCCGACCAAGAACCGGAGATCGCCACCGTCGCCAAGGGGATCGCCTTTGCGTTCGATCTGTTCGTAGCGGCGATCGTGTGCCTGTTCGGCTGGCTCTCGCGCCGTCCGATTCTGCCGATCTTCGCGATCGGGATGATCTTGTACCTGCTCGACGGCCTCATCTACGTCCTGGCCGGGGAGTGGCTGAGCGTCGGCTTCCACGCCTTTGTGCTGTTGGGCATGTGGAGCGGGTTCACGGCGTATCGGGAGATGAAGCAGATCAAGGCCCAGCTCGAACAGAGACTGGCGGCGGGAACTGCTTAAGTATCCGTGCAACTTCAAAGCCGCGAGCGGGGCGCAGCCGCCGCGCCGCGGTCCGGCAGGTCGGACTGGCCCCAGACGATCCGCCAAACCCGGATCAGGGTGCGTGCTGCTCCGTGACGATGGGCACGTAGCCGACCTCAAGTCCCTGGGGGGGCGTTACCAGCAAGGCGGGATCCAGTGCGGCCAGTTGGCCGTGGCGGAGAGGGGCCAGGTAGTCCCGGTCGATGGGCCAGGTGCCGTGGATCTTCTCGACAAAGGCCTGCAATCGCGTCTTCTTCTCCGCGCTCCACGAATACTGCTGGAAGGATGGCTGGTCGATGAAGCGATACCAGTAGTACGTCACGCAAGAGCCATCGGCCAGTTGGACCTGGAAGGGGCCGAGTTTCGGTCCGGGCCGTTTCCAGGCAGC
>CAYPGE010000546.1:0-5019 GCA_964409865.1 uncultured Pirellulaceae bacterium
GTCGAATTCCAGGATCAAGTCCAGACGGGTCGCGTTGCCCGCAAAATCCCCTTCCGAGGCCACGTAGAACCGCTGCGTCTGGGGGTGGGGACTGGCGACCAACTTGAGCCACGAATTCCGATCGAACAGACCCACCCGGCGGCCGGGTGGAAACTTGCCCAGGGGGTCGGCCACGCTGCGGACGGAACTGACGCCCGGAACGTACAACTCGCGGGCCAACTCGGAAATCCGCTGCCGTCCTTCCTTCGTTTCAAAACCGCCGCCGGGCTGGTAGGCGAGCACGGTCAACGGCCCGCTCTCGCCCACGCCGAAGTGCCGCTGCATGAATTCCGCGCCCTGCCGGCTGGGCCGCTGCGGCGGCAGTTGGCGGAGGAAGTCGTAGGTGATCTCGCCGCTGTGCCGCAGTCCGTAGACCGCCGGGACCAGCAAGATCAGCAGACTGAGCGTCAGAATCAGGCCGGGTCGTGCGATCGTCGCAGCCGCAATGGACCGCCACCGCCACGAGCCGCCGGCATCATCCGGGGCGTCGCGTTCCTTCCGGTCCGCCGCCGAGGTGCGCAGGCGAGCCTTGCCAAACGGCCAGAACGCCGCCGTGCCAAAGGCCCGCAACAGCGCGGGAGCCAGCGTCATGCAGGCCACCAGCGTGACCATCAGGCACAAACCGATCGCCGGTCCGCTGTACTTGTACTTGCCAAACTCGGCAAAGTACATCGTCCCCAGCCCCAGAATCGTCGTCACGGCGCTGGCGACCAGCGCCGTGCTCACGGCCCCCAACGACTTGGAGAGCGCTTCCCCCGCCTCGTCTCCGCGCTCCAACTCCTCGCGATAGCGGGCGACCAAAAACAGGAAGAAATCCGTCCCCGATCCGTACAAGATCACGACGATGAACACCTTGGTGGTGGTGAAGATCTTGAAGTTCCACCACTCCATGCCGGGCTGCTGCGCCCACTGGGCCAGCAACGCCACGATGCTCGTGGCGGCGGTCAGCGAAACACCAATGGTCACCATCGGCATGATGACCAACAGCGGCGAGCGGTACACGAAACTCAGAATCAGCACCACCAAGAGCACGGTGAACAATTCTGTTCTTTCGATGTTGTCGGCCGCAGCACGCAACAAGTCGCCGCCCACCGCGGCAGAGCCGGAAAAGCCGATCTGCAACTGCTGCCGCGAGTCGCCCTGCAGCGTCTCCCGGGCCCGATCCAGAATCGTCTCCAGATAGTCCAGCACCTCGATGTTGTCCACCGCCATGAATTCGTTGGACAGGTGCAAAAGGATGACCCGGACTTCGGACTTCCTTAACTTCTCCCCGAAGACCTCGTCCTGCCAGGTCCACACGTCCAGCAACGGCAGATGCGCCGCTTGTTCCGGAAAGGGCAGCGGGCCGCGGTCCCGAAACGTTGCGTCCAACTCCCGCGCGATCTGAGCATCCGCGGCCGCATCGTCCTGCTTTCCCAGCCGTGCGTAAACCAGCGACCGGTTGTGGTACGCCGCGGCCAAACGTTCCTGGCGGCGAACCGTGTCGGGGGGCAGCGCCTTCCGCTTGGCGGCCGCGTCTTTCTTGGTCCAGTAGTCCTGGATCAGTTCGTCCAGCCGAATGGCTTCGTCGAGGGCCGCCTCGGCCCGCAGCAGCGACTCCTCTGCGCGGCGCGAAGCGGCGGAAGAGGCTTCGTTCCGGCCTTCCTTCCGCAGCCGCTCCGCTTCCTCCGACTGCTGCTGGGCACGGCTCAAAGCGGCCACGCCGTGCAGATTCTTGAACTGCCGGGCCAAGTCGTAGGCCACGGCCAGTTCGTCTCCCTGCAGCGCCCCCTCCTCGCGCCCCACATACACCGCAATCTCGCTCTTGGCGCGATCGCTGGGGAAGGCGTCGGACAACAGTTGCTCGCCGCGGACGCTGGGCATCTGAGGCGGCAGGAAGGCCAGGTCGCCGTCGCGGGTCACGTCATCCCAGTTCGGCGCCACCCACCGCAAAAACACCACGATCAGTACCCAGCCGACGATCACCGCCAGCCAGTGCCGTGTCACAAATCTGCCGAGAGGAAGAAACATGCAAGGCAGTATCGGATAAAGACGGCAAGAAGAAAAGAGCAGATCGGACGGATGTTAAACTGTAGCGGTTGGTTTCCTTGGCAAGAAAGGTGTATCATAGGGCCGCTTCCGGCGCGGACGTCCGGCCCTCCCCTTTTTCCAGCCCGGCCACCTGATGGCCGGCCCAAAAACACCGTTAGATGAGGATTCAAACGTGACACGCGACACGCACCAGGACATGGAACAACGGTATGCCCAGCGACTGAATCGGTACGTCACCGCGATGCGCAACGAAATGCCGGATACAGTCCCGATCCGGCCGTTCGTCGCGGAAATCACTGGGGTGTACGCCGGCTACACGTGTCAAGAGGTCACGCACGACTACGACAAGGCCCTGATCGCCGCCCGCAAGTGCGCGGCCGAATTCGACTGGGACGCCGTCGTGGCCAACATGGTCTATGTCTGGACGGGACTGGCCCAGGCCCTGGGGCTGAAGTACTACGGCATCCCCGGCATCCACATCCCGCCCAACGTCGGCTTCCAGTACAGCGAGCCCGAAGAAGAAAAAGCCTGGATGCGACCCGACGAGTACGACCAACTGATCGAGGATCCCACCGGGTTCCTGTGGAACGTCTGGTTCCCGCGCGTGTCTGCCGAAGTGCCCGCGCCCGGTCAACCGGCGACCTATCGCGGCAACGTCGCCCTGGCCAAAGGGGCCATGGCCATGCTCCAGTACTTCTACGCCTTGGGCAACCAGTGCCAACTGCTGCGGCAGGAATCGGGCACGGTGTCCGCGATCGCCGGCATCCTCAAGGCCCCGTTCGACATCATCGCCGACAAGCTGCGCGGCTACATCGGCCTGACCATGGACATGCACACCCAGCCGGACAAAGTACTGGCCGCCTGTGAAGCCTTAGTGCCGCACCTGACCCACGTCGCGCTGACCACGGCCGACGCCAGCAAGCAAGTTCCCGTCGGTTACTGGATGCACCGCGGTTGCGTGCCGTTTGTCAACATGAAACAGTTCCACTCGCACTACTGGCCTACGTTGCGGCCGATCGTCGAAGAGTTATGGAAACACGGCCATCAGACGCTGTTCTATGCCGAAGGCAAATGGAACGCGCACTTGGAAACGTTCGCCGAACTGCCGGATCAAAGCATCGTGTTCCACGTCGACCATGACGACATCTTCGAGACCCACCGGAAGATCGGCCACAAATTCTGTCTGAGCGGCGGCATCCCCAATTTCCTGCTCAGCTACGGCACGCCGCAGGAAGTGCGGGACTGCGTCAAGAAGGTGATCGACGGCGTGGCCCGCGACGGCGGCTATATCTTGGACGCCGGCGCGATCATGCAGAACGACACCCAAGTCGAAAACCTGCGCGCGATGACCGACGCGGGCCGCCAATACGGCGCGTACTCGCGCGGCCACACCGGCACCGGTCCCGTCAAGCCCCCCGCGCCGCAACCCGGTTTCGGCGGCCCCGGCGTGGGGCTCGAAGGCCGGCCCGCACCCGCGGTCGCGCCCGGCATCTGCATGCCGTGGGAGCAAAAACTGAAAGAACTCCCACCCCTGACCGGCGACGCCGACTTGGCGCGGCGAATCTGGGACAGCATCGAGGGCCTGGGCAACACGTTCATCTGGCAGGTCTTGCTGTCGTTCTAGGCCCCAACAGGCGTGGGCTCGACAGCTGGTTGTGAAGACGGGATGTCGAAGGTGACCGGTGATCGGTGATCGGCGGACAGCGACCTATTCCGCTGGCAGCGACCACCACGGCAAACTGATCCCGCCGTCGACCAGCAGCGTGGCCCCGGTCATGTACGAATGTCTGGGATCGCACAGGACGAGGACCGCTTCGGCGATTTCTTCGGACGTGCCGAGTCGTCCCAGGGGGATGAACGATCCCCCGGCCTGCAATGCCTGCTCTGAAGAGAATTTCCGTTCGCCGGGCGTGTCGATCCAACCGGGGTGGATGATGTTCACCCGGATGCCGAACTTGGCCACCTCCAGAGCCGCTGTTTTTGCCATCTGGTCGATGGCCGCCTTGGACATGTTGTAGGCCATCGCAGTGGGAAAGGGGATTGACGCGTGCGGCGAGCTTACCATCACGACCGTCCCGCCTCGGCCTTGGCAAATCATCTGCCGGACGACCGCCCGCAACAGGTGAAAGGCCCCCCACATGGTCACGTCGATGGTCCGCCGAAACTTGTCCATGTCTGCTGTGTAGAACACTTCCCGGTCGCTGTACGCCGCGTTGCTGACCGCGATGTCCACGGAGCCAAAATGCTCCGCGGCCTGGGCAATCACCCGTTCGACGGCCGACTGGTCGGCCACGTCGGCCTGGATCTTGATCGCTTGCGAGCCCGCTTGGCAGATGGCCTGCACAACGTTTTCGGCGTCCTCGTCATGCACGCGATAGTTCACCACGACATTGGCGCCGGCTCGGCCCAGGGCCATCGCCGTCGCGCGCCCGATGCCCAAGCTGGCTCCCGTAACAACGGCCGTTTTTCCTCGCAAATCTATTCCGGACACGGTCAAAACTCCTGAGCGGGTCATTATCGTAGCCACACAGTTCGCGACGAGCAACACAAGGCCAGTTGTCGGCGACCGGGGTCAGTTTATTCCATCTTTTTCGTCTGCGCCTCTGGACCTTGCGGTCTGCCTAGTTAAAATTTAGCCAAAGCCCCGGCAGCCAGTTCGCTCCTGCAACGCGCAGTCAGGAGTGTATTTCACCCCCCTAAAGAAGGTATGCGAACTCGCTGTACCCGGATGCCCGTGGGCGTGATCCTTCCCGGCTGGAAGAGTAGCGAATTTGGGTAAAATACATGCAGGCCCTATTCGCGAATGGCGCGTAATTTCTTTCCAATTTTCCACTTGGGAAAAACATCTTTCGCATGGGTGGTAGAATTGGTTGCCCAGATGAGGTTGGGAAATTCGGGTCTTCCGCAGGATTTGTGGGTCATACGGCCAGAAAAGCGAGGAGGAAGCGG
>CAYPGE010000547.1:0-5009 GCA_964409865.1 uncultured Pirellulaceae bacterium
TCCTTTCCGGCAAGGTCTGGAAGACTTCTGACGGAAAGGACTTCCGGGTAGAGCTGGTGCTGATCGACGATCCGGTGGCGATGCGCAACGCCTACGCCGCGGGCGAGATCCACATCGGCTGGGGCACGCTGGACATGGTGCCCCTGTTCGCCGACGGATTCGCCCGCGCGGGCGACAGCCGCATCATGCCGCGCATTTACCAGCAGGTCGACTGGTCCAACGGCGGCGACGGCATCGTGGTCCGGGAGAACATCAAAACGGTGGCCGATCTGCGCGGCAAGAAACTCGTGCTGGCCCAGAACTCGCCGTCGCAATACTTCGCGCTCAACGTGCTGGTGGCCGGCGGGGTGCAGCCGTCGGAGGTCGAGATGGTCTACACGGCCACGGCGTTCGAGGCGGCCCGCGCCTTCGAGGTGCAAAAGGATATTGCCGGGGCCGTGTCCTGGGCGCCCGATATCTACAACCTGGCCAAGGTCAAGGGCAACCGCATGCTGGTCACCACGCTGACGGCCAACAAGCTGATCGCCGACGTCTGGTTCGCCCGCGCCGACTTTGCCAAGGACCACCCGCAGATCCTGGAAGGCATTGTCCGCGGCATCTTCGACGCCATGGTAGAGATGAAGTTGCCGGACAAGAAAGAGCAGTGCGCCAAGCTGATGGCCGACGGCTACGGCATCCCCGTTACCGACGCCATGAGCATGTTCGCCGATGCCCACAACACCAACTGGGCGGAGAACTACCAGTTCTTCATGAACCAGAACAACCCGACGAACTTCGAGCGGATCTGGCGGCAGGCGTACTACTTGTACAAGCGGATCGGCGCGATCGAGGGACAACCTGTGCCCTTCGACCAGGTGATGGATTTCTCGATCATCGCGAAATTGGCGAGTGAGCCCAAGTATGCCCAGCAAAAGGACGAGTACGAGGTGGTGCTGGCTCCCAAGACGGTGACGGAAATTCGCGCCGAGAGCGAGGAGATCCTGACCAACACGATCGTCATCCACTTCGCCCCCAACAGCTGGGACCTGCACCGCACGATCACGCGCGAGATCAACGGCAAGGAGGTCGAGCAACTGTACGATCCGGCCGTAGATATGGTGCTGGAGGAGGCCGCCAAGCTGTCGGGGCAGTTCGGCGCCGCCCGGATCATCATCGAAGGCCACACCGACGCCTCGATGAAAGGCGCCGTGCCGGAGACGCTGATCAAGGAACTGGCCATGAACCGGGCCAACTCCGTCAAGGAAGAACTGGTCAACAAGTACAAACTGGACCCGAACAAGTTTTCCGTCGACGGCGTCGGCTGGGATCGGCCGGCGGATTCGAACGACCCGCTGAACCACGCCAAGAACCGACGTGTTGAGATCAAGGTCTACCCGGCGGAAATGGAGTGACGGCTCCCGTCTTCGTGCTCTTCCGCGGTTTTTCGCTGGCCGGGCAAATTCGCGGGGGCAATGAATGGCGAATAGCGAATACTGAATAGCGAAGGCAGAATGCTCTGATGTCAACTAATTCTGACTTCCGTATTCCTTGTTCAGTATTCGCTATTCGGCAGTGCAATTTTGGTGGCGGCCGGGCGCAGTCCCAGAAACAGGTCAAGCTGGCCTATGATTGATTCTTCCAACGAATCCCCGAAACCCGAAGCCGCGCCGCCGCCTTCGGCCGCGCCGCCGCCCTCGGCCCCGCCGCCGCGCCGGTTCACGGCCTTGCGGAGCGAGATTCCAGCTTGGCAAGCGGCCGTCCTGGGTGTCGTCTGCCTGGTCGTGTGTTTCGTTATTTGGTGGGGACTGACCCGCGGGGAGACGGTCGAAAGCCGGATTATCGGCAAGAACATTTTGCCGAGTCCATCGGAGACGTTCGGCGATTTCCGCGGCTTGTGGTTCGACCGCGCACTGACCCGCAACACGTGGGCCAGCCTGCGCCGCGTCGTGCTCGGCTTCGGTCTGGCCGTGGCGATCGGCGTGCCGGTCGGCGTGCTGTGCGGGTGTTTCCGCCGCGTCAGCGCCTTCTTCGCGCCGCTGACGATCGTCGGCCGCAACATCCCCATCGCCGCGTTGATCCCGCTGACGTTTTCGCTGTTCGGGATCGGCGAGCTGCAGAAAGTGATGTTCCTGTTCATTGCCTGTGTGGCATTTGTCGTCAGCGACACCGCGACGGCAATCAGCGAGGTCAGCAGCCGCTATGTGGACACGGCCTATACGCTGGGGGCTAGTTGGCGGCAGATCATCATGAAAGTGCTGGTGCCGCTGGCCATGCCCAGCGTTTTCAATTCGGCGCGGCTGCTGTTCGGGCTGGCGTTTGGCTACATCATGTTGGCCGAATTGATCACGCTCGGCGGCCAGGCGGGCGGTCTGGGCCATATCATCTTGATGTCGGACAGGCTGGGCTTCCGGACCCACATCCTGCTGGTCCTGATGATCATCCCGCTGGTCGCTCTGGCCATCGACCGGTTCCTGTATTGGGTCCAGCGGCAGTTGTTCCCTTACTGCTACGAAAGCGACGGCCTGCTGCACCACGCCCTGGTCAAGGTGCTGCGGGTCTGGGAGGATTTTTGGAGATTGTTCTTCCACGCCAATCCCGCGGAGGGTGAAGGAAGTGATCGGTGATCGGTGACCGGTGATCGGTGATCGGTGACTACTGATCAGCGAACTTGCGGGGCCTCGGGTGATGTTTAATCTCTGAGCACTGAACACCGATTACCGATTACCGACAACCGATCACCGATTACTGCCCCCATGTCCACCTCAACCACCACTACCGCGTCTCCACCCGGCCAGCCGGTCGGCGTGGGGCGGATTATCGACCGCACGAGTGCGCCGGTCAGTCGTGGGTTGCCTCGGGTGGTCGAGTTCCGCGGCGTGGCCAAGACCTACAACGTGGGCGGGCCGAAGGAGTTCACCGCCATCCGCGACGTGAACTTCTTTGTCGAAGATCTTCCGGAGAAAGGCGAGTTCATTTGCGTTCTCGGCCCCAGCGGCTGCGGCAAGAGCACGATCCTGCGGCTGATCGCCGGACTGCCGCCGCAGCACCCGGCCACGGAGGGTGAAGTCCTGGTGCTCGGCGAGAGAGTGACTCGCCCCGGTGCCGACCGCGGGATGGTGTTTCAGGATTACACCAGCTTCGATCACCGCACCGTGCTGGAGAACATCACGTTTGGCCTGGAATGCCGCGGCGTGCGGCGCGCAGAACGCGAAGAATTGGGCTTGAAGTGGATCGAGCACGTGGGACTGGACGTCGCCAACGACGCCCACAAGTATCCCCATGAGCTGTCCGGCGGCATGCGGCAGCGAGTGGCCATCGCCCGGACCTTGATCTTGCGGCCGAGGATCATTCTGATGGACGAGCCGTTTGGCGCCCTGGACCCGCAGACTCGGATGAACATGCAGGACCTGTTGGTCTCGCTGTGGCACGAAGTCCATGCTACCGTATTCTTTGTGACGCATTCGATCGAGGAGGCCGTATTCCTGGGCGACCGCGTATACGTCATGGGCCGGGCGCCGGGCACGATCCTTCGCGAATTGGTGCTGGAGCCCGCCGACCGGCCGGCTCGCGTGATGCAGCGCGACCCGCGTTTTCAGGAAACGGTCAGCTACATCCGGGACCTGATCAGCCAACTGGAGGAACAGGGGAACGTTAAAGACGGCGGCACGACATCGTAGCAGGCACACTCCGTGTGCCGTCTGCCTGCGCGGCCGCATACCAACTCGTTTAACCGCCTGCGAACCACAGCGTGACTCCCGTGGGACTTTGGAAGTACCTCAAAGTAGCCTTTCTCAACCGCTGGAACCTATTGGCGTTCCTGGGGGCCAGCGGCTTTGCGCTGCTCAGCGGACACGCCGACGTGGCCCTGCCGGTGATCATGGCCGCCGAGTTGGCCTACCTGGGCCTGTTGGGCACGCATCCCCGATTCCAGAAATCCGTCGAAGCTCAACACGCGGCCCGGCGGCGAGCCGAAACTTCCGAGGCCACCACCCAGACGTTGCAGCGGATCCTGCAGAGCCTGCCGCGCGACATGATGCGACGGTTCCAGGATCTGCGGCAGCGATGTCTCGAACTTCGCCAGATCGCCACCGACCTGAAACAACCCGGCGATCGGGTCGTCGACGAGACATTCGAGCAATCGCAACTGGCCGGACTCGACCGCCTGCTGTGGATCTTCCTGCGGCTGCTGTACACGCATTTTGCCCTCAGCCGGTTCCTCCAGAAGACGGACCGCGAAGCGATCCAGCAGGACATCAAGCGGATCCAGACGCGGCTGGAGCCGCTGCCGTCCGAGCCTCAAGATCTGCAGCAGCAGCGGATTCGCAAGGCCCTGGAGGACAATCTGGCCACGTCCCAGGAACGGCTGGCCAACTACGAAAAAGCCATGAACAACCTGCAACTGGTGGAACTGCAGCTGGACCAGCTGGAGAACCGCATCCATTCCCTCAGCGAAATGGCCGTCAACCGCCAGGAGCCCGACTTTATCAGCAGCCAGGTCGACCTGGTCGCTACGAGCATGATCCAGACCGAGCAGACCATGAACGAACTCCGCTTCGCCACCGGCCTGGACGCCGCCACCGCCGAAACCCCGCCCCTGTTGCGGCCGGTCCAGGCGCAGGTCATTGAGTAGAGGGACGAGGGACCTTCGTGGCCGAACGGTTGGACGGACGTGCGTCTTTCCTCAGGAAGGAATCAGTCGGAAGAGTCTGCTCAGTGCCTTCGCGGCGCTCGTCGACAGCTTGCCGGATTCCGGCCCGCGAATCTCGGCGTGTCCCGCATCGTGTTCGTCAGCAACAGGGATGACGTCGAGATGGAGCGATTGTCCAGCCGCGTTTGTCAGAGCACGGATCTCGCCCGCAGTCGCCCATGCCAGTAGACTTCCGGGGATGGCTTGTGACTTGTTGAGCACATCCAGACCGCTGACGATGCGTTCGCGGTACACCGAGACGCCCGTCTCCTGAGGCTTGAGCTTGAAGTTCAGGACTCCTGACCTCGAATAGTGGTCGCTGGGGCGTTTGGGTTTCGTTTGT
>CAYPGE010000548.1:0-5007 GCA_964409865.1 uncultured Pirellulaceae bacterium
TGGAAGGAGTACACCTTCCTGGTTCAGGCCAAGGCGACGGCGACGAACAAGACGCGACTGCAGATCTGGCACGGCCTGGCGGGGACGCTGTGGCTGGCCGACGTGCGCGTGGCCCCCTGCGACCCGCCCGCCGAGGGCCGCTGGACCAGCGGGCTGTACGTTGACGCGCCGCAGGAATGGGATGACCCTTATCGCTTCTTCCGGTGGTAATTCTCGGCACCAAGACACGACTTGACGAGCCGCAAGCAGAAGACAGCCACTAAATAGGATATTGCTATGCGTCTGTTCGATTGGCGACGTTCTTTGCCCAAATTGCCGGTTCGGTCGCGTCCTTGCGAGGTGCGGATGCGCAGAGCACGCTTTGAATCGCTGGAACCTCGCCTTCTGCTGACCGCCGAAGGAGACGTGTTCCCGTTCTCCCAGGTCATCACTGCTGCAGGTTTATCTGGCAACCTGTCGGCCGCCATTGCCTGGGGAGACGGTTTCAGCACGCCCGCTGCGGTCTCGACGTCGGGCAACGGGTCGGTGAAGGTCCGGATCGACTACCGTTTTGACAGCCAGAATTTCTTCGACACGCAACTGAAGAAAAACGTGCTGGCCTCGGCCGTCGACTCGGTCGTCAGCCGCCTGGGCGACGACTTGACGGCGATCGTGCCGGGCGGCTCCAATACTTGGCGAGCGAAGTTCACCCATCCGGGGACGGGGGCGAAGACCGAGGTATCCAACCTGACCATTGCCGCCAACGAGATTGTCCTCTTCGTGGGAGGTCGCAACCTGGAAGCCGGCGTGCTGGCGTCCGGCGGGTTCGGGGGCTATACGGCCGAAGGATCGTCTGCTTTCTTGAGCGCGGTCACGACTCGCGGCGAAGGGACAGTCAGCGGCCCTGCCGCCCGTGATTTTGCGACATGGGGCGGTGCGTTGTCCTTCAGTAAGACGATCAAGTGGCATTTTGGCGAGACGACCGCGGGCTTGGACAGCGACGAAGTGGACTTCTTGACGGTCGCGGCCCATGAAATGGGGCACGTGCTGGGGTTCGGCATGGCCGACTCGTGGGATAACTTGGTCGTGAATTTCCAATTCAGCGGTTCGCGGTCCGTGGCGGAATACGACGGCGTTGGTAACGTGCCGCTCGATTCGAGTGCCCGCCACTGGGCCGAAGGCGTGACGGACGGCGGCCGGGAAGTTGCCATGGTTCCCGTGTTGAACCACGGCACGAGAAAGGTGTATACCGCGCTCGACTTCGCCGGCTTGGACGACCTCGGCTGGGACGTGCTGAGTCCCGTCGCGACGGTCACGGGCAGTCATCGCTACGCCGATAACAGAACCTACAGCGCGCAGGTCACGCTGTCCGATGATTTGGGCGGGGTGTTGACCAGGTCCTTTCAAGCCGTCATCAGCAACGTCGCTCCGACCCTGACCGTCGCCGAGGGCTGGTCGACGCTCGCCGGAATCCCCGTGACCGTCAAGGACATCGGCACGTTCACCGATCCGGGGTTCTCGAACGGGGCCGCATCGCCGCCCACCGTCGAGACCTTTACCTATGAAATCAACTGGGGTGACGGGTCCGCAGCAAGCACCGGGACCGCTAGTGTCGACACCCCTGGCGGGCCGGGCGTTCTCACGCAAGGCTCTTTCGATGGCAGCCACACGTACACCGCGGCCGGCGTGTACACGGTGCAAGTCAGCGTGCGGGACGATGACGGAGGTTCCGACACGCATTCCATCCAGGTTCAGGTGATTGCTCCGCCGCCGTTGGAACTTCGCATCGCCGATTCGGCCATCGCCGAGAACGCCGGTCCTGCCGCAACGTTCGCGACCGTCTCGCGACTCGCTGCAGACAGTAGCCAGCCGCTCGTGGTGACCTTGTACAGCAGCGATCCCAGCGAAGCGGCGATTGTCTCCAGCGTGACCATTCCCGCGGGGCAAGCGTCGGCGACGTTTGCCATGGACGCCGTGGACGATGCGCTCCTGGACGGCGAACAAACCGTAACGCTCTCGGCGGTCGCCAGCGGCTTCACAGGCGCAACGGCGATCCTGACGGTCACGGATCACGAGACCCTAACGGTGATGATCGACCCGACCAGCGTGGTGGAAGATGTGGGCCCGGCTGCCGCGATGGGGAGGGTGACGCGCAGCAACACCGACATCGCCTTGCCGTTGACCGTGAGTCTGCTCAGCAGCGACCACACCGAAGCGAGTGTAGCCTTGGAAGTGATCGTTCCGGCCGGTCAGTCGTACGCGACATTTGTTGTCGATGCCGTAGACGATGACCAGGTGGACGGGACGCAGACGGTGATGATCGAAGCCAGTGCTGACGGCTACGAGTCGGGAAGCGCGACCCTGCAAGTCTTGGATTCCGTGCTGGTCTCCTGGCAGAATCCCAGCAACGCATGCGATGTGGATAACAACGGCCGAGTGGAACCGCTGGACGTGTTGGCCTTGATCAACGACATCAACCACAACAGCGGTCGCGTGCTGCCCGAACGGTCGCCGAAGTACCTCCATTCTCTGTTCCTGGACGTGAACGGCGATGGTCAAGTATCGCCGGAGGACGTTTTGGAGGTGGTCAACAGCTTGAACGCCTCGGCTGCCGGCGAAGGAGAGCCGCCCAAGATCGCGGCCGGTTCAGCGTCAGCGGCTGTCAACGAGCCGGCCTCACGGGACGTGCCACCGCGAAGCGACGCTTTCGAGCACATCACCGTCGGTCCGCGCGAACAACGCTCTGATGCGTTGGGCTGGTCCAGCGACGCAGAGTGGCTGGACGTGCTGGCCCAAGACCTCTCGGCACGCAGCCGACGGCAGCTCTTGGCGGGCTCGGCCACAAGTCCGGATCCGCTGCTTTCGAGCCTGTGAATACCCGCTCAGTAGCCTTGGGACTCCTGAAGCCCGGCCTTTCCAAATCAACGGCCCATGTCCCGCGTCTGCTCGCGACTTCGCAGGTTGGGACGCTGCCCCGGCCGGTGCGGGACCGAAGTCCCAACCTGCTTGGCGGTGGCCCGGCGCCGCTACTCCAATTTCCACGGGCTGCGGTACTCGTAATGCAGCAGATGGTTGGCGTCCTGGTTGTTGGTGATCTTCTCCTGTGCGGCGTCCCATTCGAGTCTCAGGCCGGTGGCCAGCGAGATGTTGGCCAGCAGGCTGTAGGTGGTCGAGCGGTGGCCGATCTCGACGTCGCCGTTGGGAGTTGCGCGGGACTTGATGCAGTCCAGGAAGTTGCGGGCGTGCAGCGAGGTGAGCGACAGGTTCTTGTTGCCGCTCTTCGACGGCGCTTCGTCGCTGGCCTTCAGCTGCACCGGCTCGATCCGCGGCTTGCGGTCCTGGAACTGCCCGCCCCGTTCGGGAATCACGTCGATCAGGTCGTCGCGGAGATAGGCCGTCCCCAGCGTGCCGCGGAGTTCGGCGTAGGCGTTCTGGGCCATCGCCGGATTGCCGCAGGTCTCGTACTGTCCAAACATGACCAGCCGGCCCGCCGGGCATTGAAAAACCACCTGCATGGTGTCGGGAATGGTGCGGTCGTCGTCCACGGCGAACCGGCCGCCCATAGCGCAGATCGAGGCCGGCGCCAGGTCGCCCGTCATCCAGCGGATCATGTCCAGGAAGTGGACTCCCTGGTTGGCCACCTGCGACGAATACAGGTCCCACCAGCGGAACTTGTACGGCGCGATGGTCGCCTGGTAGGGCCGCAGGGGGCGTGGGCCGAGCCACATCTCCCAGTCCAGGTCCGGGGGCGGGTCGCTGGGCGGAGCCTTGCCGATTCCATCGGGATACATGTTGCTCAGTTGGTAGCAGCGGCAGACCGTGACCTTGCCCAGCTTGTCGGCCTGGACGAAGGCGGCCCCGCGGGCGTACAGCGGCGACGAACGGCGATGAATCCCGACCTGGACGACGCGCTTGTTCCGCCGCGCGGCCTCCACCATGCGGCGGCCCTCGTAAACCGTGATCGACAGCGGTTTCTCGACGTACACGTCTTTCCCCGCATTGCAGGCTGCAATCGTCTGGATGGCGTGCCAGTGGTCGGGCGTGGCGATGACCACCGCGTCGAGATCCTTGCGGTCGATCAGCTTGCGGAAATCGCCGCACGTGTCGGCCTTGCCGCCGACCCGCTGCTGGGCTTTGTCGAGCGTCGAACCGCACACGTCGCACAGCGCCGCCACCTCCATGTCGGGGTGGTCCAAAAAGGCCCCCAGCAGTTGCCCTCCCCGGTTGGCGACGCCGATGAAGCCGAGCCGGACGCGGTCGTTGGCTCCCAGCACCTTTCGCCTCTGGGCCGCGGTCAAAGTAATCGCCGCCGCAGCACCCGCTTTGGCAAACGTCCGTCGAGTGATCTTCGTGTCTGGCATGGTTTTCTCCCTGGCTTTGAACAAGTTGAGTCGGTGTTTCAGATTTCGGTGAACTCGAAACGGATCCGAACCGATCTTGCCAACCATCGTACCACATCTCGGCGGACGCAATCACGGTCCGCGAAAATGCACCGAAAACCATCGGACCATCGCGTCCGGTTTTCCTCAAGTCTCTCGCCCATTCTGGGCGATAAATGTCGGATACAGGGACCACGCGCCCGCGAAGGTTCCTCTTGACGACGTTCCGCTGGGTTGGCATGATCCGCAGTCCGTCTTGAATCGGAGTCGCACATGAACACGAAACTGCTGGTTCTGCTGTCCGTGCTGTCACTTGTTTCGTCCACCTGTTTTGGGCAGTGGCCCTACGAGCATCGCGATCGTGGCTTGGCGTTGGGTGCGCTGCTGGGGGGAGTGACCGGCGGCGCCATCGGACACAACAACCACCAGACGGCGGAAGGCGCGCTGATCGGCGGGGCGGTGGGAGCCCTGGCCGGCGCGGCCATCGGCGATTCGGTGGATACTCAAATCGCTCGCAACCAGGCCATGTACGAGCAGCGCGTGGCCAGCCAACTGACGCAGCAGGCGGTTACCGTTCAAGACGTGATTGGCATGAGCCAAGCCCGGCTCAGCGACAGCGTGATCGTGACGCAGATCAAGACTCGCGGCG
>CAYPGE010000549.1:0-4972 GCA_964409865.1 uncultured Pirellulaceae bacterium
TGCATCTCAAGAAGGACACAAACGTCCTCATGCTCTGCGGATTGCAGGGCTCTGGGAAGACCACAACTTGTGGCAAGTTGGCCCGGCTCCTGCTTGACAACCAAGTCAAGCCGATGTTGGTGGCGGCGGACCTGCAGCGCCCTGCGGCGATCGACCAATTGCACGTGATTGGCGAGCAACTGGGCGTCCCGGTCTACTCCGAAAAAGGCGCGCAGGATCCCGTCAAAGTCTGCCAAGATGCGGTCCGCCGGGCGCGCGAAGAAGGGGTCCAGGTCGTGGTCTTGGATACCGCGGGCCGGTTAGCGATCGACCAGGAGTTGATGCAGCAGCTGCAGCGGATCGACATGCGGGTCCAGCCGGACCAGGTCTACTTGGTCGTGGACGGCATGACCGGCCAGGACGCGGTGAACAGCGCCAAGGCGTTTAACGACGCGTTGGAGTTGGATGGCGTGATCATGACCAAGCTGGACGGCGACGCCCGCGGGGGAGCTTTGCTGTCGGTCAAACATGTCACCGGAGTGCCGATCAAGTTCATCGGGACGGGCGAGCACCTGGACGCCCTGGAGCCGTTCCGGCCGGAAGGCATGGCGGGCCGCATTTTGGGCATGGGCGACGTGCTGGCGCTGGTCGGCGAGGTCCGCAAAGTCGTCGACATGGAAGAACAGGCCGCGCTGGAAGCCAAGATGCGGGCCGGCGAATTCACGCTGGACGACTTCAAGCTGCAGCTCGAGAAGATGGCCAAGCCCGGTTTGGTCCAGAAGATGATGGGACTGATGCCGGGCATGGGCGAGTTCCGAAAGATGATCGAGCAAGAGGACACGGAAGGCGGCATCAAGCGGACGGTCGGCATCATCGATTCCATGACCCGCGAGGAGCGGCGGAACCCGAAGATCGTCGATCCCAGCCGCCGCAACCGCATCGCTCGCGGAGCGGGCGTCGAGCCGCAAGATGTGAACCAACTCGTGCGGCAATACGAGATGATGTCGCCGTTGATGAAGGCCATGGCGGGCAAAGGCATGGGCGAGCGGATGGCAGCCATCCGCGACCTGCAGAATTCCGGCCTCTTGGACCCCGGCAGCCGAGGTCCGAGGATCAAGAAGGGCACCGGCAAGCGGCTGACTTCCAAAGAGAAAGCCCAACTGCGAAAACAGCGGGAAAAGGAACTTCGCCGCAAGAAGCGTGCGGAGAGAGGTAAGAACTGACCGTTTTTTAGGCAACAGGAGTGAATGTACGTGGCAGTAAGAATTCGAATGAAAAAGATGGGGCGGAAACGCCAGCCGTTCTATCGCATTTGCGCGATCGACGGGCGGGCGCCCCGCGACGGCAAGGTGATCGAAGAGCTGGGGTACTACGATCCGCTGGTCAAAGAAACCGACGCCCGCGCGATCCTCGACGGCGAGCGGATCGATTATTGGCTCGGCGTCGGTGCCCAGCCCTCCGAGAAAGTGCGCGTGCTAATCAAGAAGTACGGCGCCAACGGGACTCACCTGGACAAACAGAAGTCAGCGCTGGAACGCGTCAAGTTGAACAAGCCGATGGCGCCGCCGCCGCGGGTCGTGCCGCGGCCCAAGCCAGAAGAACCAGCGGCTCCCGAGGCCCCGCCTGCGGCAGAGCCGGCGGCTGAAGAACCCATGGCCGACGCCGCTCCGGTCTCGACGGAGGGCTAGGATCGGCGAGTCAATCTCAAAGTGGCCATCACGCTCCGCGTGATGATCGCACGCAAGAGCTGAAAAGCAATGGATTGGCCGATCCTGGACTGCAATCGAGAGAGGTGGCGAAGGAGAGATGCGTTTCGACGTGTTGACCCTGTTTCCGGAGATGTTCTCCGGCTACCTGGGTCAGAGCCTGCTCCACAAGGCCATCCAGCGCGGTTTGGTGGAAGTGTTGATCCACGACATCCGCCGCTGGTCCACCGACAAGCACCACAAGGTCGATGACCGTCCGTTCGGCGGAGGTCCCGGCATGGTGATGCGTGTGGAGCCTGTCGTGGAGTGTGTCGAGGCCGTCCAGACGCTTAGCGCACACGCGGGCCGCGTCGTGTTGCTGTCCCCGCAGGGATGCCGGTTGAACCAGGCAGTGGTGGAGGAATTGGCCGCCCAGCGGCGTTTGATCCTGTTGTGTGGGAGGTACGAGGGATTCGATCAGCGGGTGATCGACATTCTTCACCCGGATGAGATCTCCGTCGGCGATTATGTGCTCAACGGCGGAGAAGTGGCGGCGATGGTGGTCATCGACGCCGTGGCGCGGCTGGTGCCAGGAGTGCTGGGACATCAAGACAGCAATGTGGACGACTCGTTCTCGCGAGGCAACCGGTTGCTGGAGTTTGCACAATACACGCGGCCGCGGGAGTATCGCGGCCACCGCGTTCCCGAAGTGCTGTTGACGGGCCACCATGCGGAGATCGCCCAGTGGCGGCGGGAACAGAGTTACGAGAAAACCAAGAATCGGCGCGCGGACCTGCTGGACGAACCGGCTGATCCCGAAGCCGCAGAGCCCGGAGAAAGGACGAGTCATGAGCCAGGACGTCATCAAGTTAGTTGAGCAGGATCACGTCAAGAAAGACGTTCCCGTCTTTGAGATCGGCGACACGGTCGACGTGCACACCAAGATCCTCGAAGGAAACAAGGAACGGATCCAGGTCTTCACCGGCACGGTGATCGCCCGCAACGGGGGCGGCGCCCGCGAAATGTTCACCGTCCGCCGCATTGTGGCGGGCGAAGGCGTAGAGCGCAAGTTCCCCCTGCACTCGCCACGGATCGACAAGATTGAGGTCAAGCGGTCCGGCATCGTCCGCCGCGCCAAGCTGTACTTCCTACGGGACCGCGTCGGCAAGGCCGTGCGACTGCGTGAACGCCGCCGCACGGCTGAGGTGCCGGGCGAGAGCGAGCCGGCACCGTCGGAAGATTAGCCCCACATCGACAACTGGCAGGACACGAGGCCCGGCTTTTCCGTTCAAGCCGGGCTGCTGCGCCCGTGCCGCAAACAACCGGTGCTTATCTCAGGCAGCTCGCCGGGCGGCCATCGGCAATCGGTACAGCCTCGCGTTGCCCTCCTTGCCGATCTCTTCGACCAGGTTCATCTTCCGCAGGCAGTACGCGATCCGCTGTGCGAACCAGCGCGAAATGCCGCACCGGCTGGCAAGGTGGCCGGTGTGAAACGGCGACGGTAATCCGGCGGGCAACAGCTGGATCAGCTCACCGCCCGAGCGGAAGCGGTACACGCGATCTACCCGGAGCAGTTTCTGGTCCTCGACCTGGTAGTCGTTGGCCCGCCAGCGCCGGCGCCGGCCATGTCCGGGGTAGCGCCATTCCTCGATTTCCACCAGCGGCACTTCCAGAGCAAGGTTGGCGTGCGGGAATACCCGCGTGAAGTACACCAGTTCGTGGAAGACATCCAGCACGGACTCCTGCTTGGGACTCTTGCGCCGTCCCAGCACACGTCCGCCGCGAGCGTCCTGCCGGACGATCCATTTGCAGCTGACGATCGGCTTGACGACCAGCACGCGGTGGGTCTTCAGCAGCTTGGTCACTTTGTCGCGAATCGCTGCCAGCGAGCCATGTTGGATTTCGACGAGTTCGCCGCCGCACACGACGTCGATGCGGAACTTGTCCAGCGGCGCCTCCAGTTGCGATTCACCGTCGGCGTAGATCTCTTTCAACTGTCGATGGAGCGCGGTTTCCATGACCGATGCGACGGCAACCGTGGGAAGACTGGAACAACGACCGCAGGCATGCGGAGGCTGCAAGTATCGTCGCAGCGGTCGAATCGTGTCCAGAGCGAAATTGAGAGAAGGCGGAGATCTCGTTCGATCCAGTCACGGGAGCGGGCGCAGACAAGCAACGGCAGGCCCAGACAGTTCAACGCCGAGGCGGTAAGAAGGCCACGCGCCGGACGCGCCGTGACCGAAGACATTCTTGACGGGCGGCACTGCGGGCCGACTCAGCCGCGGGCTTCCAGGCGGGTCCGGCGGGCGCGACGCTCTGCGCGGAGCCGGGCGCGACGCTTGATTTCGCTGGGTTTCTCGTAGTACTCTCGACGCCGCATTTCCTTCTTGATGCCGCTTCGTTCCACCAATTTGCGAAAGCGGCGAACTGCCTCCTGAATGGATTCCTTGTCCCGAACCATCAACTTGACCATTAGTCCTCCTTAATAGAACAATCTCAACGCGCCGCGGGGAATCATTGCACGTACCTCATCGACCGTGTCGCAAGCAGAGTAAGATACACAAGATTCGGCCCAGCTGTCCAGAGTCCCCAGCCCAGAAAAATACAAGCCTTACCACTGGCGGTCAGCCTGCTTTCATGGCAAGATTGTGCCCGCCATCGAGTGCAGATGCACCCTGATCGCCCATTCGGCTTAACGCGGCGTGCGGTCGCAGCCAAAGAACCCCGTTTTTCCTGGAAGAGGCAACGCTTCAGAGGCCCAAACCAGAACCGACAAAAGCGATAAAAACATCCGAAATCATGGAAAGCGGTGACAGAAACCACCTCTGTTGTTCTCGCTGTCGGCAAACGCTCAAGCTAGGATATCCATGCACGAACTGAAGATCTTCAGCGGACGGGCTAATCCCAAGTTGGCCAAGGGAATCTGCGATCACCTCAACATTCCGGTGGGGCGGATCGCCCTCAGTAATTTCCCGGACACGGAGACGTCCTGCAAGATCGAGGAGGACGTTCGTGGCCGCGACGTTTTCCTGATCCAGCCCACCTGTCAACCTGTCAATGACAATCTGGTCGAGCTGCTGATCATGATCGACAGCTGCAAACGGGCCAGCGCGGCGCGGGTGACGGCGGTAATCCCTTACTTTGGCTACGCTCGGCAGGACCGCAAGGACGAAGGACGCGTACCGATCACCGCCAAATTGGTGGCGAATTTGATCGATCGGTCCGGTGCGGATCGGGTCCTGACGATGGACCTGCACGCGGACCAGATCCAAGGTTTCTTCGATGTCCCGGTGGACCACCTGAATGCC
>CAYPGE010000550.1:0-4955 GCA_964409865.1 uncultured Pirellulaceae bacterium
GACGGCGAACACCAGCAGCGCGAGGCTGAAGGCCTTCAGGAACGGCGTACCCAGGTACTTGCCCCCGCCCGCAGGCCGCTCGACCCATTCGGCAAAATGGAACGCGGCGATGGCGGCCAGCGTGAACATCAAGCCAAAGGCTGCTCTGGAGAAGCCGAACGCAAACTGCGGCTCCTCGTAGGCGCCCCACTCGGAAAAGCTCTGCCACAGGCCGAATGTCTCGTTGAACCCGATCGACCCCAGCACCGTTCCGCCCAGGAACACGAGCGCGTCCAGCTTGCCGCTGGCTGCGCCCACGGCCGCCGTGCCGGGACACCAGCCACCCATCACGAATCCCACCCCGAAAATCAGCCCTCCCAGGACCTGGGCGGCATATCGAGTTTCCAGCAAGTTGACCTGTGCCGGCAGATCCACCCAGCCAAGCCCGACGAAGAATCCCAGACCAAGCATGGCCGTGATCACGGCGGTGAACATCACCTTTAGCACAGTCATGTCGCGCAGGTAGAAGATCCCCGCCAGTTTCCGCGAGCTACCGAAGCCCGCTCGCTCCAGCGCGAACCCGAACGCCAGGCCAATCACCAGCGCTGCGACGAACGCGGCCGGCGTTCCCAAAGCATCTCGACCGAAAAATGTTTCAATCATGCCACTGCCTCCGCACGAACCAGGCTGCCGCATAGCCGCCGACAAACACACAGACCATGAACGCGAGACTCCCGCTGAGCAGCATGGCGCCGCCGGTCAGGGCTTGCCCGGAGGTGCAGCCGTTGGCCAACCGGCTGGCGTAGCCCACCAGGCAACCGCCGATCAATGCCAGCCACAGCCGCGCGCCGGTGCCAAATGCTCGCCCGCGTTCGGTGGTAACCCGGATGCGGCGGGCCAGGATGGCCGAGAAAAGCCCGCCCAGGAACGTCCCCGCAAACATCAAGACCAGATAGTAGGTCAGCGGATTCTGCCCGTCCGCGCACCACGGGCCGAAGTACGCGCTGTTGCACGTGTGTTCGGGCGCAACGGCCCGTTCGAGCCAAGCGCCGAATCGCGCCGGCGCGGCCGAGGCCCCCAGTCCGGCGCCCAGGACCAGCAGCGACGCCAACAAGGTGGCGCCGAGCAACAGTCCGGCCAGATACGGGTTCCAGTAGCCGCCGGCCGAAACGCCGGTCTCCGACAGATCCCGTTTTCGTTCGTCGTTCATATCGCAAACCCTTTCATCGCGGCGCTGTGCTCGGCGCGGGTCTCCGACCCCGCCGAAACGTCGGACCGCAGGTCTCCCCTGTTGGTTCGTGGATCGACTCTCAGCATCCTGCGCTCCTCTTTTTCGGTTTCGCCGGACGCGCTCCCGGACCGGCCTCTGGGGTCGGCGCCGCCGGGGCCGTCTGGGGAACCGCAGTTGGCGGCGCGAGTGTCGGAGCCGCTGTCGGTGCCGGACCTCCAAACGCGGTTTCCGACCAGTAGGCCGACAGCCCGCCCACCAGGGCCTTGATCGTCCGCTCGGTTTTCTGCGACAGGATGCCGGCGATCATCATGGCCAGCGTGCCGTCCCGGTCGACGACGATCAGCGGGCCGGCGCCGGTCAAGTAGGACGGGTTGTTGAGCAATTCCGCGATACCGACGTTCTCCGCGCCCGGCAGGCTAAAGTCGGCAAACTGCTCCTGGACGCGGATATCGACGATCTGGAACGTGCCCGGCAGGTCCTGCATCAGCCATTTCAGTTCCTGCACGGACATCCGCTCGGCCAACTTGATCTGCCGTTGGGGCACGCTGCTGACCGCGCCTTCCGCCTTGGCCTGGAACACCGGCAGACCGGCAGCGATCCAGGCTTCGGCGCCGCCGGCCAAGCTGGCGGCCTTCTTAAAGCCGGCGCGTTCCAAGATGCCGACGGCCATCGTGCTGCGGTACGCGCTGTTGCACACGGCCACCACCGGCAGTGTCCGGTCCAGCTTGCCGACCCGCTGCGACAACACGCTCAGCGGGATGTTGATCACCGTGCCGATCCGCAGCCCCATCCATTCCGGCGGCAGGCGCACATCCAGCACCAGCGGCGACTCGGTGGTTTGCATCTGGGCATGGAGTTTCTGGGGCGGAATCATCTCGGAAGTGACCAGTGGCAGACTGGCCGCTTTCCATTTGTTGATGTCCAGCAATTGCGCGCGGTAACCCACGCGGTGTAGCCGGAACAGGGCCTCGCGGAGGTCTTTCTCTTCGCCCGCCAGCACCAGCTTGGCATCCCACGGCACCATGATGCCCACCCAGGTTTCCAGGCGGCCGCGCAGACCGATGGCGACCGAATTGGGAATGTGCGCGGCGGAGTAGGCCGCCGCGTCGCGGATGTCCACCACATAGTGTTTTGTGGCATCCGTCAAATCCCGGCTGGGTTCGACCCAGGGCAGTTGTTTCGGCTCCCAGTCGACGAGTTCCGGGCCGTCATGGTTCAGCTTTGCATTGTGTTGGAAGTACTGCGGCGCTTCCGGCAGTCCTTCCAGGACGGCTGCGATGAACTCGCCGCGGTTCTTGTGCGCCAGGTAGGGATTGGTCACACGCTGCTCGCCCAGCGTCGAAGTCGGTTCGTCGCTCAAGTGGGCCCCGCACAGCGAGCCCGCTCCGTGTGCCGGAAAAATCAACACGCTGTCGGGGAGTTTGGAAAGCTTGTTGGTCCATGTGTCGAACATCATCGAAGCCAGCGTGGCCGCCGACATGCCTTCCCCCAACAGATCGGGCCGGCCCACGCTGCCGATGAACAGCGTGTCGCCGCTGAGGACCGCCAGCGGCTGTTTTGGATCTTGCCGGCTGTACAGCAAGGCGCACATGCTATCCGGCGTGTGCCCCGGCGTCTCGATGAACTCCAGGACCGCCTCGCCCACGGACTGCCGATCGCCCTCCTTGAGCAGCGTCGCGGGATAGCCGGGGGCCGCTTTCTCGCTCACGTAAATGGGGATCTTCAGACGCGCCGCCAACTCCATGTGCCCGGCCACAAAATCCGCGTGTGAATGGGACAGCCACACGCCCGTGATCGTAACGCCTTCTTTCTGGGCGGCTTCCACGTAAGCGTTTACGTCTCGCCCAGGATCCACCACCCACGCATCCTTGCCGCTGACGAGCAGGTAAGAGTAGTGCGAAAGGACCCCCAGTTCAAACTGGATCATTTTCACACCGGGAAAGGGATAACTGTCTACGACCTGGTACCGCGCAGACTCGAAGCCGTGCGTGGCTGATTCTGAGTCCTTGATTTTGTCTGCAGCGCTCGACCGTTGGCTGGACAGCATCAAGGCCACCACGAAGCACGTCAACCAAAGACAATGGAACTGTTTCATGGCACACACCTCCCGTGTAAGCATCTTGGAGTAGCTACCATACCAAAATGTTTTGCCCCGCGGCAGTGGGTATTGCCCCGGTTGGGAACGAGAATCAAGCAGCGTAGCGGTCCTGGCGAGATATCCGGTCTAGCACCGTTCGACGGCCATCGCGACAGCTTCTCCACCGCCGATGCACAAGGCCGCGATGCCGGTCTGGGCGTTGCGGAGTCGCAAGGCGTGCAGCAAGGTCACCAGCACGCGCGCCCCGCTGGCCCCGATGGGATGCCCCAACGCCACGGCGCCGCCATGGACGTTGAGCTTCTCGTGGGGAATCCCCAAGTCCTTCATCACCGCCAGCGGAACCACAGAGAACGCCTCGTTCACCTCGAACAGATCCACGTCCGCAACCGTCCAGCCGAGCCGTTTCAGCAGCTTGTCAATCGCGCCCAGCGGCGCGATCGTGAACCATTCCGGCTCGCGCGAAAACGTCGCGTAGCCGAGAATACGAGCCATCGGCTGCACGCCGAGCTGCCGGACCTTGGCCTCCGCGAGCACCACCACGGCCGCGGCGCCGTCGTTGATGCTCGAGGCATTCCCCGCCGTCACGGTGCCGTCCTTGCCGAACGCCGGCTTGAGGGCCCGCATCCGGTCTTCCTGGAAACGGGAAGGCTCTTCATCCTGGGCGACGATCGTCGTCCCTTTGCGGCCGGGAACCTCGACCGGCACGATTTCGTCCACGAACCAGCCTTGCTGCTGGGCCTTCAAAGCCCGCTGGTAGCTGGCCACAGCAAAGTCATCCTGGTGTTGACGCGTGAAGCCGTACCGCTCGGCACAGCGGTCTCCGCACGTGCCCATGTGGACGTTGTTGGTGACGTCCCACAATCCGTCCTTGATCAGAGAATCCACCAATTCCCCATGCCCCAGGCGATACCCGCCGCGCGCCTTGGGAAGCAGATAAGGTGCCTGGGACATGTTCTCCGTCCCGCCGGCCACGAGCGCTTCGGCATCCCCGCATTGGATCGCTTGGGCGGCGAGCATCACGGACTTCAGGCCCGAACCGCAAACCTTGTTCACGGACATCGCTCCGACACTGGCCGGCAGGCCCGCCCCAAACGCCGCTTGACGAGCCACATTTTGCCCCAGTCCCGCGCTCAACACGTTGCCCATGATAACTTCATCCACCTGATCTGGAAGCAGTCCGGTGCGGGTCAGCGCCGCTTGGATCACGGCAGAACCCAAGGTGGGTGCTCCCACATCCGCCAGCGCCCCCAAAAAAGCACCCACTGCCGTACGCACGCCACCTGCGAGGAAGACCTCCGTCAACATCTAATGCTCCTTCTGAGAAGTATCAACGGTCGGCACCGGCCATAGACACCCATTTCCTTTCCACCTATACTTCAATCTATTCGTTTCCCTACCACTTTAGCGAGGTCAACCATGCCACGAAAAGCGAAAACCAGCGAACTCGACGCCAACCCCGTTGAAGCCGCACCTGAAGCTGCCCGAGGAGCCAAGACGGAAGCGATCCGAGCGGCCTTGAGAGCCCATCCCAACAAGGGCCCCAAAGAGATCGCCGAACTGCTGAAGGAGCAGGGCATCGAGACAACGGCCAATTACATCGGTGGAGTCTAGGCTGCCATGAAGGCCAAGAAGAAGGGCAAGAAAGCC
>CAYPGE010000551.1:0-4933 GCA_964409865.1 uncultured Pirellulaceae bacterium
CCGGCGCAGCTAGCCAAGAGTTCAATCCTCCTAACGGCGGCCTGTCAGCCGCGCCACCAAGAAATCCTCGAACGCGCCCAGGTCTTTCCAGGACATGGCACAGTCGATCGGCTTGCCCTGCGGGTCGATGCGCGTGAAGCCGTCGTCGGTCACGCGGATCGGCAACCGCTCGACGTTCACCAACTCGGTCGAAAACGACAGGTAGACGGCGACCGTGTCGAACAGCACGCTCGACGCATCCAGCGGTGTGTCGCCTGTTTTGCTCCAAATGCGATAGTTCTCGATCACCGCCTTGGTCACGGGGTCGGAGCACTCGGCCACTTTCCGGAACTTGTCGCCGCGCAGCCGCACGATACCGCAGGTGTCCAGCGGCGTGATCAGCATCGGCCACGCCGCGGTGAACGCGGCCTGCGCCGCCTTGGCGTCGGCCACCACGTTCCATTCCTTGCTGGGCTCCGCGCCGCCGTTGTAGCCCTTGCGCACGCTGCCGTGCATGCCGACGAAGCGGGCCCGCTTGGCAATGTCCGGCCACAGTTTCAGGGCCTGTTGGATGTTCGGCACGGGGCCGATGCAAATCAGCGTGATCGGCTGCGGGGCGCTCATGATGGCTTCTGCTAAGGCCGCGACGCCGTTTTCGTGGACTTTGCCGGGATAACGGGCCAGATCGTAGTCGGCAACCCACGCCGCCTGCCGGCCGTCCTCTTGGTCGCTTTGTTGGATGCCGACGCCGACCGGTACGTCGGTACGGCCGGCCACCTCCAGCAGCTTGGCGATGATCTTGGCGCGGTAGACGGTGTTGCCGCGGTCGGAGACAACCATCTTGACGTCGACCTCCGGCGACTTGAGCAACAGGGCCAGGGCCCAGGTATCGTCGATGTCATCGCCGATATCCGTGTCCAGGATCACGGGGATCTTGGGGTGGGCTGGCGCATCGGCCGAGGTGGACGTTCGAGTGAAACCCGACGCGGCGGCAAGGAACATGGCAAACATCGTCATTCGTCTCATCGCAGAGTTCTCCAAAAGGTAAGACACGTTGCCCCAGGCAGGCACGATTCGCCGCATTGTACCGGATTCGGCAACATGCCGCGTGACCGGCGAAGAAAAACACTCATCCAACCTGGTTCGACTGTCTTCCCTCTGCGAAATCCGTGGGTGCGGCGGACGTCTGGCAGGCAAAGTCCCAAGGGGTACAATGAAGGGCGTGGGTGGGCAGCGCACGTTGAGCGCGGTCCCACGAACGTCCGAAGCAGCGGTGGGAGGCTGTGAATGGTCGTGTTCTCTGGCCCTTTTTTCAGGAGGTACGAACCATGGCACTGAATGTGACGCGAGTGGACGTATGGGCGGCAGGGATTGAGGACCAGCCGGGCGGGTTGGCCCAGAAGCTGGAGGAGTTGGCGGCGGCCGGCGCGCAGCTGGAATTCGTCGTCGCTCGGCGGGCGCCGGACAAGCCGGGTACGGGAGTCGTGTTCTTGGCCCCGGTCACGGGGGCGGCGCAGGCCCGAGCCGCCAAGAAGGCCGGTTTCGCAAAGACCAACAGCTTGCACTCGGTGCGCATCGAAGGCCCGGACAAGCCCGGACTGGGCGCCAAGATGACCCGAGCGCTGGCGGCCGCCGGCATCAATCTCCGCGGCCTGGCCGCCGCCGCCATCAACAAACGTTGCGTCGTCTACCTGGCCGTCGACACGGCGGCCGACGCGACCAAGGCGATGCGGGTCCTGAAGGGGATGTGATGATGCGTACCAATGAACCGTGTCCGTCGGAGCTGAAGCGGCGCGAGTTCCTCGTTCAGTCGGCTGCGGGCGCGGCGGTGCTGTGGGCGAGCGAATCGGCAGCGCTTGCCGCCGCCGCAGGCGAACAAGGCAGGGGAACCGTGAGGCAGGAAGGGAGGGAAAACGCAAAGATGCCCGCCAAGGAGTTTCGCGAGAAGTTGCTGCAGTGCCTGGGCGGTCCCTGGCCGCCGCCGTGCGAATTGAAACCCGTGCTGCGGGAGACGATCCGCAAGGACGGCTATCGCATCGAGTCGGTGTTCTACGAGGTCGAGCCGGGCGATCGCGTGCCGGCCATGCTGCTGGTCCCCGACGGCGTCGATGCGGAGCACCCCGCCCCCGCGGTGGCGATCTGGCACCAGCACAACGGCGAGTGGCATTTGGGCAAAACCGAACCGGCCGGCCTGGCGGGCAATCCCATGCACCACACCGGCGTGGCCCTGGTGCGCGAGGGCTACGTGGTGCTGTGCCCCGACGCGCTGTGTTTCGAGGAGCGGCAGAGCCCGGACTTGAAGGGCGGCAACTTCGAACGGTTTGAGTTTCTGCGGTACGTGGTGGCGGGCAAGTGCATGGCCTGGAAGAACATCCTGGACATGCGGCGGGCCGTCGACTATCTGTGCCAGCGGCCGGAGGTGGACGAGGGCCGCATCGGTTGCTACGGCCATTCGATGGGTTCGACGCACACTTGGCTGGTCGGTCCCTGGGAGCCGCGGCTGAAATGCCTGGTCGGTAACTGCTGCTTGCCCACCTATGCCGCCATTCACCGCACGCGTCTGTTGCACTGCTTCCCGAATTTCGTTCCGGGCCTGTTCCAGTACGGCGACACGCCGGACATTGCAGCCCTGATTGCTCCGCGCGCATTGCACCTGAACTTCGGCGAGTTGGACGGCGGCAGCCCGATTCAGGAAGTCCGGGAGGGTGTCCAGCGAATCGCGCGGGCCTACGCGGAGGCCGGGGTGCCCGAAAACTTCAGCTGGTATGTGGAGGACGGGGCGGGACACGTGCTATCGCCCGAGATGTGGCAGCGGACGCGGGATTGGTTTGCCAAGCATTTGAAGGACTAAGATCATGGCCAACCAGCTCTTTCAACTCCGGGTTAAGGACTTGATGCGGAAACACGTGGTGACCGTCGCCGCGCAGGACACGGTTCATGACGCCCTGGAACTGATGCTGGAAAACAAGGTCTCCGCCCTGCCCGTAGTCGACCATCGCGGGCACTGCGTCGGCATCCTTTCCGGCCGCGATTTCGTGGACATGACGCACGACTTGGACGAGGATTTCCACGAGGCGTCCCATGAGAGCGAGGTTTGGTGGGGCGTGTTTGTCCGGAATCTGAGCGAGAACATCGGCGAGCAGAGCGTCATGGACCTGATGACCGAGGAAGTGATCTCGGTGAGGGCGGACGATTTTCTGGTCCGCGCCGCCCGCACGATGCTCACCGCCCGCGTGCATCGACTGCCAGTGCTGGATGGCGAGCACCGGATCCTGGGCATCATTTCCATGACGGACATCCTGCGGGCCTTTGTGGAAGCCGCCGGGCATCAGGAGAGCGTCGGGACGTGAGATGCGCGCGGGGTGCGGTCAAGCGGTCTGGCGGATTTCGCAACGGCCCCGTACAATATCGGCTGACACCCCGCAAGCCCAGCCTTTCATCCTTCTATGACCGCTTTGTTTGACCGCTCCTTCCCACCTTCCTCGGAAGTCCCCGCCGCGGCGTCAGCCGAGCCCTCCGCGCGTGCTGAGACTCTTTACGACGCTTCTTTTTGGAAGGCGTTTTTGGCTAATTCGCTGGTCACGGTCGGTGTGGCCGTGCTCTATCGGTACGCCGATTTCATCACGCTGTTGGGCGGTACGGAACTGCACTTGGGCTGGATCGTCGGCATCGGCATGTTGGGCAGCTTGTCGATGCGGCTCTTCGTCGGCTCGTGGATCGATCGCTATGGTCCTCGATTGGTATGGCTGTGTGCCCTGGTGCTGCTGGCCTGTGTCTGTTTCGGCCATCTGCTGGTCGTTCGCTTTCCGGATGCCCGGATCCAACAGCCGGCGGTGGTGGCGTACTGTACCGGCTTGCGGATCGCCATGTGGTGCGCGATTGCGGGTATTTACGCCTCGTCGATGATCTTCATCTCCAGCCGAGTGCCGGTGATCCGGATGGCCGAGTTGCTGGGCATGCTGGGCACATCCGGGTTTTTCGGGGTGATCGTGGGGGTCTGGGTGAGCGACCTGTTGCTGAGCGGCGTGGCGCATTCGGCGGCGGCCATCCAGCGGATGTTCTTGGCGGCGGGTTGCCTGTCGCTGGCTGCCTTTGCATCGGCGTATTGGGCTACCGCCGGATATGTTTATCCTGTTCCGCGGCGGCGCCCACCGCTGTGGGGGCTGATCCGGCGGTATCATCCGGGCCGAATCATGGTCATGGGCGTGGCGATGGGCTTCGGATTGGGCCTGCCCTCGACGTTCGTCCGGACGTTTGCGGCGGACCTGCACATCCCGCGGATCGGATGGTTTTTTACCGTTTACGCGGTGACCGCCATCCTGACGCGCGTGGTGACGCGGCGATTGCCGGAACAGTATGGATTGCGTCCCGTGGTGTTGGCCGGTCTGGGGCTGGTGATGGCCAGCCAATTCCTGTTTCTGATGGTCCGTAGCGAGTGGGCGCTGATGATTCCCAGCGTAACGTACGGCATCGGACACGCGATCCTATTCCCCGCTGGCTTTGCCGAGGGCTGCTGCACGTTTCCACCCCGCTATCGTGGTTTGGGGACATCGCTGATGCTGGCCACCTATGACGTCGGACTGCTGATCGGCGCTCCGACCGCGGGGTTGCTGGTGCATTTCGGACAAGCGTTGGGCTGGCCGGGCTATCCGACGATGTTCGTCGGCGTGTCGATCCTGCTTGCGCTGGCCACCGCCGTCTACGCCACCGCGCCCCGCGAGATCAAGCCGCGCCGGCACCGGCGCCCGCCGAGACCAGCCGCCACGGCGGTGCTGAGCGTCACGCTGCCCCCACCGGCGCAACCGGGCCTGGCTGCGGTAACTCCCGCAGGGCAGCCCGACCGGGCCGACGCGAATGGTCCGAGCCCCCTCGCCACGTGAAGTTTTGGGGTCGGATCTTAGAACCGCTAACAAAACCGAAATCGGAGACCTCCGGTCGGCGGTTTCGGCGGGGT
>CAYPGE010000552.1:0-4897 GCA_964409865.1 uncultured Pirellulaceae bacterium
CCCGGGCAGGATGATGATGAGGGAAAGTGCAAAAAAGAGGTATCTTTTACCAAGTTCACCAACTTGCTCTGCATCCAGCTCCGGATCCTTCAATTCTTGTTCCAGCATGTGAATTTCTGATTCTACTGCATGGATGTGTGTTTCCAATTCCTGCAGTTTCTGTTCGCCGTGTGCAACCAATCCTCCGAACACGACGCGGCGCGGATACAGGTCCTTCTGCCGCTGCCACCACTGGACCAGTTCGGCGGCGTCCTGCGGCACATCTTTCCAACAGCAGACCTCGCTCCGTTCCGCGTACCACTTAAAGGTCTGCTGCCTCCTGGGCGTGATGAAACAAGCGTCCGGCGGCGTGTGCTCCGCGATCCATTGACACGTCCGCCGCCAGTCGTCGTACGTGCGGCGCGTGCGGGCCGGATCGTCCGGCCAGGCCGGCAGCATCTGCACGTCCGCCCCCGGCCGCAGGTCCTCGCGCCGCTGGTAGTTGGTCAGGGCCAGATTCCCGCCCGCAATCAGCACGCCAACGATCAACGCGGCTTGCCCCCATCCCGGACGGCGTTCCCGCAGGTCGACCAGCCACGCGACCAGTGCCAGGGACGCCCCCGCCGGCAACAGCGCGTCGCTGAGACGGTACCAATAGTACTTGAGCAGGCCGGCCGCCACGTCCAGGTGGTACAGCAGCGACTGGTCGATCACGATCCCCACGATCGCGATGAGGACCGCGCCGCCCACGAAGCCTCGCAGCGGCCGCTGCCCCAGCGCGCCGGCCGAGATCGGGCAAGTCGTGGCCCGGCAGACGACGAGCCAGACGGCCAGCAGGATCGCAAACCGGGCCATGTGCCAGTGTGGAAACCGATGGAACACCAGATGATGGGCCAATCGCCCATAGACGTAGATCGAATTGGCCTCGCGAGTCACCGCGGCACTGACGTCGTGGTTCAGCATCAGTGCGGGAATCAAACCGGGCAGCGCCAACAGCAGGGCGGCGCCAATCGCCGGTAGCATCCGGGTTAACGGCGGGCGCGAATGCTGGCAGGCGAGCCAGGCGCACGCGGCCGCCACCAGCGACCACCCGCCGACGAGGACGTGAAACGCGGTGGCCGCCCCCAGCAGAATCCAGGCGAGATTCCACCGCTGGTTCAAGATCGCGCCGAGGCCGAAAAAGACGAAGGCGTAGGCAATCCCCTTGGCCTCACAGCCCCCCACGATCCACTCGCCCGCCATGTGAAAACGGCCGCTGAAAAGCAGGAATCCACCGGCCGTCAGCAGCGACGCAAAGGGCCTGGGGACCACGGCCCAGCTGAGCCGCCGCCAGGACCAGGCCAACAGGAACCACGTGAGAAACCGGCCGAGCCAAGCCACCACGGGCAGCGGCGCCAGTTGCGTGAGCCAGCCGAATGTCCAATAAAACACCAGATGGGCGTCGGAGGATTCCAGGAAATGATCGCTCGCACACCATTCGGGCTGCCAGTAATGTTTGGCCTTGGCAAGGTAGTGGGCCTCGTTGACATCCGGCGGCGGCCAGCCCGCGTACAAAAAGAACATCAAGAAGATCAGCATGATCTCCGCCGCGGCGGTCCAACGGTTCGACCCCAGGTTGTTTCCATGCTCGGCCTTGGTCACAATTCGCCCCCGCTGGTGAAAGGCTCCGAAGAAGATTATAAAAAACTAGCGACCAAAACGTTTGGGTCTCGGACCGACAGCAGTTAGAATGATGACAGCCCTACTAAGAGCATAGCCGCTGGATTCAGGATGGAAATACTCCCATGACCGTTTCCACGCATCGCCGGATTGTTCGAGATCGGATCCTCCGGGAAGCCGAAGGTTACCTGGAGTTGTTGATGGCCGGCCCGTCCAAGTGGGACTTGCGGCCCGCCGTGCGAGACCCCGTGGCGCAACGCGTGCTGGACGCCTTGCAGCGGCTGGACAAATCCGAACAGTACTCGGCGTATGCGCTGTACCTGCGAGGACTGGCGTACCGGGCGATGGAACGCTATCACGATGCCATCCCGTCGTTGCGGCAATCCGCCGAGCAGGACCCCGAGGACACCCATGCCCTGTTGGCCCTGGGTTGGTGTTACAAGCGGATTGGACGCCTGAATTTGGCGATCGGCGCCTTGCAGGAAGCGCTGGCGGTCGACGACAACCAGGCCATCGTCCACTACAATCTGGCCTGCTACTGGAGCCTGGCGGGCAATGCGGAAATCGCCCTCGATCATTTGGCGACGGCGTTTCAGATCGACCCCAAGTTCCGGGACTTGGCGGCGGAGGAAAGCGACTTTGACGCCATCCGCCAGCACCCCGGATTCCGCGAGCTGACCAGCGTGGTCGTCTGATTCCGCTGAGCAGCGTTCGAGAAACAACGGTCCAATGTTTCTTGCCGATCATCACACGGAGTGTGACGGCTACTTTGCCGAGGCGACCGTTGTTTCTCGAACGCTGCTCAGTGCTCATACCCGCGCGGGGCCAGCGTGTGGCGCCGCCCGCCGGGCTCTTCGATCCACAATCCCCGTTCCGCCGTAAACGTGCCGATGCGGGTCAGCGGCACGTCCAAGGGCTGGTCGTCCAGCAGCCGAGCCGCCTCTTGCGGGGGCACCGCCAGGATCAACTCGAAATCCTCCCCGTCCCCCAGCGCGTGTTCCAGGGGCGTCATCCGATCGCCTTCCGCCGCCGCCACACGATAGGCGTCGTCCGCGACCGGCACGGCCGCCGCCTCGAGCTGCGCCCCGCAGCCGCTTTCCTGGGTGATGTGAGACAGGTCCAGCGACAGCCCGTCACTGACGTCGGTGGCCGCGTGCAGCCGGTAGCGGTCGTTCAACAGCAGGGCTTCATGGACGCGGGGCGTGAAGCGGAAATGCCGGCCCAGGATGCTGCCGCCAAAGCTGCCCGTGACGACAATCGCGTCGCCCGGTTGGGCGCCGCTGCGCAGCAGCGGTCCACGTGCGGTCAGTTCGCCGATGGCCGCGATGCTGATCACCAGAGGGCCGTCCCAGCTGCCCGTGTCTCCGCCGGCGATGGCCACGCCGAATTCGGCGGCCAACGGCAGCAGGCCCTGGTACAATTGCCGGCCCACCGCCAGGGCGTTGTGCCGCGGCAGCGTCAAGGAGACGACCGCCGCCAAGGGCTGCGCCGCCATCGCCGCCAGGTCGCTCAGGTTGACCGCCAGGGACTTGCGGCCCACCAAGGGCCCCTCGCACTGGTCCCACACGAAATCCACGCCGTCGTTCAGCATGTCACTGGTGACCACACAGCGGGCGCCGGACGCCAATTCCAGGATGGCGGCATCGTCGCCGATGCCCAACCGCAGGCGGGGATGGCCGGGAAGCTGACCTCGCAACCAGGAAAGGAATTCTGCTTCCATCGTCAGTTGCGGCTGGCCTTGCGGGACACTTGGGCCGTCGCCTCGCGTTTGACTTGCATGAAGCCGTACAGCGTCTCGTCGCCGCGCAGGACAAAGAACTTGAGCGGCTGGAAACTCTCCAAGTCGGCGTGGTTCAGGACGTACACGACATTGTCCCTGGAAATCGTCTCCCAGACGTGCATCCCGACCAACACGTCGCCGGTCCGGATGCCTTGACGGGCCGCTGGACCGTCGGCCCGGACGGCCAGCACTCGCATCCCGCCGCGATAACGCGAGGCGGTCCGCTGGCACTCTTCCTTGGATGCAGGGATCAGGCGGAGGCCCAACACGCGCCAGGTGCGCTGCTCGAAGTCATCCGCCTCCAGCGACGCGGAAGGCAGCAGGAGTTGCAGCGTCTTGGCCTGGCCGTCCCGCTGAATACTCAACGCCAGCGGCTGTTCGGCGGGCCGGCCGAGCAGCGCCCGTTCGAAGTCGATCGCTCGCTTGACCGGCGACTGGTCGACGGCCGCAATCACGTCGCCCGGTTGGAGACCGCTCTTGGCCGCCGCACTGCCCTCCCGAATTCCGACCACGGCAAAGTAGCGGTCCGTGTCCATGCTCCGCGTCTCGCCCACCACGCCGTGGACGATGCGGTCGATCTGCTCGGTGCTCAGCAGCCGGGCCGCGATCTCCAGCACCTCGTCCACGGGAATCGCGAAGCCGATGCCCTGGGCGCCGACGCGCACGGCCACGTTCACGCCGATCATTTCGCCGTCGATGTTCAGCAACGGGCCGCCGGAATTTCCGGGGTTGATGCTGGCATCCGTTTGGATCAAATCGTGGTACTTCTGCGTCGCGCTGACCTGGACTTCGCGGTGCAAGGAACTGATGATCCCGCGCGTGACCGTGTGCTCGTAGCCAAAGGCATTTCCCACGGCGATCACCGGCTCGCCCGGCATCAAGTCGCTGGACACTCCGCAGGGAATCACCGGCAGGGGGCGGCCGGCATCGATTTTGATCACCGCCAGATCCGAAACGGAGTCGTTCGACGCCAAACTCGCCACAAAGCTGCGGCGGTCGGACAGCGTCACCTGAATCGTTTCGACGTTTTCCACCACGTGATAGTTCGTCAGGATGTACCCGCGGGCGTCGATGATGACGCCCGTTCCCATGCCGTTCACCTGCCGAAAGGGCTCGTTGCCGCCCGATTCCGACGGTTCGCCGCGGACGATCTTGCGGCCCTGGATATTGACCACCGCATCGCGGACTTTCTCCACGGCTTCGACGATGGCGGTGCGGCGCAAGGAAGAAGCCACTGCCGGCTGCGGTTCGCAACTCGCCCACCCACCGGCGCACGCCAGAGCCAGCCATGTCGCCGCCAGGAGCCTCGCCGGTTGACGTGTCCGCTGTCTTGCCATCGGATGCCGAATCTGTGGAGGATGGGGTCGGATCGCGCAACATGGTCCGTCGCCGGCGACGACAACCAGGCAGGCCGCGCGCAGAAAACGGTTATGAAGAGGTTCATCGGTCTAACGGTTTTGACTGCTTGACCGGCGCGCA
>CAYPGE010000553.1:0-4814 GCA_964409865.1 uncultured Pirellulaceae bacterium
TCAGGCACACCTTACCAGCATATACTGAAGAGGGAAAGGGAGGTTAGCTGTGGAGCTTCGGACCGCGAACTGGATAATTCGGTTCGTACTGATCTGGTTTGCCACTGGCTGCGGTGAACCAGTCGCGGCAGCCGACGTATTCGTCCTGCGCCAAGGGGGGCGTCTGCGCGGTACGTGGCTGAACCCGAAAGAACCGCAGCCGAAGCAATACGCGATGCGCACGGAGGAGGGAGCAGTCCTGAAACTGGACGCGGCCCTGGTGCGATTGGCCCTGGTGCAAGACCCGACCGCCGCCCAGTACGAACGCCGGCTGGAACAGTGCCCGGACAGCATCGACGGGCATTGGCAGTTGGCCGAGTGGTGTCGCGAGCAGGACCTCAAGGAGCAACGCGAGACGCACCTGCAACGGATTCTGGATTTGGACCCGGATCACGTGCGGGCACGACACGCGTTGGGCTACTCCCAAATTCGCGGCCAATGGGTGACTCGCGAGGGCATTCAACAGCGGCGCGGATACCGGCTCTACGCCGGGCGCTGGCGACTGCCCCAGGAGATCGAACTCCTGGAAGCGTCGCAGGCGGCCGAGCAGGCCGAAAAGCGTTGGCTGGCTCAGATGGTCCGCTGGCGGGAAATGCTGAATACCACGGCCGCCGCCGAGGCTTACCGAGGGTTCGCCGACATTCGTGACCCTCAGGCGGTGCACGGTCTGAAGGTGCTGCTCCAACAGGAGGCTTACCGGCTGGTGAAGCTGCTGTACATCGACGCCTTGGAGCGGATCGGCACCGCGCCGGCGATCGATGCGCTGGTCGACGCCACACTTCAGGACGCGGACGAGGAAATCTTTCACGACTGTCTGGATAGAATCGTCCGTTTGCAGCCGCCGCATGTCGAAAAACAGTACGTCAAAGCATTGCGGGACGAGAACAACGTGCGGCTGAACCGGGCCGCATACGCCCTGGGACGACTCGAAGACAAATCGGTGCTCTCGCCCTTGATCAATGCCCTGGTTACCACGCACACCATCGTGGTCTCGAAGCCATCCGACGCTTACACGTTGACCTTCTCCAACACCAACGGCGGTCTGGCGGGCGGTTCGCCTTGGGGCGGAACCGGCTTTTCTGCGGGCGGCGACGCGCAGGTCATCGCCCGCACGGTCAACAACCAAGAAGTGTTGACGGCGCTGATCCGTCTGAGCGGCGGCGTGAACTTCGGCTTCGACAAACGGGCCTGGAGGTATTGGCTGGATAACCAGAACCGGCAATCCGCACCGGTTGTGGATGCCAGGCGGGGCGACGGATAACGCAACCAGGGCGAACGTGGCGGCGTCAGCCCCACGCTGTGTCGCGCCGTAGCCAGCGGTGTCGTGACGCCCACCGCTGGCCGCAGGAACTAGTCGTCGGACAGCTTTCCGCTGATCAGCCGCAGGAATTCGGCGTTGCTTTGAAAGCGGCCCAATTGGCGGACCAGTTGCTCCATGGCGTCAACCGGGTTCATGGTCGTCAACGTCCGACGCAGCATGGTCACGGAGTGCAGCGTCGGCGCATCGTGCAACAATTCTTCGCGGCGAGTCCCGGACTGGGTGATGTCGATGGCCGGCCAGATCCGCCGGTCCGCCAACTTCCGGTCCAGCACCAATTCCATGTTGCCCGTGCCCTTGAACTCCTGGAAGATCAACTCGTCCATGCGGCTGCCGGTATCGACCAGGGCCGTGCCGACGATCGTCAGCGATCCGCCTTCCTCAAAGGCGCGGGCCGTGGCGAACAGCTTCTTGGGCACGTCCATGGCCTTGATATCCACGCCCCCCGACATCGTCCGCCCCGTATTGCCGACCCATTTATTGAAGGCGCGGGCCAGCCGGGTGATGGAGTCCATCAAGAGGAACACGTCGCGCCCCATCTCGGCCAGGCGTTTGCAGCGTTCGACGATCAATTGGGAAATCCGGACGTGACTTTCGACGTCCATGTCCAGACTGCTGGCCACGACCTCGCCGTTGACGTTGCGCCGCATGTCGGTAACTTCCTCCGGACGTTCGTCAACCAGCAGCACGATCAGCTTCACGTCGGGGTAGTTCGTGGAGATCCCCAGACTGACGTGCTGCAGCAAGATGGTCTTGCCGGCTCGCGGCGGCGACACGATCAAGGCGCGCTGCCCGCGGCCCAGCGGTGTCAGCAAGTCCATGACGCGCGTGGTCAGCGGTTCTGGCCCCGTTTCCAGCCGATACCAGACTTTGGGATTGATGGGCGTCAACGAATCGAAGGTCTTGACGTTGATGTAGTCGTCCGGCGGCATCCCGTCCACGTCCAGGATCTCGCGCAACCGAGGCCCCTGCTGCCGCCGCGGTTGCTGCACCATGCCGCGGACCATGACGCCCTGCCTCAGCCGGTACTTCTCGATCATCGTCCCCGGCACGAAAGGGTCCGTCCGCTCGCGCGAGTAGTTGTTGTTGGGACTGCGCAAGAAGCCGTACCCGTTGGGGTGCATCTCCAACAGGCCGCCGCCCTCCTCAAGCTGTCCGTCGCCCTCTTCCAGCGGTTCGCGATCCATCGCCGCGACGCGGTCGCTTTGGACTATTCGCCGCCGCCGCCGAGGCCTTCCGTTGTAGCTGTTGCCGTTGTTCGTCGAGCGTCCGGGAGTTTTTGTACGAGTTCTTCTCTTCCCCATGATCATGATCCAATAGCACCATGTGACGGCCGATGTCGATCCTCGACACCGGTGAAAAACGACTGGTGACACGCAACGTGCGTTACGGGCGACACCAGAAACTGCCTGCCGGGAACAGTTCCCAAGGCATGTTACCGCTTCATTTCGAAGAAACACCGGCCCCCGTCGCGCTGCAAATCTTGCGCGGCGTGAGTTCCGGCGGCGTTAGAAAACGAACCCCGCAGCAAGATGCGACGAGTCCTCGATTCGGGTCAGACCCGTCCCCACAACTACAGGATGACTGCTGCTCCGCCTGCTCGCGTGATCGGCAAGACCTTCCGCCGTGAGCTGCGCCAACCGATCTAAAGTGCTACAAAGAAACTCAATGATCGGTTGACCACCGCTGCCCAAGCAAGACAGGCAGATGACCTCCCCCCGCCACCCTCCAATTTGGCTCGTTCGACCAAGACTAATTCAAGGGGGGGAAGCCCTACTAACTCAAGCGATTCGTGAGGCGCTTTTCTGCGTCTAGTCAGAATCTCACTGCGTGAATCTTACCGATGTCTACGTCCGTGTCAACGTGTATTTCCGCTTCCTGCAGAAAAAAATCCAGTTTTCTACTTGTCATCTCGTCCCCGCGAGCGGCCATTCTCGAGCTTGGCAAGTTGGCACGTCCAATGACGTCAGGAACATCCCAGTCCGCATAAACCCAAAAAAACTGTGTAACCGTTAGACTTTAACTAAATCACCGTGCGACGAGGGTCGATAACCGGAGGGTAACGATTTCTACGGCCTGAAGAATAACGGATCGACCCATGCGCGAAACCATTCGTATCTGGCTTGCCGCTGTCCTCGTGACATCGAGTCTGCCTGCCGTGTTCGCTCAAAGCGGAATCGCTTGGCTGTCAAACATTTACGAAGCGCAACAGATCGCAAGGCAGCAGCAGCGGTTGATTCTGGTTCATTTCTACTCGGACACGTGCCTCCCTTGCCAAAGGCTGGAGCAAATCGTGTTTCCGAACCCAAATGTTTACCATGCGATGTCGATGAACTATGTCCCTGTGAAGATCAACGGTGACCGTGCCCGTGACCTCGCCGTGAAGTACCAAGTGGACCGGTGGCCCACCGACGTAATCACCGATCCCCAAGGGCGAATTCTGTACAAAACCGTCAGTCCCCAGGATCCGGCACGCTACGTCCAATTGCTGAACGCGGTGTCGGCCGATTTCCGTGCGATGAATTCCGCTGCGACCGTTGCCGCCAGAACGCCCGCTCAGGGAGTCCCCGGCTCAGCCACGCCCTACGCTGCTTACGACAACCGCTCGGACCCTCGATCTCAATTCGCCGCCTACACGCCACCTGCCGCGCAGAGCGTTGCTTCGGCATCGCCATCATCGGGGCCATCTGATCCTCAGCTATCGAATGCCCGCGAGCAACTCAATCCTTACGCCGTTCCGACCGGTGCAGGGGCCGGTGCAGCGGCCGCAACGCCAACGGGCGCCTACGATCCGCGGAGCGAGTGGTCGGCGGCAGCGAGCGAAAGCGAATCTGGATCCGCTCCAGCCGGCCCCTCCCCGACCGCGCCGCAAGACAGCTACTCGCCAAGTCAGCCGGCATCGCCGCCGTTTCAGCGGACTTGGTCGCCAAGCCAGCCGACGTGGCAGGAAAATAGGTTCTACTCAGATCCCCCGGCAACAGAATCTCCGCAGGTCGCCGCCGCCCCCCAGGTTCCAGCGACCAGCGCCGCGGCCAGCGCGCCGATCGCAATGGACGGATTCTGTCCCGTCACCCTGGCCGAACAGGAACGGTGGGCGAAGGGCGATCCCCGCTGGGGAGCCGTTCACCGCGGGCGCACCTACCTCTTCTTGTCGCAACAACATCAGCAGCGGTTTCTGGGAGACCCGGATCGCTACAGCCCCGTCCTTTCGGGCTACGATCCGGTTCGCTACGTGGATCGCGGCGAGCTGGTTCCAGGCCAGCGCCGGCACGGCATGTGGTTCCGTGGGAAAATCTATCTGTTCGCGGACGAGGAGTCACTCAACCGGTTCTCCGCCGCGCCGGACACACCGGAGGTCTACGCCCAGCGCGCCCACGAGATCATGATGTCGGCCGGGCGGAACTAGTGCGTCGTCCAGACTAAAAAGTGGGGTAAGCTTCCAGCTTGCCATCAACAA
>CAYPGE010000554.1:0-4797 GCA_964409865.1 uncultured Pirellulaceae bacterium
TGACGCACGAAATGGGCCACTTCCTGGCTACGCTGCGATACAGGATCCCTGCTAGCTTGCCCTATTTCTTGCCGTTTCCGCTTTCTCCGGTGGGCACCTTGGGCGCCGTGATCAGCATGGATGGCCGCCGGGCGGACCGCAAAGAGATGTTCGACATCGGCTTAGCGGGCCCGTTGGCTGGGTTGTTGGTCGCCGTGCCGATCTTGCTGGTCGGGATTCAGCAACTCGATTTGAGCACCCCCGGCCACGGGCTGTACCGGCTGGACCTGCCCTTGTCCATGCGATGGCTCCTGCGAGCCAACCCACCGCCGGGTTACGGTGTGGATGAAGTCACTGCGTACCAGGTTTGGTCCAGTCACTTGAATCCGTACTTGATGGCCGGCTGGGTGGGCCTGCTGATCACCGGTCTGAACCTGATGCCAGTCAGCCAACTGGACGGCGGGCATGTGGTCTATGCCTTGTTCGGCCGCCAGTCCCGCTGGATCGCCCGCGGTTTCATGCTGGTGGCGTTGATCTACCTGACTTACACGTCAACCTGGGACCGTTGGCTTCTGATGTTCCTGCTCATTTTCCTGATCGGCATCCACCATCCGCCGACGCGGGACGACACGGCAAAACTGGGCTGGCTGCGGATCGCCCTGGGGTTGGCGTCCCTGCTGATCCCCCTGCTGTGCTTCCCGCCGCAGGTGCTGCACGTGGTGGAGTAAGGACTCGTTCACGAACAATGTCGCCTTTCGCTCCGCGAAAGAGCGCCCTTTCGCGGAGCGAAAGGCGACAAAAGAGCGGTTTTGTTCTTGGACAGGTCCTAAGCGCTGAGGTACAACGCAGCGCCGGGAAGAAGCCCAGCTTTTCCAGGAAGTCGGGCTGCTGGACCGTGATCAGCATCGCGCGGCGTACAGTTCGGCGAACTCCAGGATCCAGGCGTCGATCAGTTCCAGGAACTTGGCCGGATCGGCGTCGGCCAGCGGTTCGTGACACTGCCGATTCAGCAGTTCTTTGTTGTGGACGGTGCCCTTGGCGGACAACTCCAGGATCTGCAGCGGGCTGTAAGGCCGCACGGTGATTTCCAGGCGGCTGTAGTAGTTTTCGCGCTGGCCGCGGCGGAACATGCGCAAGTCGTCGCGACGGCAGGCGGCACCCCAGCCCCGTTCGCCAAAGATGGTCTCGACCTGGAAGCCAGGGAAGTGCTGCGGCAAGCTGCGGATGCACTTCTCGATGTGCTCCGACAGTTCCAGCCGATACTGCGAGTGCAGCCGCTTCAACTCTTCTTCGTTAACGGTGCGCGCCGCGTCGGCCAGCGTTTGGGCGTCGCCCCGGCGCTGTCCCCGCTCGATCGCTTTCTTCAATCGCTGTTCAAAGTCCATGACCAACCTGGAGAGAATCAGAAGGCAAACGGCACCTCGCGTCAAGCCCCGGCCCGTTCACTCCGGCTCGAACCGGCCACGGTGCCGGGCGATGCGGTGCTTGCGCATCTTGCCGTACAGCGTGGTGGGCTTCAGCTTGAGCAGGGCCGCGGCGCCGCCAGGGCCATAAATCTTGCCACCACACCGCTGGAGAGCTTCGAGAATGGCCTGCCGCTCGATCTCGGCAAAGGACGCCGCATCCCGCGCCGGAGCCGCCGCGTCCCCGCTCGGCGACAGCCACTTGGGGTCGATCTCCAGCGTATCGCCGCGGCTGACGATCACGGCCCGCTCGACGATGTTTTCCAATTCGCGGACATTGCCGGGCCACTCGTAGTTCATCAGCAACTCCATCGTACGCCGGTGGACGCGGGTAATCCCCTTGTTCATCCGAGGGGCGAATCGCGCGATGAAGTGATTGATCAAGGCGGGGATGTCCTCGCGGCGTTCCCGCAGGGTGGGAACCTGAATCGGGAAAACGTTCAGCCGGTAATACAAGTCCGCGCGGAAATGGCCGTCATCGACGTGTTTCTTCAAGTCGCGGTTGGTGGCCGCGATCACGCGCACGTCCACCGGGATGGGTTGACTGCCGCCCACGCGCTCGATCGTCCGTTCCTGCAGGACCCGCAGCAGCATCACCTGCGTCTCCAACGGGATTTCCGCCACTTCGTCCAGGAAGATACTGCCGTGTTGCGCAAGCTCGAAGCGGCCCTGACGTTGTTCCGTGGCCCCCGTGAACGCTCCCGCTTCGTGGCCGAACAGTTCGCTGGTGATCAGCGACGGGGCCAAGGCGGCGCAGTTCACCTTGACCAGCAGGTGCTCGTGCCGCGAACTGGTGTCGTGAATCCCCCGCGCCACCAATTCCTTGCCGGTACCTGTTTCGCCCAAAATCAACACCGTGCTGTCGGTTCCGGCGACCTGCTCGACGGCCGCCCGCACCCGGCGCACAGGGACGCTGTCGCCCACGATATTCCCCGAGTCGTGCGACGTCTTGATCTCGTCCTGCAAATAGACGTTCTGCTCCTCCAACTGGGCTTTCAACCGGGCGATTTCCCCATAGGCCGAGGCGTTGTCCAAGGCAGTCGCCAAATGGTCGCACCATTCGCTGAGCAGCTCCAGGTCCCAGGTACTGGGGACGGTCCCGCTGCGCGACGCAATCCCCAACACGCCGAAGCTCGCGCCCCGGCACACCAATGGCAACTGGACGTACGATCGGTAGCCTTGCTCATACAGCCGTTCGTCCTCCGGGTAGACACGCTCGCGCTCCAGACTGGGCACCACCCGCGACTGGCGTTGCTCCAACACCCGCTGGACATCCATATCCGACAGCCGCTGCACGGGGATGTCCAGCCAACGCTGGCGCTGGTCGAACTCCAACGCAAACCCATACCGCTGCTCGTCCGCCTGCCTCAGCAGCAAGAGACTGACGCGGTCGCACCCCACCAGGGCGTGAATCTCCTCCGCCGCCAAGCGAAACACCTCGCGTGCGTCCAAGCTCGCATTGACAGTCCGCCCCAGACGGACCAAGGTCCGATACCGCTCCTCAGATCGTCGCACTTCTTCCGTCTGTCGCCGGACCTCGTCCTGCAGCCTGCCGACGAATCCCTCCTTCTCCTTGTTGGCCTCGGCCAGTTCCTCGTTCCGCCGCCGCAATGTCGCGATCAGCTGCGCCTTTTCCAGACCGACCGCAATGTGGCCAGCCAAGGATCTCAGGACCGCGCTATGCTCGTCCGTGTAAACCAACTTGTCTCGGCAAGAGAAGAAGACCACGCCGATCGGCTCGCCCTCGGCCAGCAACGGCAGCGTCAAACTGGACCGCATGCCCTCCTCGACGATCAGTCGCGTGGAGACCGACTCAGGCTTGGCAGCCAAATACGCTTCCAAGTCGTTGATGATTCTGGGCTGCCCGGAGCGCAGAAGCTCCTCCAGTGTCGAGCCAGCCACGGGGGCAGAATAGCCTTCCTTGAGCCTCATTTCACCATCGCTGCGAGACCAGACCGCCCGCAACACATATCGCGTCTCGTCAAGCATGGCCACGCCGATGCGGTTGTACGGAACAACCCCCGCCAAGCTGTCGTAGATGGACGCCAGCAAGTCGTCGAGGCTTCGCCCAAGATTCAGGCCCTCAAGCAGCCGCTCGATGACGGCCTGGTAGTTGCTCGCAGTCACCACGCTCACCATATCCTCAGTAGGCATCCAAATTTCGTCGTTCAACCAATTATTGATGATTTTGCCATTCGTATCCAGCCATTCGCTTCGGGGCGTCCGCGAGCAAGATTGCGGGTCAAGCGGCAATTCAAGTGTGTACACCAATCGGAATTGCAGCACCTGACCAGAAAACGAGCAACCAAATTTCGACATTGCGGGAAATGGGTCACTTTTCGCTGTCGACGACGGGTTTTTTTGGAGGGATCCAGACTTGGTTTTAAGTGACTTCCTACAAAACACTTAGTGTCAACCCCGACGCAATCGTACGGCTGGCGTTCTCGATGTTGGTACAAGGGTTGCACTTAGGTTGGGCGGTCATGGGTTGTATGCCTTTGGCGGACGGCAGGGTTTTGCCGACCTGGGTGCGATCCTCGACCCGCAGGCTGTGTCCGTAGGGACTGGGAAAGCTTGCAGAGAAGATTCATCAGTGAAAGTGAGCATGATTATGGTCCAGGCTTGCCAAACCACCAAACGGATGCCGAGATCAGTCTCGACGAAGGGAAGGCTTCGGTCTCGATTGGGGTCACCGCCATCCGTCCGTACAAGGACGACGGCTGAACACTCCGCCGGGGAATCCGCGGTCCAAGACGTTCGTCCGGAGGACCGGCTGGGGTTGCGTCTGAGGGCCGAGCGACTGGCGCGGACGGAAATCGGCTACCTCTACCACTGCACGTTCGATGAACCCAGGGCGGAAAGAAAGATCCTTCGGCCGCTCGCTGCGGCTCATGGAAGCCGGACGCGGCGAGCGCCTCACGGCGCAGACTTCTATCTGGCACGTCTGTACGAGGTGCCGTTGCTCAGTCAAGAGGAGGAAACGTACCTCTTCCGGAAAATGAACTACCTCAAATTCCGAGCGGACCGCTTGCGGCGAAAACTGAATCCACTCACGGCCAGTGCCGCCCAAGTGGAAAAGATCGAGCGCTTGCAGTCGGATGCTCAGGAGGTCCGCAATCAGATCATCGAGGCGAACCTGAGGCTGGTGTTCTCGATCGTCAAGCGCTACGCCAGCGTCGGTTCGGCGGCTTTCGACGAGTTCATGGGGGAAGGCCACGTCACGTTGATGCGGGCGGTGGAGAAATTCGATTTTTCGCGCGGTGTGAAGTTCTCGACGTACGCCACCTGGGCCATCGTGAACGGCTGCAATGCGCTGCTGAAAAAGCAGAGCACTTTGCAGCGGCAGCAATCGTTC
>CAYPGE010000555.1:0-4790 GCA_964409865.1 uncultured Pirellulaceae bacterium
GGCTTTTCTTAGAAGCGGGGCTTCTCTTTGCCGCAGACCTTCTACGTGGGTATGTGCTGACGGCCTGGAAACCTTATAATACGCGAGACCCGCGTGGCTGCGGGGTGAAATCGTGGGGGCAGGCGTTCATGGAGCTTGTCTGCGGGAGGACTGAGCGATGAAGGGGAAACGGCGTTTGTCGATGGAGACTCTGGAACGGCGGATCGTCCTTGATGGTTTCGGCCTGGCCGATCCGTCGCCGGTGCCAGCATGGGAATCCGTCATTGTGGCTCTGAACGACAATGTTCGTGACCCGGACGTGGTGGCCAGAGGCGTTATCAAGGCTCACGGCGGTCAACTTGGCCACGTCTACGAACACGCTGTCAAGGGCTTTTCAGCGCAGCTGCCTGAGGCTGCTGTGCAGGCGCTGCTGCGGAATCCCCAGGTCAAGCGGATCGAGCCGGATTTGACGATGCAAGCCTTCGCGCAAGTCACACCGACGGGGAACGATCGGATCGACGCCGATCTGAACCCCACGGCGAAGATCAATGGGATCGATGAGCGGGTTGATGTAGACGTTGCCATCCTCGATACGGGGATTGACGGGACTCATCCTGACCTGAACGTTGCCGGGGGCTACAACACCACCAGCCGATTCATTACGAAATGGAATGATGGGAACGGTCACGGAACGCACGTAGCCGGGACGGTCGCGGCACTCGATAACGGCTTTGGCGTCGTCGGCGTCGCCCCCGGTGCTCGCCTGTGGGCGGTGAAGGTTTTGGCGGACAACGGCACAGGCAGTTTGTCGAACATCATCAAAGGCATTGACTGGGTGACAAAAAACGCCGCCACGATTGAGGTCGCCAACATGAGCCTCGGTGGCCAGGGAGTGAGCAGTACTTACCGCGAGGCCATTCAGAGGAGCGTCGCCGCTGGTGTGGTTTATGTTGTCGCCGCTGGAAACGAATACCGCGACATCCTCGGAGGGGATCTGACCTTTGGGACCTCCGACGACACCATCCCCGCAGTCTATCCGGAAGTTGCCACGATCAGCGCGATGGCCGATTCCGACGGCAAGCCGGGTGGCGTCGGCAGCGCCACCAGCTACGGCTATCTGGACGACACCTTTGCCGACTTCAGCAATTTCAGCAACAGCAAAGCGGACGGCAGCTCATGGTACTCCACGAATAATGTCGTTAACTCGCCCGGCTTGGGTATCGACTTGATGATGCCCGGCGTGGACATTCTGTCTACCTATAAAGGCGGTGGCTACGCGACGGGCAGCGGCACCAGCATGGCCGCTCCGCACGCCGCCGGGCTGGCCGCACTGTACATCGCCGAGCATGCTCGTGCCAACAACACGGCGGAAGTGTATTCGATACGCCAAGCCCTGATTACCGCGGGGAAACCTTGGCGCAGCGTCGAGGGACTGGTTGTTGTTCTTAACCCTGGTGGGGGAAACGATGACAGCCCCGACAAGCACGAAGAAAACCTCGGCTGGGCCGGATCGTCGAGCGCCAACGCTCCGCCTGTGGCCGAGAACGACTCGGGCACCACGGAAGAGGATACTCCGATTACGGTCGCGGTTCTGGAAAATGACAGCGATCCGGATGGCAATACCATACATGTGTCTGCCGTCACACAAGGGGCCAGCGGCTCTGTTGAAATCAGCGGCGACAATACGGTCACTTACACGCCCGCGCTCAACTTCTACGGCCAGGACACTTTCACCTATACCATCAGCGATGGCAAAGGCGGCACGGATTCTGCCGTCGTGACAGTGACGGTGACTGCGGTCCCCGATTCCCCGGTGGCAGTGGACGACGTGGCTGCGACAACGGTCAACACGGCAGTCACGATCAGCGTTTTGCAGAACGATTTCGACCCGGATGGAGATCCGCTGACTGTTGTTTCCATTACGAGTGGTTCCCGCGGCGCGGCGGTGATCGACAAGGATGATTCCGGCAATCCAACGGGCACGATCACCTACACGCCGGGTACCGATTTCGTCGGCAGTGACAGCTTTGTCTACACGGTCAGTGACGGCACTGGCCGCACCGACACGGCAACCGTCTGGGTCACGGTGGATCCACCATCGGCCGCGACCCTGCGCGTGGGCGACCTGGACGGCACGAGCGTTTGGGTGAACAAACGGAAGTGGGCAGCGACAGTGACGGTTTTGGTGCAAGACGGAAGCGGATTGCCGGTGCCGAACGCCACCGTAACGGGCACGTGGAGCAATGGAATCCAAAGCACTGCCAGCACCAACGCGACTGGACTGGCAACGGTCACCAGCGGAAACATGGACATCAGCGTTGCCAGCGTGACGTTTGCGGTCACTGGTATACAGCACGCGACGTTCACCTACGATGCCAACGCCAACACGGATCCGGACGGGGACAGCAGCGGCACGTCGATTTTGGTGTACCAGAATGGGACGACGGCAGCGCCCACATCTGTCGCACGCGAGTCCCTGAGTGTGGCATCGTCGCCGCTGACGGCAGCGACCACGCCCCGTTCGTCGCAAGCCGCTACCGCCGTCGGCACCCTGTTCATCGAGCAGCACACGGAACCGGTTGCCGGCCCGGCCATCGACGAGCCCGTATCGTCCGCAACCACCGTGGACGAAGCCCTCGCCGACCTCGACACGGCCCCGCTGGACGATGAACTGCTTGAGGATCTGGCGCTAGCGGTGCTGTGACGACGTGGCCCGTTGGCGGAGAATCCAAGGAAGGAGATTTTCCTTTCTGCCGGAGGACGCGCCCATGAGGATCACACGCAAGCAGTTTTTGACTGAAGCAGGCGCCGCTGGCGGATGCACGGTGCTGGAGTCGTTGAACAGGATCTTTGCTCGCGCCGACAACTCGGCTGAGTTACTGCTCAACAACGGCGCCGTGGTCACGATGGACGACGCGCGGCCTTACGCTTCGGCGGTGGCGGTCCGTGCCGGCCGCGTGCTGGCGGTCGGCAGCGACGAGGAGTTGTCAGCGTATCGGGGCGCCGGCACGCAGGTGGTCGACTTGGGCGGCCGGGGCGTCAGTCCGGGGCTGATTGACGCGCACAGCCACCTGAACGCGTTCGGCCACATGGAGCGGATGTTCGTCATTCTGCGGCCGCCCGAGGTAACGGATTTCGCATCGCTGGCCGCGGTTCTGCGGCAGGCGGCCCGATCCAAGCCGGAGGGCGAGTGGATTGTGGGGCGCGGGTTTCAGGATTTCCGCGAAGGCCGCTTTCCGCGCCGCCAGGAGTTGGACGAAGCCGTCCCGAAGCACCCGCTGCTGATCATTCATTGGGGCGGGCAATTCGGAGTGGCCAACACGTTGGCCTTGCAGCAGGCGGGCCTGCTGCGCCGCGACGCGCCGGACCCGTACGGGGGCAAGTACCTGCGAGACCGGCGCAGCGGCTTGCCCGACGGCGTCTTGATCCATTACCCCGCGATCTATTCCGTCCACGCGCCGGAGATCTCGGAAGAGGAGCAGCGGAAGTGCATTCGCTGGTCGGTGGAGAAGTTCCTCCGCGAGGGCGTCACCTGCGTTCACGACAATTTCGTCCTGCCGCGGCAAGCGCGCCAATACGTCTTGCTGGAGCAGCAGGGCAACCTGGACCTGCGGGTGCGGGTGTATCCGTACGTGGCGAACCTGGAACAGGCGAGAAACCTAGTGGCCCAGATGCGCCGTTATGTGGGCCCGCTGGTGCGGATGCAGGGCGTCAAGCTGGCGGTGGACGGCTACGCCTTGATGTACGATGTGCCGCCGGAGCGTCAGCACCTGGCCCAGCCGATGCATCCCCAGGCGATCTTCGAGGAAATCATCGCCGCGATTCATCGGGCCGATCTCCAGGTGGACGTCCACGCGGTGGGCGACAAGGGCGTGGACTGGACGCTGCAAGCCTTCGCCCACGCCGCCGGCCGCGCGTCCGCGGCACGCGAGCGCCGGCACCGCATCGAGCACTTCCCGTTCCGCAAGCTCGATTCCATCCGTCGTGCTGCCGAAATGAACGTGCCGGTGTGCGTCCAGCCGGCGATCGTCGACTTCCGCGTCGATGATTTCCGGAAACGCGACTTCCGCGCCATGCAGAAGTACCTGGCCACGATCAACCCGCTGCGCACGTTTCTGGACGAAGACGTGCCGCTGGCCTTCGGGGCCGACGTGCCCGCGTTCCCGTATTTCGCCCCGCGCGATTCGCTGCGCTGCGTCCTGTCTCGCAAGACGGCGGCCGGGTGGCAACTCGACCCCGGCGAAGCGATCCCTTTCCTGGAAGCCCTCCGCGTCCACACGCTGGGCAACGCTTACGCTGCGTTCGACGAGCAGGACGTGGGCAGCCTGCAGCCCGGCAAGTTGGCCGACCTGGTGATCTGGGACCGCGATTTGCGGGCGGTGAAAACGGCCGAGCACGTCCGGAGCCTGAAGGTTCAGGCCACCTACCTGGGCGGCCGCTGCGTCTTCACCGCGTAGCAACGATGGCCGAAACAACTTCCCGAATCTCACACCGATGGCATAACTACAAGAGAAATGAGGATAGCTGACAGGAAGATGGAGTGACAGAAAAATGAAATGCTAGGACAGGTAGAAACGCATGTCTAGACTAATTCTCCTTACGCTTTCCGTCCCTCATCTTTCTGTCACCCCATTTTTCTGTCACCCCGTCTTTCTGTCAGCCTCTTCCATTTTTCAAGGTCCTGTCTTCTTGCCGACACGCGTTCAGGTGCGCGTGGCTGGATGCGCCGCACGCCTCACCAATTGCAGGATACCTCCAGCGTTTCACCTTCGGTGGCCAGCACCTCGCTTTCGAGGGCCAAGCGGACTTCC
>CAYPGE010000556.1:0-4752 GCA_964409865.1 uncultured Pirellulaceae bacterium
GAGCGGGAATTGGGACGTTAACTGAAGTCGCTAACGGCGGCGAGGCCGCATGGTACCTCACGCCCGCGGTGCAGGGCGGCCTGCGGCAGACAGCCTTGCCCCGCTGCAGCCAACCGAGGTGGGATCGTGAAATTGTCGCCGGCAAGGATCTTGCCAAGTACCTCGCGGGCGTGCTTGGGTGTCCCATGACCCAAGTAGGAATCGCCAAGTCCGTTGCGCGCATAGGGTGCGCACACCTGCGTAGGTTAGCGACGCTGGCCTCCGTCCACCGAACTCGTCCAAACCGGGCTGTGGCGGGGCTGATCGGAGGACGGTTCCGTTAGGTCGGGTTGTTTTTCGTCAGCCTGACAAGATTGTCCGGTTTTTCTGATTTCGTACTTGGTTGACCTGCCCAACGGCTTCGCCGCTTGCTTTCACCTGACGGATCGCGGTCGTGCAGGTGGGCGCGGGGATGCCCCGCACTTGGCAGATCGCGGTCAGCCGGCACGATCGGGATGCCCGATGGCGATCCCGCGGCGACAATCCCGCCGCCGGGCCAGGGTGCAAGGAAAACGCATTACCTCGCCAGGCGTGGCGGTGCCTGGTCCGACCCGCCTGCAAACTTGGCGGTTTGTGGCTCGGCAGCGTGGCTGGTCCGTAGAGACTATTCCGCCCGAGCGGACTGAAGTCCGCTCTACGACGGAAGTGCGGACTTGCTCCTGACCGGCCACCTACCCCACGATCCCGCGAATGTCGATCAAGTAAATCTGCCGGCCGCCCTGGTGTGGCGAGTCGATGGTCACGCTGCGGCCGTCGCGGCTGAACCGCGGGTGCAAATCGCAACGCCATTCGCCCGTGTACTCCTTGGGCAGCAGGAAATGCCCCAGCGGCACGACTCGGTCGCTGGGCACGTGGTACAGGTACGGATTCTGGTTGCGATTGCGGTCGGGATAGCTGTCGCACAGCACCCACTGGTTGCCGGGCAGGTAGGTGCAGTGGCCGTCGCCGGTGGGCATGCCCGGCCCCACGAGTTCGACCGTCCCGCCCTGTCGGTCCTCGAACACGTAGAACCCCGGCTTGGCCTGCTTCGACCAGGCCACGATGTGCTGCGGGTCGCGCCAGATGAAATGGGACGTCACGCCGTTGGTGTCGATCACCCGCAGGTCGGAGCCGTCCGGCGCGGCGGTGAACATGCGGGTGACGTGGGAACGAGCGCCCGGTTCCTTAAAGCGGTGCAGGAACTCGAATCGCGTGCCGTCGGGATTGACCAGCAGGTGATTGAACCAGTGTTTGGCCCGGCTGAGATCCCGATCGGGGAACGGGATCTTGACCACGTCGGCCAGGCTGATCACCAAGTCCTGCCGCCCGGTTTCCAGATCGACGCGCCAGATGCCGAAGTCTTGCGGGGCCAGCACGTCCTGGTTGGGATCGGGGATGCCGTTGTAGCCGTAGCCCGGCCGCGTATCGGCCAGACGCCGGAGATCGGTGGCCACCGCCCAGCGGCCGTCGGGGCTGATGGCATAGATCGGATACGGCACGGTCCGCTTGGCACGGGTCTTGACGTTCAGGATCTGGCACACATAGCGATCGCCTTGGCGATCGTTGAACAGCACCTCCTCGGCCGAGCCGGGCCGCCACTGCAGCATGCAGCCCTGCTGCCAGCACCAGGCCGTCGACTGGCTCAACTCGATCCATCGGTCGCCGTCAGCCAGATCGATCATCCCCACCTTGATAGCGTCCTCTGCCGTCGGCGAGCGGTGTTCGAAGTCCACCTCCATGCCCAACGCATAGCGGTTGGTAGGATCGAACTGGAGCTTGTCGTAGTAGGAGAACCAATGGAACTTCGGGCCTCGCGTGATGGCCCGCACCGGAGGAAATGTCTCGTCCGCGCCGCGGAGGGCGCTGGCCGCTCCCAGTCCCGTCACACAAGCCGCTGCCGAAGTCGTCAGAAAATCTCGTCGCGTCAGATGCATGGTTGGCCTCCTCGTTATGTCAAATGTAAGTCTGTCTACCCCCGTGTTTGCACAGTCACGGGTTGCATTGTAACATGGGTCAGGCATTTCAAGGAGCATCCTCATGACGCTGCAGTTGTGGAGAATCAATCGGCGAGAGTTTGGCCAGGCCGTCGCGGCGCTGGCCGCGATGGGCTGTGGCGCCGCAGCCGGCGAGTCGGGCGACCGTGGGCCGGGCCTGCGCGTGGCCGCCTTTCGCTGCGACGCCACTCCGCCGCTGGGCATGCCGATCTATCCCAGCTACAAGCCGCTGGAGACGATCGAGCACCCGCTGCTGGCCAAGGGCGTCATCCTGGACGACGGCCGGCAACGCTGCGTGCTGTGCGCGGTCGACTGGTGCATCCTCTCGAACTCGACACGCGACGAGTTGCGTCGCCAGGCGGCCGAGGCGGCGGGCACGGACCTCGCGCACGTGACGATCCATGTGATCCACCAGCACAGCGCCCCGGCGCTCGACGTGGATGCCCAAAAAATCTTGGAAACGATCGAGAACCCGCCGCCTTACTTGGACCTGAAGTTCGTCGCCGCGGTCGGCGATCGGCTGGCAGCGGCGGTGCGCGACGCCGCCGGACGTTTGCAGGACGTAGACCGCATCGGCACGGGACAGGCCAAGGTCGAGCGGGTGGCATCCAGCCGCCGGATCATCACCGCCGACGGCAAGCTGCACGGGCGAAACAGCGCCGGCGGGCGGAACCCGGCCCTGGCGGCCCTGCCCGAAGGCCTGATCGACCCTATGCTCAAGACGATCACCTTCGCCCGCGGCGACAAGCCGCTGGTGAGGTTGCACTACTATGCCACGCACCCGCAGAGCTTCTACGGCGATCCGCGGGTCAGCTCGGATTTCGTGGGCCTGGCCCGCGAACAACTGGAGCAGGAGGAAGGCGTGCCGCAGGTGTACTTCACGGGCTGCGCGGGCGACGTGGCGGCAGGCAAATACAACGACGGCACGCCGCGGGCTCGCGAGGAATTGACTGGCCGGCTGCTGGCTGGCATGAAGGCCGCGGCGGCTGCGACGCGGTTCGAGCCGGCGGCGGGCATCCACTGGCGCACCGTGCCGCTGGTGCTGCCGCTAAAAACGACTGCCGGGTTCAGCCTGCCGGAACTCCGCGCCACGATGGCCGATGTGCGGGAGCCGCCTCACCTGCGGATCCTGGCCGCCCGGCGGATTGCGTTTCACCGGCGGGTCGATCGTCCGCTGGAGCTGTCCGCCCTCCACTGCGGCCGCATCCGCCTGCTGCACCTGCCGGGCGAGCCGATGGTGGCCTTCCAGCTGTACGCTCAGCAGTTGCTACCCGACGACTTCGTCGCCGTGGCGGGCTACGGCGACGGCTGCACGAACTACATCTGCACCGAGCAAGCCTTCCAGGAAGGCGGTTACGAGCCGTCGGCCTCCACGGTCGGCCCGCAGTCGGAGAAGCTGCTCACGGCCGCCATTGACCGCTTGCTGGAGCCGCCAACCTGAGGCACCTGTCCAGGAACAACTTCGTCAGGCGATCATGGAACGTCTGTCTCGGAGGGAATCGCTGTGACAAGATTGCCGTGTGACCTGGCCGCACGCGCCACGTTCCGCAGCATCCCGGCGAATACGAACTGATGCAGCGGATAGATGCCGTACCAGTAGAGCAAGCCTGTCAAGCCGACGGGATCGAAGATCGCCGTCTGGCGGATCGTGCTGCCTTGTTCGGTGCCGGTGACCTCGAATTCCAGCCAGGCGCGGCCGGGCAGCTTCATTTCCGCGCACAGTCGTATCCGATGCGGCGGATCGTAGAGTTCCACGCGCCAGAAGTCCAACGCGTCACCGACGCGCAAGTTTTCCGGGTCGCGGCGGCCGCGACGGACGCCCACGCCGCCGCACAACAAGTCCAGAAAACCGCGCAGCGACCACAGCCAATCGCCGTAGTACCAGCCGGTCCGGCCGCCGATGCGGCGGATCGGGGCGAAGGCCTGATCCGGCGGCACATCGACGGTCGCCGTACGCGAATCGACCAGCCGCGAACCGAAGCGGACCCCGCCCCAGGTCCGCGGCGGTCCGCCGGCCGACAACGCATCGGACCAGCGAGTTTCGGCAAACTCGCGGTCTTCGTTCACCAGGGCACGGGCCAGCGCCTCGCGGACCGAGCGCGACCGGACGGAGAACGTCCGCAGGGCCAGGTCGTTCGAGACGAGCGTCGGGTTGCGGAGACTCTCCACGAGTTTCCGGCCGACGCGGGCGTACAACGGCGTCACCAGCCCCAACCACAAGCTCGACAGATACGGCGTCAACAAAGGCACCGGGATCATCCAGCGTCTCAAGCCCCGCTGCCGCGCGTACTGGTGCATGATCTGCCCGTAAGAAACCTGATCGGGACCGCCGATTTCGTAGACTTGCGACGGACCGTCCGGCAGGTCCAGCGCTTCGAGCAAGTAGGCCAGCAGATCCTCGACGGCAATCGGTTGCGCCATGACTCGCACCCAGCGAGGACAGATCATCACGGGCAATCGCTCTACCAGCGCCCGAATCATCTCGAAGGACAGGCTGCCGGAGCCGATGACGATCGAGGCCCGGAATTCGATGACCTGCGGATGGTGTTTCCGCAGCAGTTCGCCCGTTTCCTGGCGGCTGCGGAGGTGCTTGGAAAGCGTCTCGTCGGGAATGCCAAGACCGCCCAAGTAGATGATCCGTCGGACGCCCGCAGCGTGCGCGGCCTGGGCAAAGTTGGCCGCGGCGAGGCGGTCCGCTTCCTCAAAGTCGCGATCGGCTCCCATCGAATGAACGAAATAG
>CAYPGE010000557.1:0-4732 GCA_964409865.1 uncultured Pirellulaceae bacterium
GCGTCAACAACACGGGAGCCATCGATCCGCCGCGCGCCGCCGAACTGGCCGCATCCCAGAACATCAAGGTCTACAGCATCGGCGCCGGCACCGACGGTCTGGCCCCGTTTCCGACGATCGATCCCTTCACCGGGCGGCAAGTCCTGGAGCCAACGTTTGTCGAAATCGACGAAGAAACCCTGAAAGCCATCGCCGACAAGACAGGCGGGCGGTACTTCCGGGCCACGGATCGGGAAGGGTTGTCGAAGATCTACGCGGAGATCGACCGGCTGGAACGTACTGAAGTGACGGAGGTCCGATACTTGCAGTACACCGAACATTACGTTTCCTTCGTGGTCGCCGGCCTGGGCCTGATGGCCGTGGCGGCCGTAGCCGGTGGAAGCGTGTTTAGAAAGCTACCGTGAAGAAGGGGTCAGACGTACAGAATTCAATTTTGGCCGAGCAAGGTCGTTCCATTTGGCGTGACTTACCATCGGCCAAAACTGAATTCTGTACGTCTGTCCCCAGATCAACAGCGATTGCCATGTCCGATTTTCAATTCGCCAATCCGAACTGGTTTCACGCCTTGTGGCTGGTCGCCGGGGTGACGGCGCTGCTGTTCTGGCTCGACTGGCGGCGCGGTGATGTATTGTCCCGTTTCCTGTCGGCGACCATGCAACTGCGGCTCGTTCACCGGCCTTCCCGGACGCGGCGGTGGCTGAGCATCGGCTGCCTGGGATTGGCCGGCGCGACGCTGGTCGTGGCGCTGACGCGGCCTCAGTGGGGATTGACCTACCAGGAGACGCCCCGCGTCGGAGCGCAGATCATGGTCTGCCTGGACGTCAGCAAGTCGATGCTGGCCGAAGACACGGCCCCGAACCGGCTCGAGCGGGCGAAAGCGGAAGTGACCGATCTGCTGTCGTACCTGGAGGGCGACCAGATCGGTCTGATCGCCTTCGCCGGCCGGGCGTCCGTTCTGTGCCCGCTGACGCCCGATTTTGGATTTTTCCGGCTGATCCTGGACGGCGCGAGTCCGGCCAGTGTGGGCCGAGGCGGCACGCGCCTCGAGGAGCCGATCCGCAAGGCTCTCGACAGCTTTCGTACCGAGTCCGATGTCTCGCGAATGATCGTTCTGATCACCGACGGCGAAGACCACGACTCGCACCCGATCGACGCGGCCAAGGCGGCGGCCGAACGCGGCGTGAAAATCCTGGCCATCGGCTTTGGCGACGAGGCGGGCAGCGAGATCCACGTCACGGACCCGCAAACGGGGGCCCGCACGACGGTGCTGGACAGCGACGGCCAGCCGGTGCGGACGCGATTGGACGGAGAAACACTGCGCGAGATGGCGTTGGCGACCGACGGCGCCTATGTTCCCGCCGGGACCGGAGCGTTGGACCTGAAGTCGATTTACGAGGCCCACGTCGCGCCGCTGGTCCGCGGCCGCCTGGACGATCGGGGGCATGCCGTCCGGCGCGAAGCCTTTCAGTGGGCCGTGCTCGCCGGATTGCTCCTGCTGGTCGCGTCGATTGTCGTCGGCAGCGGCTCCGTGAGATCGGAATTGCGTGCCGCTCCGGAAACCCGGCTTTTCCAGAAAGCCGGTCTTCTCGGCTCGCTCGTCCTTCTAATCGCAGTCCTCGCCGCAACACCGGCTGTAGCACAACAGAAACCGAGCGACGACAAGCCACCCGCAGTCCCTGCCGACGGTGTGCAGAAAGCAACGACCGCGGAAAAACCGCCGACCGATCGAAAGCCCGCGGATCGCGAGCCCAGCGCGCCGCGCGACGTGTACAACGAAGCCCTGGCGTACCTGAACAAGGACGCTGACCGGGCGGAACGGCTGTTGACCGAAGCCCGGCGCGATGCCGGCACGGACGGCGAAGTCCGCTTCCGTGCCACGTACAACCTAGGCTGGGTCGAAGTGCAACGGGCCGACGCCGTGTTGGGCCAGAAGCCGGAAGAGGCACTGGAGCACCTGCGCCGCGCCGCCGACTGGTTCCGCGATGCTGTGCGTCTGCGTCCGGACAGCGAGGACGCGCGTCACAACCTGGAAGTCGCGCTGCGGCGCATCCTGGAACTCGCAGATTCGCTGGCCAAAACCGGCGACCGCGATTTGACGCAACGGCTGGACGCGGTGATCGAAGCCCAACGCCGCTTGGTCGGCGCGGCACGGAGCGTCGTCGAACGCGTGTCCGCCCAGGAGGATCCCAACGCCGCCGATCAGTTCCGTTCCGATTTCCGCCAGCTGGCGGTCCAACAGCAGAAGATCCTCTCCGACAGTCAGGCCGCAACCAAGTCGGCGCAAGAAGAACTCGACGCGCTGAAGGGGAAGAAGGACGAGGAGAAGACGCCGCAAGACAAGGTGCGTGCCGCGCAGCTGAACAACTTGCTGCACTACACCAATCAGGCCAACCAGCGTCTGGGACAGGCCCGCAGCCAGATGCGCCGGCGCCAGGCCGACCGTTCGTTCCGGCGTGCGGCGGCGGCGTTGAGCGATTTGAACCGGGCCCGAGATCAACTCCGCGGCCCCGTCGAGGTCCTGGACGTGATCCTGGCCGACGCCCTGCCGCTGGCACAGCTCACGGCGCTCAAAGGCGCCGCAGCGGACGCCACCGAAGCTCCAATCGCAGCAGCAACCGACGTTATCCGAGAACCGCCCGCGTGGCTGACTCGTGAGTACCTGGAAGAAAGCCAGCTTTCGATCACCGAGCGGACGGCCGAACTGACCGCCCGCCTGCAGGCCGGACTGGACGAACGCAAGTCGCGACCGGCCGGCCCGCCGACCGCCGAACAGCAACAACAGCAGAACGCAGAGGCCGATCGGTTCCTGGAGATGGTCCGCGAGGCCATGCCGTATCTGACGAAAGGCAAAGCGGCTTTTGAGTCCGCTGGGCAAGCGCTGGCGGTGGACCAGAAGCCCGGCACTGCCGCGGACCAGAAGCCCGACTTTTCAGAAAAGCCGGGCTTCTCGTTCGAGCAAGCCGCTCAGCGGCAGTTGGAAGGAATCATGGCCCTCCGCGACGCGCGCGAACGCTTCCTCGACCTGCGCGGCCTGATCGAACTGGCATATTCGCGCGAAGACCAGATTCGGGGACTGTTGCCGGCGCCGGCTTCCCACGACGCAAAGGACGCGAAGGACAGCGGGGAGAAGACGAAACCAGAGTCGCCGGAGGTGCCGCGTGACGCGAGCATTCAAGCCGCGCAACAACTGCAACAGGAAAACCTGGATCGCAGCCAGCGGATCGCCAAGCTGATCGACGAAGGTCTGGCGGCCTTGCCGAAGCCGGCGGCCGGCGAGAATGACTCCGCGGCCAAACCTCACCCCACTGATCCGGCCGCGCAGCAGGCGACGGCCGAGCGGCAGCAATTGGAACTGGCAAAGCCGCTGCTGGATCAGGCTCGCCAGGAAATGACCGCGGCCGCGGACTCCTTGTCAAAGGCGGCCGGCGAAGACGCCGCTGCCGAACCGGCCGCCAAGAGCGACACGAAGCCGCTGGCCAAGGCGGACAGGCCGCCCGACCTGCCGGCGGACAAGGTCACGTCAAAACCGAGCGACGCCGCACTCGACGCATCGCGCCAGCACGTCGCGCGGGCGATCGAATACCTGCAAGCGTTGCGGCGGCTGTTCTTCTCGATCATCGAGCACCTGCGCGAGACGGCCCACCGGCAAGCCCAACTGAACGATGAAACGGAACAAGCCACCGCCCTGAAGAAAGACGAAGACATCGCGAAGGCCGCAGGACCGCTCGCGCTGCGCCAGCAACAGTTGCGTGCCATCACCAAAGAGATCGCCGACGCGCTGAACGAGCAGGCGAAACAGCGGCCGGATCAGGCTCCCGGTCAGCCAACTGCCGATCCGAAACAGCTGGAACAATTCCAAAAAATCGCCCAGCAACTGGCCCAGGCAGCCAAGCTGGTCGGGGACGGCGGAAGCGAGATGCAGAAAGCCGGCGAGGGGTTGTCGGCAGCGAAACCGGACTTCGGACCCGCACGCAAGAGCCAGGACGAGGCGCTGCAAAAGCTCGTCGAGGCCCTGGCACTGCTCAATCCGCCTCAGCCCGACCAGCAGAACCAGCAAGACCAGGATCAGCAAGGCGAGGGCCAGCAGGAGCAGAAGCAACAGCAGCAGAATCAGCAGGCGCAAGGCACGGATCCGTCGCGTGCGCTGCAAGCGGTCCGCGATCGGGAGGCCCAACGCCGGCGCGACCGTGAAAATCGACAACGCCTATCGCAGGACCCTGTGGAGAAAGATTGGTGATGAGGAACGAGGCCGTCCTTCTATTCACACTGGCGTTATTGACCGCGTCGTCGCCGCTGGTGGCGCAGGACGTCCGCGTCCAGGTCGCCACGCAAGAACCACCCTACTACGCGGGCGAACCGGTGGTGGTCCAGTTCACCGTCGAGGGGTTCGACGAGCAACCAGAGCCGACGTGCCAGATGCAACCGGAGAAACCCGCGCCGGGCCTGCGCGGACAAATGGCCGGGGCCAATCCGAGCGTCTTCTCGCAAATCATTCAGCGGAACGGCCAGCTGTATCAGGCTAAATCCATCACCTATCGCATCGACTATCTCGTCACCGCGGATCAGCCGGGCGATTACACCGTCGGCCCGTTTGTGATCAAGCAGGGGAACAAGGAATCGCATGTCGAGTCGCTGAAGATGACGTTTCAAGAGGTGCCCACCGACCCCCACATGCGAGTCCGGCTGGTCCTGCCCGACAAGCCGCTCTATCCGGACCAGCGGGTCCCGGTCC
>CAYPGE010000558.1:0-4714 GCA_964409865.1 uncultured Pirellulaceae bacterium
ATGCAGATGCAGCAGGGCATAGGCATAGGCCCCGACCGCATAAAAGGCCACATAGCCGAGATCACGCAGCACACGACGGCCATCCGCTGGCTGCCCTACAGCGAACGTCGCTTGGATCAACTCACGAGCGACAACCGAACGGTGCTGGTCGACTTTACCGCCGACTGGTGCCTGACCTGCAAAACGCTGGAAGCGACCGTGCTGGACACACAGGAGGTGCGCGATGTGCTGCGGGGCAACGGCGTGGTGGCGTTGCAGGCGGACTGGACCAAAGGGGACGCCGAAATCAGCCGCAAACTGGAGTCGCTGGGCAGCAAACAGGTCCCGGTCGTGGCCATCTTCCCTGCCGGCCAAGCTCAGCAGCCGATCGTGTTGATGGGCTTCTACACCAAGGCCGTGCTGCTGCAGAAGCTGCAAGAGGCGGGCCCGTCGCAGAACGTCGCTGGGCAACCTGGGGGACGCCTCGCCAACGCTCCGACCACTTCGTCAGAAAGCTGGAAGCGGCTGACAGAAAGATGAGGTGACAGAAAGACGAGTAAATGAAGAAGATGCGTCCGCAGGACCAAACGCAATTCCATGTTTTTGCGTTCGCTTCGCCTGCACGTCATCTTTCTGTCACGCCATTTTCCTGTCAGTCAGTCCTCACTTTCTGGATGTTCGAGGCCCGTCGGCAACTCCGGCCGGCCCAGCTTCCAGCTTGCCCAACCGCCGCAACGCGTCGAATTTGTCATTCTCTCCCAGGCGGGCTTTGCGCACGGCATCCGTCAGCACCGCGATGTTGCGGTCGTAGGTCTCGCGGTTCACGGGGAAGGGGATTCCGTCCTTGCCGCCGTGGGCGTACGAGTAATCGGCCCAACGTCGCGTGTCTGCCGATTCGCTATCGGCCGGGGGTGCCGTCGCGGCGGGATCGCGATGGGACGGCGGGGCGCTGAAAATGATCTCGGCCAGCAGCGACAGGCTGCGGACCGCCGCCGGGCCGACGCCGCGCAGGCCCAGCAGCGATTCGAAGTCCTGCGGGTGCTGCTCGTGAGTCTCGATCACGATCTTCCGCAGCCGCGGCAAGTTGACATCGGCAGGCAGCACGTGGTGCCGTCGGGGGGCGAACAACGTGGGGCCTTCCGTCAAGATTTCGACCTCCTGCAAGAGGCTCTCCGGTCTTTGCTGCACCACCTCGACGCTGGCTCGGCGGTTGTCTTCCGCTTCGAGTGCCACCATGTTCAGCAGCAACTGCCGTTTGACGCTGCCGCTGGGCGCCGCGTTGGTCTCGGCGCCGGACAAATCCTGAATCGCGGCATGCGGCTCGCAAACGAAATCGTCCACCGTTTCGCCCAGCCAGTGGTAGCGGCGCGCCCAGCCGCTTTGCTCGTTCATCCCTTGCTGGACCACACACCAAGGTCCGTGGGGCGTGAAGAAGAACGCGTGGTGGTAGAGGTCGAAACCGTCCTGCACGGCTGCCGAGTCGACTTTGGCGCTCATTCGCGAGGCGTAGATCAGGCGCTCGCCGCCGGCGATCGCATACCGCTCAGCGGCGTCGGCAATCTCCTGCGGCGTCTTGCGGCTGACGCCCCCTTTGCCTCCCGCGACGATGATCCCCAAGTCGGGGCCGAACCGCTTGGCCGCCTCCTTCATCGCGCCGCACGTGACGGTCGTCACTCCCGAACTGTGCCAGTCGAAGCCGAGCACGCAACCGAACGCCTGAAACCACCACGGATCGGCCAATCGCCGCAGCATCTCGTCCGGTCCGAACTCGTCCACGATCGCCATCGTGATGGCGCCGGCCAGTTTGGTCATGCGCTGGAACAACCAGGGCGGCGCTTTGCCGGAGTGCAGCGGCAGTTGAGCCAGACGTCGCTTCATGCGGGCATTGTAACACGGCCTGCGGAGTCAACCAACATGGTCCTTCGATTGCCCGGTTTCTTGTTTTCCTGCGCGCATTTTGAACAGGAGGAAACAGAGACAACAGAGAAAGAGCCGGCACTCCGTTTTCTCTGTTTCCTCCTGTTCAAAGAGTCGGATTCGTTCGGTTGCGGCCGAAGGCCGTGTTGGTCGAGCGTAGGTTGGCGTCGGCGCGTGCAACGAAAGTCGGCCGCCGTCAAGTCCCCTTTGCGAAAAACAAGTTGTCTTTGGCATTGGCCTGGGCGGTATCTTGTCAATTCGACTTGTCAGCCGCCGGGGGCGGGGATTAGGATGCGGGTGGGAAATGCCTGGGAGAGGAGGCCCAGGCCCATCCCCATCCTATCGCCGTCACTCGAAGGGACGTCAGATGATTCATTATTCATGCGACCGCTGTAAGCGGATCATTGACCCGACCAGGGAAATTCGGCACGTGGTGCGCATCGAAGCGCAAGCGGTTCTGGACCCGTTGCCCAGCGACGAACTGGAGGACGACCGCGACCAGCTGGGGGAAATCGACGAGTTGCTGCAATCGCTGGAGTTGGACGACGAGGATGCGTTGCTGGACGAGACTCCTCAGCAACTGCGTTTCGACCTCTGCTCGGACTGCTTCCGTTGGTTCATCCAGGATCCGCTGGGCGTGCAATCCGCCTTGCACGTCGGCTTTAGCTCCAACTGAACGCGTTGGAGCCTGTCATGTTCAGTCCTCGACGCCGCTTCCGCCGCCGTCCCCGGCGCACTTGGCTGCTGGCGGCGCTGATCGTTGCTCTGGTGCTCGTCCGCTGGGGATTTGACCGCTGGCGAGATGTCCCGCATCCAGCCCGCCGGCCGCCTTTGGCCGAAGGCACGTACGACGTGTCTCGCGTCGTGGACGGCGACACGCTGGACGTTCGCCCGCCGTCCTCCGCATCGCGGGGCCGCGCCCGCGAAATCCGAGTCCGCTTGCTGGGCATCGACTGCCCGGAAAGCGTCCAGCCGGATCACCCTGTGGAGCCTTGGGGCCCCGAAGCGACCGACTTTACCAAGAGATTCGTCGCCGGGCACAAAGTCCGAATGCGGTTTGACAAGCGGCGATTGGATCAGTACGACCGCTACCTGGCCTACGTCTTTGTGGACGAACGGATGTTGAACGAGGAACTGGTCCGCGCCGGGTTGGCGTTGGTTTCGACTTTTCCGGGAGATTCCGACTCCATGACCCGGCGTCTGCGCGCGGCGGAAAGCGAGGCCAAGGAGCAAGCGCGAGGCCTGTGGTCGGGGACAGCCCGCAGAAGATGACGTGTTTGCAGGTCACCGTAGGCCGCGCTCCGCGAACGGAATCGCGTCTCGGAGAGACGCGGCTACGTGATGAGGCCGCTACGGAGCGGTTCATACGCTCCACGGACTGCGGTAGTCGCGGGTCAGCCACGCGGGATCGCCCGTGCCTTCCACAAAGACGAACTTGGCGGGATCCCACTTGAGTTTCTGTCCGTGATAGTAAGCCTGGTTCATCAAATGGCAGCAGATCGCGCTGCGCCCGCCCACCTGTTCGTTGCAGATGGGCTTCTTGCGCGACTGGACGCATTCCAGGAAATCCCACAACTGGTTCTTGCTGTCGTACAGCTTGATCTTCGCGTCCTTCAGGAAGTCGCGTTCCGCGATTTGCACTTGGGCCGCGCAGGACGTCTTCTTCCGCTCGTCCTCGCTGCCGGTGAAAGACGCGATCATCTCAGCGCCGCGTTTGAAAGTGAACTTGCCGCGGTTGACCTGGACTTCGCCCTCCGTGCCGTAGAAATGCGCGCCGAAGCCGTTCTTGTGCTCGACGGTCACTCCGTTGGCATACACCAGCTTGGCGCCGCGCTTCGCGTCCGGCGTTTCCGGTGGCAGCACTTCGACCGGACCGCTGTCGTCCATGCCCAGGCCCCACTGGGCGATGTCCAGATGGTGGGCGCCCCAGTCGGTGACCATGCCGCCGCCGAATTCGCGGTAAGCGCGCCAGTTCGGGAAATGGTCGTGGACGCCCCGCGGGCTGAGCACCGAGTTGTAGGGCCGCATCGGGGCAGGCCCCACCCACAGGTTCCAATCCAATCCCGGTTCCATCGGTTCCTCGGCCAAGTTGCAGGGAACGCCCGGATCGCCAAAGCTGCACTCGACGCGTTCAACTTTGCCGATGGCCCCGTTGCGCACCAGTTCGCAGGCCACGCGGAATTCCTTCGAGGACCGCTGCATCGAGCCGGTCTGCAGGATGCGGCCGGTGGCGTCCACCGCGCGGATCACCTCGACCGCTTCATGAATGTTATGCGTCAGCGGCTTCTCACAGTACACGTCCTTGCCCGCCCGCAGCGCTTCCACCGTGATGATGGCATGCCAGTGGTCCGGGGTGGCGATGCAGACTGCGTCGATGTCCTTGCGCTGGATCAGTTCGTGGAAGTCATTGTACGCCGCGCAAGAGCCGCCCTGCTCGCCCTTCTGCGCGTAATACTCGTCCACCCGTTTCTGGGCCGCCTCGCGGCGGGTGGTATCCACGTCGCAAACGGCCAGCACCTTGGTCTCCTGTCCCAGGAAGCCGCCCAGCAGGCCGCGGTTCTGCTTGCCCATGCCGATGAAGCCCATCGTGAGCCGCGAGTTGGGCTTGGTCTCCGCCGCCCAAATGCGGGACGGCAGAACAAAAGGTGCGACGGCCGCCGACGCAACGGCCCGCTTGAGGAACGTACGACGTGAGGTGTGCATGGCTGTCCTTTCGCTTGACGGGTGTGGCACGGAGGGCGGGTTCAAATGTATCGGTTGATCAGATTCTCCAGCATCTCTTGGCGGCCGCTGCGGTTGGGCGTGATGTCGCCCTGCT
>CAYPGE010000559.1:0-4710 GCA_964409865.1 uncultured Pirellulaceae bacterium
TACCTCTGGAAGTAGAAACGATGTATTATCTCAAGCTCTACCTCTGCACACTTGTAGACATGGAAACATCGGACCCGAACCAAGAAATAGCCCCGTGGGATCGCTTCGGCATGGTTGAAGAAGATCAACCGTGTGGCACTTGCGTTCTTTTTTTCCGCGCCTTCATGCGGCCGGTTCCTCGCGCCCCGTGACAGCCTTGAGCTATGATTGCACAGCATTCCGTGAACTGTTTAGCTCGCGGTTCGACGCGGGTAGATGAGTCCTGTGGTTTTTGCCGATGGCGACGACACGATGTCCGACAAGAAGCGTTTAGCCGGTATTTTCACCCCCAACGTCGTGCCGCTGGACGAGCGCGGCGAGATCAACGAGGCGGAACTGCGACGGTACGTCGATTGGCTGATCGCGCGAGGGGTGCATGGACTGTATCCGAACGGCTCGACAGGCGAGTTCACGCGTTTCACGACCGAGGAGCGGCGGCGGATCATCGAGATCATGGCCGACCAGACCGCGGGGCGAGTGCCGATTCTGGCGGGCGCCGCGGAAGCGAACGTGCGCGAAACCATCAAAGCCTGCGAACGCTATTACGAACTGGGGGCGCGGGCGGTGGCGATCGTTTCGCCGTTCTACTACCGCCTGACGCCGGCCGGCGTGTACGCCTACTTCAAGGAGATCGCGGACCATTCGCCGATCGACGTGACGTTGTACAACATTCCTATGTTCGCCTCGCCGATCGACGTCCCGACCGTCACGCGACTGGCCGAAGAATGCCCCAAAGTGGTCGGCATCAAAGATTCGTCCGGCGACCTGCCGCAGATGATGCGGATGATCGCCGCCATCCGGCCCCAGCGTGCCGATTTCAGTTTTCTGACCGGCTGGGACGCCGCCCTGATGCCCATGTTGCTGATCGGCTGCGACGGCGGCACCAATGCGACCAGCGGCGTCGTGCCGGAAATCACGCGCAAGCTGTACGACTTGACCATCGCCGCCCGACTGGACGAAGCGCGCCATCTGCAGTACCGCTTGCTCAAACTTTTCGACGCCATGCTGTACTCGGCCGAATTCCCCGAAGGGTTCCGCGCAGCCCTGAAACTCCGCGGCATCCAAGCGGGGATGGGGCGACAGCCGAAGTCCGAGGTGCAGAGACTGGAGTTGGACAAGCTGAGCCGCGAACTGCAATGCTTGCTGGCGGCCGAAGGCTTCACCGGCGAACCGATTGGCGGCTGCGCTGTGGGCCGGAAGATCGACCAGGAACAGGTCGCCCGCATCGTCCGCGAAGTGGTCGGCGAGTTGCGGAAGCGGGGATCGGCTTAGCGGGAATGCCGGCGGCCCTTTCGGCGAGGCCGGGAGACCTGCGCCGAGCGCTGGCGAGGCCGGGAGACCTGCGCCGAGCGCTGTCGGAGACGTGTCCCGAACGGTCAGTCGGGACGATGTTTCTGCCGCATACGGCGGCTGTACGCCTCCAGGATGCGTCGCTCTTTGGCTGTCAAACTCGCCTCGCCTTCGCGGTGGACCTTGATCAAGAGCCGATCACCCTCCTCATCGACGTCGCTGTCGTCCTGGTCTGGCTCGTGAATCCGCAGCCGAGATTGGGCCCGAGACCGCTTCCACCAGGAGAGCATGCGAGGCAGAGCGGGAAAGAAGTTGCCGAGGTTCCAGCCGAAGCGAAAATACAAAATCGCGAAGGCGGCCCCAGCCAGGTGCACGTCGTACGCGACGGACTCCCGGCCCGCAAGGGGCTCGCTGGCCCCCATCGCCCACAGATTGCCTCCGATGATCAGCACGCCCACCACCCAGGCCGGTACGGGCAGCACGAACATCAGCAGGATGGTGCGCTTCGGGTAGTGGCAGACAAACAGGAGGACGACGGCAGTAACCGCGCCCGAAGCACCCAAGAGCACGTACTCGACTTCGGGCAATCCCACGACCAGGTATCGGAGCGACCAAACCAGCGATCCGAAAACGATGGCCCCAGCGTAGATCCGCAGAAACTCCCGCCGACCGTAGAGCATCTCGACGTCCCGGCCGAAGATCCACAGCCCCAGCATGTTCCAGAAGATATGATCGAATCCTGGGGACGCGTGGGCGAAACCGTACGTCAGAAACTTCCACCACAGCCAAGGTTTCGCCAAGTCGTTCGAACTGAGTGACAATGTCTCCCTCAGCCAGTGGTCGCCGCCGAGAAACGTGTCAATCAGGTAGATGGCCACGTTGAGGATCACCAGGTTGGTGACCATCATCCGGTCCGCGAGGTGCAGTCGGGTTGGCGGCCGGTCGTCCCGGTAATAGTCTCGTTCGTACAAGGGCATGGATGGCTCCACTCGGCCGAAGAGAAGCCCGGGCTCCTCTCAAAAGGCCGGGCTTCTGGGTGGGATTCCACCCCAAAATCTGTGAGCGTCTACCTATCGTATGCCAAAACCGGCGAAGCGGGGAGTGGAGGGAAGCAAGCTGTCTCCGAGGCGGAAGGGTTCGATTGCACACCGGCTTCAGGGCGAGGCGGCTGGGGGTGAGGCAGGTGGCGGCGTCGCGCTCGGGGAAGCGGCAGGAGGCGGGGCTGTCTCTACTGCCGCGGTGGCCGTGCGCCGATTGATTTCTTCGGCCAACTGGTACTGGATGCGGGTCAACTCCGCCGCACGCTGAAGGTTTGAGTTATAGAGTTCGCTGAGTCGCCCGCAGGCTTTCTTCCACTCGGCATCCAGCGCTTGTTCGTAGGCGGTCACTTCCGCCAATTCCGTTCGAAGATTCGCCAGATCCGCCGCGAGTTTGTCTCTCTCCGCCGTCCGCGCCGCAGCCTGCTCCTCGACGTTGACCTTGAGGCCCACCAGGGTTTCCGTGTCCCGCCGTTGTCGCAGGATCGATTCATCTAGTTCGCCGTGCCGCAGGTAGGTCTGTCGGAAAAAGCGGGGGTAATCGTGCAACTGACGACGGTAGACAGTCTTGACTTTCTCGCACACACCGTCGGCGATCAACGTATCCGCGGTGTCCAAATCAAAGATCCCGGTGTCACCGACCTCAAAGGCGACGTTCCCATCCTCGCCGTGCCGCAGACGGGCTTCCAAGGCGCGCCCGCTGCTGTCAAAATAGCGGGCCTCGCCGGACAGCAGCGATTCGGGCGAATCGCTGTCTACCTGGATCGCGTGCTTCTTCAGGAACTTGACCAACACCCACGTTTCCTGGGGCGGGTCCTTCTCCGTGGCCTCCCGGTTGAAGCGCGCGAACGAATCCAGGAACTTGTCGTATTGGTCCGCAGGCCAGTTGAAGACGTTCGGCAAATACTCCGCAAGTTCCTGCTTGCTCATGCCCACCATCCGCTTTTCTTTATCTTCCATCACGGCAAAGACCTCGTGGCTGTCCACTGGCATGACTTCGTACAAGGCCCACGTGGCGCCGCCCTTTTGGATGCGCTGAAGCTGATCGGGGTCCAGCGGCAGCATGGCCGAAATCGTCACTTCCGTGTCGGTGGCCTCGTCCACAGAGAATTCACCCAGATAGTAATCGGCCACTTTCCAACCGTCTTTGCTTTCCTTCTCAGCAAAGACGTACAGCACCATCTTGGCCGCGATCCCATTGGGTTCTGGCGTGGTACCGGCGGCTTGGCTCGCGGGGACCGTCTTGACCTTGAACGTGTCGGCGTCGACCGGGGGAGGAATCGGAGTGCATTCGCGCCAGACTCGCCCGCGATCAAGGACCTCGTCGTTCAACTTGGCGCGTGCGCTGCGGATGCACTCTTCGGTCTGCTGGACCGCGATCAGATCGCCCTGCAGCAGCTTGACCTGCTCCGTTTCCGCCTTGGCGAGGGCGACCTTATGGTCTTCGTAGTGTTTTCGCCACGCCCCCTGTGTCTTGAGCACGTACGAGCCAAGCGTCAGGAACGTGACCGCACCAGCAAACAAAAAAAACGTGGATAGAATGTGCAGGACCCGCCACGTCTTCCAACACATGACCAACAGGAAGATGAAGGACAGCGCTAACACACCGCCGAGGATCTGGCAGACAAGCGGATTGCTCATAACGCTAATTGCCGTTTACAAAAGGAGTTCGGGCAGCCCACACAGCGATAATATGTTCGGGATAAGAGGGTGTCAAGTTTGGCGGTTTCGTCAAGTGTGAAGGGTACGAAACGGTTTGGTCAAGTGTTCCGGTTATTCGCATCGGGATGCGGCGACTATTCCGTTAAGAATAACCCGACGTCGAAGCTTCGTGAGTCAAAAAAGCCTGTTCTTTCGGCAAAGACGCCACATCAACAGCCATCCCGAAAAACCGTAAGACCGGCCCCACACAGGTTTTCAACTGAGAAAATAGGCAAACAGGAGAACATGCGGCGACCGCCGAGACGATAGATAACCTAGAAAACTGCAGGGATGGCGTAAATCCGGACGTCAGCGTCGCAACCGCGCCGGCGGTTGTCAGGAGGGTGACTAGCGGTCTGGTGACGGAAGCGGAGTTGTGAAAGTCACAGTGTATCACGTCTAGTTCCCGGTTCTGAAGGAGTCCTGACATGAAGTGTCGCATCGTCCTGCCGGTGGGTCTGTTGACCTGCCTGGTTTGTTCCGGAAGCCTCCAAGCCTCCCCGTTCCAGATGTTTCGGTTCGCTGCAGAAGAAGCGGCCGTAGAAGCGCCCCCGGCCCTGGCCGAGCCCGCGCCGATTGAGGATGGGAAGTTCGAGGCGACTCAGAAGGGTTGTACACAGAAGGGCTGTACACAGAAGGGCTG
>CAYPGE010000560.1:0-4663 GCA_964409865.1 uncultured Pirellulaceae bacterium
AATTGCCCGGCCTGTTCACCGGGGTGCACTTGCCCGTCGCCGAGACCGGCCAGGCGTCCTTGATCCAGCAGCATTCGTCGATCTGGTGGATCAGGAGTTCCAGCATGAGGCCGGAGCCGGCCCAGAGGAAGTGTACGCGGTTGTTGATCTGCCAGGCGACGTGATCCGTGCCGGCCGGCGGTTTGCCGAGGAAGTTCCGGCCGCAGTCCCGCGTGGCGCGGACCAGTCCGATGTCGCCCAGTTCGCCCGCGCGAATCTTCTCGATGAGCATCTGCCGGGCGATACTATGGCGGCACTGAACTCCGGCCGCGATCTTGATGTTCTGCTTCTTGGCCGCCTCGCCCGCCGCCAGGATGCGGCGGCAGCCGGCCGGGTCGGACGCGAAGCTCTTCTCCATGAACACATTCACGCCCTTCTGCACCGCGTACTCGAGCTGCACGGGGCGGCAGTAGGAGTAGGCCGTGAGCATGGCCACGTCGCCCGGCCGCAGGCAGTCGATCGCGTGGCGATACGCGTCGAACCCGACGAAACGCCGGTCGGCGGGCACGTCGACTCGATCGGCGAACGCCTTTTGCAGCACGCCGTGAGCGCTGTTGACGCGCTGGTCGGTCAGGTCGGCCATCGCATGGAGTTTGATCGGACTGGTGGCGACAGAGAACGCGTCGGCAACCGCCCCGCGGCCCCGGCCGCCGCAGCCGATCAGGGCCAGGCGGATCGTGTTGTCCGACGCAGCGTGCACGCACGGCACGCCCGAAGAAAGCACCGCGCCTGCGGCGATTGCTCCGCCGAGCTTGATCACGTCGCGGCGAGTGGTTTGGGGAAGCGTGCGATTGGCCGGTCCGATTGGGCGATTCATGGTCGTGCTCCTGGGAATAATGAGGTACGTGGGATTCGCTTCCAGTCTGTTGTTACTGCGGTTAAGCTCCGGGCCTGCGGGCAACAACGACTCGCTCTTCGCACAGATTGGCGTTGACCAGATCGCGTTCCTTCGTTGCGAGTGGCGATTGGCGTCGTCGTTTCCAATCTTGCGTCTCCTTTGCTCGCCGCAGCGCTGTGATTTTACCTTCGGAAGACGGCCACGTCTATTCCGCGCGAAGCGGCCGTCCTCCTGTGGGTACCATGCCGGCTTTCACGGCGCGAACGAGGTCGCAAGCGACGCGCTGGCAAGGATTCTCAGCGGTCGTGTCGGGGCGTGCCGGGTCTTATGCCGGCCAGTCGCGCCCATCAACTTGACCATGAACACGTACACGATGCTGGGCGTCCTGGACCAGGTGGCGGCCGTGGAGGCGTTGATGCGCCACAAGAGCTACCTGACGACGAAGAAGTACATCAACATGGCACGTCAACTCGACGGCGCCGTGGAACAACTCCACGTCCCGGAGTTCTTGAAAAGCACCTGAGGCAACAGGGCACGAAACGAAGAACGGCAGCCTTTTCCCGGCTGCCGTTTTTCGTCGGCGGGCGGACAATCCGCAAACCCGACGTGGAGTGTTTGTGGAGTGTGGCCCTACCAGCAATCGTCGTAAGTCCAATAGGCCCGGAGGGATTCGAACCCCCGACCAAGGGATTATGAGTCCCCTGCTCTCACCGCTGAGCTACGGGCCCGGAAAGGACTTACGTCAGATCGTTTCTTGTCTGGCACGGAATTCGGCATGGACGTGTCAAGAGGTGGATCATGGCGCGACGACCGAAACCGTGGTACAGGGAAGAACGTGGCGAGTGGTACGTTGCCTTTCGTGGTATATAGCATAGGCTCGGAGCCGACAAGACGGAAGCGTATCGACGCTTGCACGAACTCATGGCCAAGCCGAACGTGCTCTGCTGCTCGAACAGCCACGTCTGCGGACGATAACGCCCCGTGCTGAATTGGTAGATGATCATGTTCTGGCAAAACGATCGGCCGCGTCTGGTGGTTCCAACTGGGCGAACCGCTGAACGGGCCTCCCAGATCAGTTTTCCCATGGCCGCGTCCAGACAGCGAAGCCGGCAGATGTCGAGCCCGGCTTGGGGAACAACCAGGCGGCCTTGGTAGTACAGCGGCGAGGTGTATACGACACGTGGGCACCGGGGAAGTAACGCCGCCACAGCAGTCGGCTTGTCTCCTGTTCGACGGCAAATACTTGTCCTTCCGCCGTGTGCGTGTACATCCGGCCGCCGCCGCAAACCGAAAGTGCTTCTCGGTCCCAAGGCCACTTCTCAGCATGTTGGAACCATTCGGCGGACGAGCGAATCGAGTTGTGTTGCGGCGCGGCACGGCTCGGAGAGCCATGCTACGGGGGATTACCGCTCCAAGATAACCCGGTCGATGCCGAACATAAAGGACGGGATGGCCTGCGGGTTTGTCCCAACGATCTCGACCGTCAGTTTGTGCTCGCCGGAGGTCAGGTCGAACGAGCCCAATTCGATCGGGCCGCTGGGGATGACCCTCGGATTGTACAGGTCGATCGGTTCGCCAGCCTTCTTGCCGTCCACGTACAGTTGCACGATGCCATAGTCGCGGGCCTTGGTCAGCACGATGCTGACTCGATACAGCCCTCCTTTCTCGACCGGCACGGCGAGTTCCAGCTTGTCGCCGGTCTTGGCGCCGGTCCACCACAGATGGTCGCCGTTTTCCCAGGTTCCCTCGTAACGAGTCATCGCCTGGGTCCGCACTTGCCCGCGCGGCTCGTTCCGGACCGCAAAACCGCCGGCGATCAGGGGCGGATTGACGTAGTAGCCGTCACGCTCTGGGGCGGGCACCGGAGCGTACGGGTCGATGCCGTCCGGCGCGAGATACCAACAGGCCACACAGGCGTACTGGGTGCCGCGTTCCTCCGTCCGGTAGTACTTCTCGATGCAGCCCTCGAAGCCGGTTTGAAATGGCACATTGTCCGTCAAGTGCCAGCGCAGCACCGACTGGTGCCCCTTGTTGCCCGAAGTCATGGTTTGGGCGTGGTAGGCACGCTGGAACAATCCCGGATGGCACCAGGCGTAGCCGAAGTAGTCCTCGGAACCGGTGCCAAACGTCGAAGGGAACTTCTCGCCGTCGACGAAGAATTTCTCATCGCCTTCGCCCCACCAGCCGCCGCGCGGGTTCCAGACGTGCAGCATCACGCCGCAGAAGCGGCCGCGGCCCTGCGTGTTCAGCAGCGGCCAGTCGGGCCAGCGGTCTTCGGGCAGTTGGATCGTGTCGCGATGCCATTGGCAGTGGAAATGCCCCAGGCCGTCGAACGGCTTGGCGAGCGGCGCGTGCGTGATGTCGTACTCCAGCTCGCGCGGCTCCTGGTCCTCGTTCACCACCTCGACCATCGCATTCTTGGCAAACGGCATGTACCACAGTGCGTAGCCACCTTCGTCCGTCATGCCGGTGATCAGCGATCGGTACGGATTGAAGCCGGGCGCCGTGCCGAAGAAATCGCCCAGCGGACACCAGACCGCCGGTTTCTCCTGGCCGTCGAACGTGATCTGCAGCACCACACGCCGCAACGCGGCCATTTCATCGTCGCGGTCGCGGAACTTCATCTTGCCGCGAATCGCCGTGATGGCCCGCGGTCCCGTCAGCTCCAGCGCCTGCTTCTCGCCGGGAGCCAGCGACAGGCTGCCCGTCTCGCGGTGCTCCCCGTCGCGCCGCCCGGCGGGATCGCTGCCCAGCGCCGATTGGAGGAAGTCGTTCACCCGCTGGAGTTGCTCGGCATGCTGCGTGGCCAACGCGGTGCTGAACGTCGGTAGCTGGGTGCTCCGCGGGTAAGTCGTGTACGTGAAGTGGTAGTAGCGGCCCCAGCCTTTGTCGGCGACGATCTTGCAGGATTTCTGGTACGGGATGGGGAAGTACAGGTTCTGCCCGCGGCAGCCCATGGTTCCCAAGTCGTACGAGAGTTGCGGGTAGTTGAACGGCGGCGTGTCGCCGCGGAAGTAGGTCACGAACGGCAAGTCGACGGCCGGTTCGGCAGCCCCGTCCAAGTAGATCTTGACGTGCCCTTGCTCGGCCCGTGCGGACCAGATTCGCCAGATGCAACCGGGACCTTCCATCTCGGCCATGACCACCTGGTCGCCGTCCTCGCGGATGAACTGCGGTCCGTCGTTGTTGGCGGCCCAGTCCACGTACTTGCCCGTCTCCGCGTCATAACGGCTGGAGCGATCCCAGCTGGCCCACTGAGCGCACTTCTCGCCCGCCGCGGGCAGCGTAGCCGGGTGCTCCAGGTCGATCATTCGCTGGACCAGATCGGCGTACGAGAACGAAGGCTCGGCCGCAGTTGCCGACGGGGACGCCGTGACGGCTAGTACGGCGACGGCCAGCGAGAGCAGAAAACGGGAAAGGCAGCGGATCATGTTGTGGCTCCTTGGTTACGGGGGGTGAAGCGGGGAAGTAACTTGCCCACGCCAACTGCGGGACTAGAATTCTACACGAAAACCACGGAGAATTGGAGAAGGCGCCAGCAATGCCAGCAGACAACCTGGTGACGGGGCTCTGCCTCTGATCCGGGCCGGCAGAGCCGGCAAGGCGGTGCGTTTCCAGGCAGGAGCCTGGGAACGAGGGCCTTTTGGTGGCAGTTTGGAAACGAGGACCAACCGTGTCTCGGGGACGGCGATAGATGATAGCAGGCCGGCATGCGTGCTGGCATCGTTTCTGAGAATCCGGCTCGAACTATGACCGGATGCTCACCGTAGAGAACAGTAGTCAAGT
>CAYPGE010000561.1:0-4619 GCA_964409865.1 uncultured Pirellulaceae bacterium
CGCCCCCGTCGCGGGGAAGCCCACCACGAACTCCCCGACGCCGTCGCGGTCGGACGGCCAGTTGCGGAATACGGCGGCGGAGATCTTGATGCCGGGGCGCACCTGCCGCGCCTGCCGGCTGACCTCGCGGACCACGACGTTGATGTTCTCGCGGCGCCAGTCCAGCCAGGGCTGCCGCAGCGGACCGCTGCGACGCACGTCCGCCGGCCAGTCCTCGATCTTCACGCCGGCCGCCCGCGAGAACCGTTGGCGGCACCCGTCGCAGTAACAATGATCGCCGTCGGGATAGCGGATGTAATCGAAGTGCAGGCCGTCCAGCTCGTAGCGCCGCGCCAGTTCGACCATCGAGTCGATTTCCAGCTTCTGATTGTCCGGATGAGACGGGCACAACCAGGGTTCTTCGCGGCCGGCCGAATCGGCTTGCAGCCGGCCCGCGCGCCGCATCTTGTCCAGGAACTCCGCGGGGGCTTGCCGGCCCGTGTTCCAATTGACCTTCCAGACATGGATCTGCACGCCGTACTTGCGGCAGGCGGCCAGGCATTTGGCGACTTCATCGTTCTCGGCGTCGATTCCGGGAGCCGCCGGCAACACCTCGCTGGGATAGAAGGCGACGCCGCCCCACAGCATGTTGGGGAAGATCGCGGTAAAGTTGGCGTCGGCCATCTGCTTGATCGCCGCGTCCCACGTCAAGCCGGTCACGCCGCGGGCGTTGTGGCACCACAGGCCGCGGAATTCACCTGCTACGGGCCGCTGCGCGCAGGCATACGCGTCCAGGGCTCGCTGCGAGGCCGCGGTGGCCGCCGCAAACGCCTCGACAGGCTTGTCCTGCTCCAGCAGTTGCCGGGCTTCCGCGCGGAGTCGGTCGGCTGCGTCCAGGGCCGAACGCACGCGCGGGTCGTCCCCGCGGGCTTGCGACAGCTGCTTTGCCAGCGCGTCGTAGCTGTCGGCGCCGCCCATTCGCCCCATCCGCGCCAGTTCGGCCGCCGCCGCCTCGCGCCACAAATCCGGCACCAGATACCCCAACATCGCTTGCAGCATCCGGCGTTTGTTCACCGCATCGTCATCCAGCAGAATGTGGGACATCACCACGCTGTTGGGCGTCGCGACCACGGCGCCGTGGCCGGTAGGCCGGCCCTGGTCGTCGAGCCAATCCGCGACGATCCGACCTGCACCTGACGCCGGGCGGTGATCGTGGATGTTCCACGAGCGCTGGCCCACGACCGCCGGACAGCCCGGCAGCGCTCCGTCGGCGAACCGCAGGGCGGCGAAATAGCCGGGCCGCTCCTGCCGCACGTACTGGCCGGACGCAATTCCCAAGACCGGCCGAAGCTTGTCAGGAATCCCGTAGAACGCCAGCACCTTGCCTCCCGCTCGGACGAACCGCTCCACCTCCGCCACCGCCTCCTCCGGCATCCCGGAATTGTGAGGCAGGATCACGAGGCGGACCTTCTGCAGCTGAGCGGCCGAGAGCTTCAGATCGCTCAGCGTTGCACAGCCGATGCCCAGCGCATCCAGATGCCGCGCCAGGCCCTCGGCCGCGGAATCCACGGCCCGCGCTTCACCGGGCTGGCCCACCGCCGCCGACTCGGCCCGGATGATCGCCACCGTGGCGTCCACTCCCAACATGCCGCGGAAGGCAAAGTCGCGAACTCGCAACTCGGTGTTCGTATCGCCGCCTCGCCACGCCGACAGGCGGATCGTCCGGATCGCGCCCCAGCCGTCCGGCTCGCCTTCGATCCGCGTGCCGGCCTTGTCGATCACAATCGTGTTCCAGCCGGGCTGGTCGGGGTAGAACGCCGCACTGTACCAACCGTTGCCGCTCTGCAAATACAGCGAAAAACTGGACACGGGCGATACGTCCTGGCACCACAGCTGGAAGTGAACGCCGCGGCAAGCCGACAGATCGAGTTGCACCTTGAGGTCCCACGAGGCGCGTTCGACGGGGTTGCCCGCAAACCGGCACGGCAGCCGCAGCACCTGCCTGCCGGACTCCTCCACGACGCCCGCCGCGTCGCTGCCCGTCATCGGCTGCCACGCCGCACGGGCGGCTGCATCGTCGGCGTAGTCGCACGGCGCGAAAACGGGCGATTCCCGTTCCGCCGCCCCTGCGGCGCTGCCGGCGAGAAAACCCAGCGCGGTGATCGTACGGCACAGGACCGGTCCGAGCCGGCGAAGCAGGGTGGTGGCACGAAAGAGTCCCCGATCTGGCGAAACGCCGCTGCCGTTCATTTTCCCTCTCCTGTGAAACTGCAACCCCGCTGGTCCAGGGTCCCAAAGCCGGTCTGAATCTTCATCGGATGGAACGTGTGAATCCGGTTTCTAACCTATCGCTTCAAGAAACACAACGATCCTTTCCCCGTAAGCCCTCGCCGCAAGAAATGACCGCGTTGCACCCGCGGATGAATGCCGCGGCGATCGCCGAGTTCGCGGCCGGCTGGCCCGCCGGCCAGAACCATCCGGAGGCGTACCTCGGTCTGCAAAGCGGGGCCGCGGATCAAGGCACTTCGCCCATCGGCGGCCCCGGCGCGGTGGGCCCGGCGGCTAAGTCCGATGCTCCACGTCCACGATGACAGACTCCTGCCATCTTGATAGAATCCATTCCATGGCGGAAAAAGGCCAGCTGGCCGCGTGCCAAACAGAACGCAGACTGCAAGTGCGAATCTTTTGCCGAACGGTATTGGAGCACGCTCATGATCGACAAACCAGTGGCACTGGTGACGGGATCGTCCCGCGGCATAGGTCGCGGGATCGCCTTGACCTTGGGAAGCAACGGCTACGCGGTCGGAGTCAATTACTTCCGCAGCCCAGAGGCCGCATCTGCCGTGGTGGGGGAGATTGAAGCCGCCGGCGGGGCGGCGATCGCGGTCCGCGGCGACGTGGGGCTGGCGGCGGATCGGGCTGAGCTGATCGAGCAGGTCTGCGACCGTTTCGGCCGTTTGGACGTGCTGGTCAACAACGCCGGGATCACTTCCCAGGGACGCCGGGACCTGCTGGAAGCCACGGAAGAAAGTTGGGACGTGGTCTTCGACACGAACCTGAAGGGCCCGTTCTTTCTGGCGCAGCTGGCGGCCAGGCGGATGATCGAAGGGATCGAGGACGGCCGGATTTCGCAGGGCTGGATCGTCAACGTGTCGTCGATTTCCGCTTATGCAGTGAGCACCAACCGGGCGGATTACTGCATGGCCAAAGCCGCGATGCAGATGATGACCTGGCTGCTGGCCACGCGACTGGCCGAACACCGGATCCGCGTGTACGAGGTTTGTCCGGGCGTGATTGAGAGCGACATGACGGCCCCCGTGCGGGAGAAATACGACAAGCTGATCGCCGAGGGACTGACGCCGATCCGCCGCTGGGGCACGCCGGAAGACGTGGCTCGCGCCGTGCTGGCCCTGATCCGCGACGCGTTCCCCTTCAGCACCGGCGACCGGATCAACGTCGATGGCGGCTTCCACGTGCGGCGGTTATAGTGGCACGGCTTACTTGTTCGCCGTGCTGCACGGCGAACGAGCAAGCTGTGCCACACGGACGGCTTTTTCAAAAAGCCGGGCTTCTTCTTTGTGGCACCGCCGGGACTCCGGTTCCCTTTACCGACCCCATCGCGAGAAACTATAGTTGGGGATAGGGAGGATGTTGTCATGGCGCAAGCGATTGTCGATCCGGAGGAATTGCGGGATTTTGCACGGAACCTGAAGAAATTCAACAACGATTTGCGAGATCACAGCCGCGCGTTGGCGAACCAGTTGGCCGCGCTGAGCACCACGTGGCGGGATCAAGAGCACAAGAAATTCAGTTTGCAGTTCGAGGAAGGCATGAAGATGATTGCCCGTTTTCTGGAAAACAACGAGCGGCACGTACCGTACCTGCTGCGGAAGGCGGAGCACATCGACGAGTACCTGAAGAGTTGACCGGTGACCGGTGACCACCCCAGCCCAAATTACTTCGATCGACGCGGTGCGGCACTTCAAGCTGGCCTTGGAGGAATTCCAGACCGAAGCGCGGGAGGCCGTCACGCAACTGCTGCTGGAGATGCGGCGAGGCGTCGACTGGATCGAACACGATCGGACTCGTTACTGGCCGCGGGCGATGCAGCGGGCCTCCGACGCCGTGATCGAGGCCCGCAACAACTTGGAGCGTGCGGAATTGGCGCTGCGGCCCGAGGACAAACGGTCCTGTTACGAGTTGAAGATCGCGCTGGACAAGGCTAAACGGCGATTGCGTTTGACGGAGGACAAGGTCCGCGCGGTGCGCCGCTGGCGGATTGCCGTGCATCGCGAGGCCGACGACTTCCACGGGCACTTGTCCAAGTTCGCCAACTGCTTGGACATGGATCTGCCTCGCGCGCTGGCGGCATTGGAGCGGATGGCCGTGGCGTTGGATCGCTACACCGAGCGATCGGTTCCCGTGGAGAATCCTGGAGGAACCGAGGCGTCTTAGAAGGAGCTGCGCGGTGAGGCACTGCGATTTGGTTAGCGGGTTGGGGCGGCTCAAGCACGCGGCGGCCGAGATGCGGGAAGCCTGGCTGGCCGCGAAATCGTACTGGACCGACCAGGTCAGTCGCGATTTCGAGAAGAACCACTTGCAGCACCTGCCTGCCGAGATCACGCAGGCGGTGGCGGCCG
>CAYPGE010000562.1:0-4617 GCA_964409865.1 uncultured Pirellulaceae bacterium
TCGGGCAGCTTGATGTTCACCTCGCCCACCGCCGGTCGCTGGGCGGCAGCAGCCTCGACGGGCTTGCGGGCGGCCGGCAGGTTTTCCGGGATCGCCGGCGGCAAGCCCGCCAGTTCCACCTCGAACTCCTTCGTCTCGGACCCACGTTCGACGCCGACCTTGATCCTCTGCTTGGGCTCGTAACTGCCCAGGATCTCCCAAGCCGAAGCCACATCCGTGACGGGTTTGTCCGCCAATCGCACCAACCGGTCTTCGGCTTGAATCCCGGCTTCCGCCGCGGGACTGCCGGGGTAGACGTAGCGGATCGTGACGCCCGGCTTCGCGACCGGCGAACGACCGGGGAGCAGGCCGAGGAAGGGGTTTTCGTACGGTTCCAGTTTGTCGGCCAATTCGACGGCAAGTTCCAAACGCTGATCGCCGCGCAGGACCACGATCTTCACCTGGTCGCCGGCGTATCGCGGCCCCAAAGCGTGCCGCAACTGCGTTTGCCGCACGATTTTGATGCCGTCCACCTCGACGATCCGGTCGCCGGCTTGCAGACCCGCTTGCTTGGCGGGCGATTTGGGCTGGCACGCGGCAATGTCCGGCGGGTCGCCGTAGATGTCGTTCCCCTTGAGCGTGATTCCCAGCAAGCCGGGGTGCAACTCTTCGCCGCGTTTCAGTTTGTCCAGGTGCCGCACGACGTCGATCAGCGGAATCGCAAAACCGATGCCCGAATCATACCACTCGGCGCCGGCCACTTCGTCTTGCTGCTGCGGGGACAGCGGCACGAGCACGCCCAGCACGCGGCCGCGAATGTCGATCAGCGGGCCGCCATAATTGCTTGGCGATATCTTGGCGTCCGTCTGGACCGCCTTGCCCCAGATGCGGCTGGTGGCGCTGAGGATGCCGACGGAGACGTTCGGTTGGTCTTGTTCAAACGTGCGGCCCACGGCGATGGTCCACTGGCCGACAACCATCTCCTGGCGGGGCACGAGTTCGGGAACGACGAGCGGTTCGTCGCCGGCTACCTTCAGCAGCACCAACATGCGGCTGCGGTCGCGGGCCACGATCTGGGCCGTCGCTCGCTTGCCACTGGGCAACGTGACCAGGATGGACGATGGTTGCTGGATGAAGTTGAACGCGCTGGAGATGATGTAACCGTCCGCCGACACGGCCAGCCCGGTCGTCGCTCCGGTCCCGACCAGCACCCGCTCGACCCGCTCCAAGCCGCCGATGGTTTCGATCCGCAACACCGACGGCGCGATCTTGGCGACGGCGGCCTTGACGGCTTGCTCTTCGAGGGCCACGAGATCGTCCGGGGCGGCGGGCGCGGAGCGGGAGACGAGCGCGCAGGTGAGCCAGATGGCCAAGGCGAAACAGGAGTTGCGTCGAGCGTGCGTCATAGCTGTCAGTCATGCTTGCACCGGCACGGGGCCGGTGGGCAGCGGGAGTATGGGGCGTCGGTCTGGTAGCTGTCAGTCATGCTTCCACCGGCGCGAGGCCGGTGGGCAGCGGGAGTGCGGCGGGGTCTGTTCTTGGCTCACTCCTTCGCTTCCAGGACCACGTCGACCAGTTGCTGGCCGCGCTGGACGGTCAGACGCACGGGGTCGATGTGGTCGATCAACGATAGGGTTTCGACGACGCTGGCGTAGGAAACAACGACGCCGTTGTTGACGAACAGGATCAAGTCATCGGGCTGCAACTTGGCTCGCGCGGCGGGGGAATCCGGGGCCACGGCATCGATGAACGGGGGCGTGCGGGACAGCACGTCGGGCACCAGCCGCAGGCCGGCCCGCGCCAGCGTCCACGGCTCATCTGGCCTCTTCGCCGACTCGCCGGCTTTCCGCGGCAGCGTCTTGCCGGCCAGAATGTCGTCTACCGGCGTCACCAGTTCGGCTGCGGGAATCGCATAATTCAGCCACGTGTTGTTCAACGCGTTGCGGAGTTCCTTGCCCAGGATCCCGACCAGGTTGCCCTGGCGGTCGGTCAGCACGCCGCCGGCCGAGCCCGGGTTGTTGGTCATGGCGTCGACCACGTACACCGGTCCGTCATAGGGCGTTTCGAAGGCGCCGCGGCGAGCTGCCAACTGCGTCTTGGCCGAGACGCAGCCGTGCAAGACGCTGGCGTCCTCGTCGCCGGCCGCCACGCCGAATAGATTGCTGAACGCCAGGACGCGATCACCCACGGACAGTTCGACTCCGTCGCTCAAGCGGAAATGCGGCAGGCCATCCGCGTCGATCTTGAGCACGGCGATCTCGCGGCGCGGATCCGCTCCGATCAATTGGGCCTGGAATTTCCGGCCATCGTCCAGCGTGACCGCAACGTTGTCCGTATCCAGCACGTAACTCCAAACCGTCAGCACGTGGCCCGCGGGCGAAATCAGAAAGCCGCTCTGATAGGCTTCCAGACCCCGCAGGCCGCCGGCGCCGTAGATCTTGACCATCTTGGGCTGGACTGAGGCGACCACGTCGATGAAGGTGCCGCCGGCGGCTCGGCAGACACCAGGCGAGACCGCCGGCAGGAAGGCGGTCGAGCAGGCCAGCAGGAGTGCCGTCACCTTCAGAGACAGGAGTCTGCGGAATGCGTTTTGTGCAAGTGGGGATATCATGTTCGGTTCATGACAGGCTGGAAAGCCTGTCCTACTCGGCAGCCAACTCGACGGACTCAAGCTTGATTTGGGCGAACACATTGTCGCCGTGGCGGACCAGCAGCGCGTGGGGCACCTGGCGGCCATTCACGGGCCGGTAATCGTCGAAGTAAACCTCGCAGGGGTCGACTTGAGCGTCGGGGAACATTTCCATGCCGGACAGTTGGCCGGTCGCGGGGTCGAACAGGAACCGCGCTTCCACAACGTTATGGGTGGCGACGAGGGCGTCGAACAATGTCGGGCGGTCGGGAACCGGCACGGTGCCCAAGTAGTACACGTCGCCAAATTGCTTCGGACCCAAACGGAGCAGGCGTTGCCATAGGTGCAGGGCGACCAGCAACCCGCCGCTGCCCTCCGGACCGAGTTGGCTGTCCAAGTCGCGTGCAGGATCGACTTCCACAGGCTTGACCGCAAAGCGGCCGGTGACTTTGTCGCCGGCCAAGATAATCTCGATCGGGTTGCCGGCCGCGTCCGCGCCCGCCAGCTTCCACGCTCCGGCCAGCGAGGAAAAGTCCCCGTGGGCCAACAGCGCGTTCCAGACGCGGTCGCGGTTCAGTTCGTTGAAGTAGTAGTTGGCATAGCCCGGCCGCTTGACGATCAACTTCTCGAGGTGTTTCGGCGTGGGCTCTTGGCGACGCACTTTTTCCAACGGCACGACACGCGGCGGCTTGGGCTGTCCGCCCGGAGCTTCCTTGCCCTGTTCCCCCTCCGGCTTTGGCTTCGGTTTACCTCCGTCGCCCGGCTGCTCGTCTTTGGGCATCGGTTTGGGCATGGGTTTCTCTTCGACGGGCAGCGCTCCCTCGGCCTTGCGCAGCAGTTCTTCCGTCCCGTGGACGCCCATCAGCCTCACCAGCACGTCGCGGCGCTCGCCCTCGCGGCGGTAGCTGAGCGGCACGCGCCAGCCCTTGGGGAAGATGCCGAGCACGTTCTTGAAGCCGTTCACCGTGGTAATCGGCCGACCGGCAAAGGACAGGATCTCGTCGCCGTACCGCAAACCTCGGCGGTAGGCATCGCTGGTGTCCAGGATGTCCGTCACCACGATGCGGCCGTCCTCGTCGCGGGAGACGGTGGCGCCCAGCGTGGCGTGATCGACGATGCGGCCGCTGCGAAGGTAGCCCAAAAAGTTCTTGATCTGGTTGATCGAGATCGCGTAGCCGACGCCCACATTGACTCGCCCCCGCTTTTCAAACGAACCGCGGCCGTTGATGCCGATCAGCTGCCCTGCCGCGTTGAACAAGGGTCCGCCGGAGTTGCCCGGATTGATCGAGGCATCCGTCTGGATGCAGTCGGCGTACTCCAACAGCGTGCCGGCGGGGTATTGGTAGCGGTGGACGCCGGAGACCAGTCCATACGTCACGGTCGGCTGGAAGTCGGTGGCCAGCAGGAACGGATTGCCGACGGCAAAGCACCAGTCGCCGACCCGCACGGCGTCGCTGTCGCCCAGTTCTGCACAGGGGAAGTCCCCGCGGCCCTGCAATTTGATCAGGGCCACGTCGCCGGTCGGATCGAGACCGACGAGGACCGCGTCGTACAACTCGCCGTCGGCCATCCCACACTGCATCCAGTCGCCGGCCGGCTTGGTGACGTGAAAGTTGGACAACGCGTAACCGTCGGGCGTGATCACGACGCCGGATCCGCCGCCTTGCCCGTCGTTGGCGAACACGGCCACCGCGGCTTTCACCGCCTTGGCCACCGCGGCGATCCGTTGCTGCTCGGCTTGCAGAACCGCGACGGGAACCTGATCGGCTCGCGCGTCGCGGGCCGCACTAGCTGAAAAGCCGACGAGACAGAGAATACAGAAGAGCGGTCCGAAGAATACGGGAGACCTGCGGTCGGCGGTTTCGGCGAGGTCGGGAGACCTGCGCCGAACGGGGAATACGGGAGACCTGCGGTCGGCGGTTTCGGCGAGGTCGAGAGACCTGCGCCGAACGGGGAATACGGGAGACCTGCGGTCGGCGGTTTCGGCGAGGTCGAGAGACCTGCGCCGA
>CAYPGE010000563.1:0-4582 GCA_964409865.1 uncultured Pirellulaceae bacterium
ACCGATTACCGATTACCGATCACCGATCACCGATCACCGATCACCGATTACCGATTACCGATCACTAACCCTAAGCAAAGGAGATTCCTTATGCCCAACGCCCAACCGTCCCCTCCGAACGGCGGTAAGACTCGCCGCGATTTCCTGAGAGTTTCCGCCGCCGGTGCGGCGACCGTTGCCGGGTTGTCCATTGCCCGCAGCGCCCACGCGGCGGGCGACGAGATGGTCAAGATCGGCATGATCGGCTGCGGCGGGCGGTGTTCCGGGGCCGCAGCCGAAAGCCTCCGAGCCGGGCCCTATGTCAAGCTGGTGGCAATGTACGACGTTTTCGAAGACCGGGTGCAAAGAAGCCGAAAGAATCTCCTGGGTCATTTTCCCGACCAGGTCCAGGTCGATGACGATCATTGCTTCTCGGACTTCAAGGGGTACCAGAAAGTCATCGACAGCGTCGACGTGGTGCTGATTGCCTGCGCGTAGAAATTCCACCCGATGTACGCCGAGGCCGCGATCAAGGCCGGCAAGCCCGTGTTTGTTGAAAAGCCGCACGCTATCGACCCGGTGGGCTGCCGCCGGATGCAAGCCGTCTGCGACCTGGCGAAAGAAAAGGGCCTGAGCATCGTGTCCGGCCTGCAAAGCCGTTTCCATGCCGGTTTTCAAGAGACCGTCAAACGCATCCACGACGGGGCCATCGGCGACATCGTGTCGATGCAGTCGATGTTCCTCCGCGGTCCGTATCAGACCGTGGCCCGCAATCCGGCTTACACGGAAACGCAGTACCAATTCAGCAACTGGTACCACTTCTGCTGGCTGTCGGGCGACGACGTGCCGCAATCGCTGGTCCACAACATGGACCGCGTGGCCTGGATCATGAAGGAGGAGATGCCCAAGTGGTGCTTCGGGTTGGCTGGCCGGTCCACGTCTGACGAGGAAGTTCACGGCGACATGTTCGACCACCATACGGTGGTCTACGAATATGCCAGCGGCACGCGGGTCTACGCCCTGTGCCAGACGCGGAACGGCTGCTACGGCAACAGTTCCGACATTGTGATGGGCACCAAAGGCCTCTGTCATCTGGGGGCGTGCAAGATCGAAGGCGAAAACCCCTGGACGTTCCCGCGCGAACAGCACAACAACCCGTATGAGGCCGAGCAGAAGGCGCTGATCGATTCGGTCCGCGAGGGCAAGCCGATCAACAGCGGCTATCACATGGCCAACAGCACCATGTCGACGGTGATGGGCCAGTTGGCCTGCTACTCCGGCAAGGCGACCAATTGGGACGAGGTGGTCAAGTCCGACTTCCAGTTCGGCCCGTCGCCGGACGAAGCCAGCTTCGACACGCCGCCGCCCGTCAAACCGGACGCCAACGGCACGTACCCACTGCCTGTGCCGGGCTTTTGGAACTGGAAGGCTTGACCCTGCTGCACCGCGTGGTGTTCTACGGCGACTACATGAAGCCCATGCGGACCCTCGGGATCTGATGGGTTTCGAAGTCGCCAAAGAAGGCGGCTTCAGGCAGGGGGGAGTAGGCAAAATAGGAAAAACGGGGGCTTTTGTGGAAAACAGGCTCCCCCAAACCTCCGCTGGGAGCTGGTTCGCTGCAGTCTCAAGAGAGACCGGCGGGATGGCGAGTTGGCCCGTTTTGCTCTCGACACCCTGTTTCGGCAGCGGCTGCGTGCGGTATGATGCCGGTTGACACAGGGGGTTGCGCTGCTTCGGTTCCGGACGGCATCGCTGCCGACTCTTCGCTGGTCTCGTCCGACCGGCGTGCTTTCATGGCACGCCGATTGCGCGCGGGGCGCAGAGAAATAACCAAAAGCCGATGCCAAGACAAGGGGACGCATGACTCGACGTTGCCAATTGACACTGCCGAACCTGCTCGATGAACCAAGTGACTCCGTTCCCAATGCGACGCTGGAAGGAACTCACGGTCGGTCGTCCACCTTCATCGATAACATGAAATTGCCGATTCATCGGTGGTTCAGATACAGCGCAGGCTTTTCCGCGGACTGGGTAAGACGAGAGGTCGAGTCCAGAAAAGATGACGCGCGAGTCCTGGATCCGTTTCTGGGGTCGGGGACCACTTGTCTTGCGTGTGATGCAGCTGGAGTGCCATCCATGGGGATAGAGTCCCACCCCTTTGTTCGACGGGTGGCACGTGCCAAGCTCGCGTACACGGCGGACGCTGGTCAGTTCATTCGGCGAGCGCAAGCGGCCTTCGAGTTTGCGGATCTTGCCGTTGCGCGTTTGGATCGCTACTCAACTTTGATCCGGAAGTGCTTCAGCGAAGATGCACTCGACTATTTGGATCGTTTTCGCCAAGCGGTCGAGGCAGAGCACGATGGGTCTCCGGAATCTGAGTTGCTTTGGTTGACGTTGGTCTGTTCGTTGCGCACGGTGTCGGAGGCGGGAACGGCACCCTGGCAATACGTTCTTCCAGGTCGTCGCAAGACGAGACCACCTGCGCCGCCAGTCGCCTTGCGAAAAACGGTAGAGATGGTTGCGGCGGATATTCGTTGGATGGCTCGGCGCGCGACGCCGCTGGCGAACGTACAAGCTGACGATGCCAGAGAATGCGCAACCATACCCAGCGGCTGGGCCACTCTGGTACTCACGTCACCGCCCTACGCCAACAACTACGACTACGCGGATGCCACACGCCTGGAGATGACATTTCTGGGAGAGATCAGCGGTTGGGGGGACTTGCAGGACAATGTCCGCAAGCACCTGGTGCGTGCGTGTTCGCAGCATGTGCCTCCAGGCTCCGTCGACCTGGAGTTTGTTTTGGCGTCCCCCGAAATCGAGGCGATTCGGAGCGAAATCGCGACGGTATGCAGCCAGCTGTCGGAACTCCGGTTGGAACGTGGCGGGAAGAAGACATACAACAATATGGTCGCGTGCTATTTCCTCGACATGGCCAGGGTATGGCGGTCGCTGCGTCGCTGTTGTCAAAGTCCGTCAGAAGTTTGCTTTGTGATCGGAGATTCTGCTCCGTACGGGGTCTACGTCCCCGTCATCGATTGGCTCGGCCGGTTGGCTTTGGCCGCTGGATTCGAACGTTGGGAGTTTATGAAACTCCGCGACCGCAACACCAAGTGGAAAAACCGGAAGCACCGTGTGCCCCTGTGCGAGGGGCAACTCTGGGTCCGCGGGTAGCGTCGGGACAAGACATGGCTGAATCACTTGCCCATCGCTGGGGACAAATCGTGGGAGACGTCTTCGAGGTATTCGTTCGAAGTCTCTTGGCGGAGGTTGCCGGTCGCCACGGGTTGTATCTCGATCACAAGAAGCCCAGACGCGCCCGTGCCAGTCAGGGGCGAAAGAACCTTTCGAAAGTGACGTGGCGGGACGGGTACGGCAATCGGCATGATCTGGACTACGTGCTGGAACGCGGTGGCACGGAGGATGCCTTCGGCACGCCCGTTGCGTTCGTCGAGTCAGCTTGGCGGCGATACACCAAACACTCCAAGAATAAGGCCCAGGAGATCGAAGCGGCCGTCCGGCCTGTAGCCCAGACCTTCAGCCGGCATCAACCGTTCTGCGGGGCTGTGCTTGCAGGCGAATTCACCAAGAATGCACTGGCCCAGTTGGAGTCAAAGGGCTTCGCGGTACTCCACATTCCGTACGCTTCGATCGTGGCGGCTTTTGCAGAACTCGGCATCGACGCCGCATCGGAGGATGGAGCGCGCGGGACCCCCGAAGACGACTTTCGGAAGAAGATCACTCGATGGGAATCGTTGCCGCAACCAGACGCCACTCACACGCTGGTGCGACATCTTTCGTCCGCGCACGCCAATCAGATCACGTCGTTTGTTTCTCGTCTTGAGTCGGCGATCACGCGCAAGGTGATTTCGGTTCGCCTCAGCGTGTTGCGAGGACACGCCTTGGAACTTCCTGACGTGGAGAGCGCTATTTCTTACTTGATTGAGGAAGAGCAATCGTGGCAGGTCCGGGAGGATTCTCAATCGCGCGAGTACTTCGAGGTTCAAGTCCGATTCAACACCGGGGCACGGATTGAAGCAACGTTTCCCGCTCGCCGAGAGGCAATTGCCTTCCTGCGCACTTTTGAGTAGACAATCGAATTCCACGGCCCTGTGCACCCCCCCAGCACCTTTGCAGCACCTCCAACGACAACCGCTAGGAGCCAATAGGCATCATGTCGAAGAACTCAGGAAAGAGCAGCCTGACTAGCACGTTTTTCTGCGCATTCTTACTCGCAATCGGATCGTCGGCCGAGTTCTCGGATGCCGACGAGAAGGTACGGCCGAATCCCTTCTTCGTCTTCGACAACGGCTTGAACGGCATCCAGGATCCGCCGCGGGTGCTGAAGGAATTGGGCTACCAGGGCGTCGGCGCGCGGGCGTTGGACATCGGCGGCTTGATTCAGGACTACGAGCAGGCCGGCTTGAAGGTGTTCAGCACCTACGTCGGCTGCCGTTTGGATCAGACGCCGCCGTACGATCCCAGGTTCAAGGAGCAGATCGCGAAATTGAAGGGCACGGACGTCATTCTCTGGCTGACCGTGCTGGGCGGCAAACGCGGCCAGGAGGACGCGAAAGCGGCGGCGGTGGTCAGCGAGATCGCC
>CAYPGE010000564.1:0-4558 GCA_964409865.1 uncultured Pirellulaceae bacterium
CGTGCCGCCGCTCCGCGAACACGCGGAGGACGTGCCAGAACTGGCCCGGCATTTTCTGGAGCGGGCCTGTCAGCGTCTGGGGCGGCCGTCGCTGCACCTGACGCCCGAGGCCCTGCGGGCGCTGGCGGACTATGCCTGGCCGGGCAACGTCCGCGAGCTGAGAAGCGTCATGGAACGGGCCGCGATTTTGAGCGACCAATTGGAACTGGGGCCCGACGATCTGCAGATCCGTTCCGTGTCGGCGCAGGCGACTCCGGCCGACGGCCAGTCGCCGCCCGACGACGGTGCCCTCTCGCTCGATGAATTGGAACGGCGCCACATCCTGCAGACGTTACAGAAGACGAACTGGGTGAAACGCGAGGCGGCCCGCATCTTGGGCATCAACCGTTCGACGCTGGACCGCAAACTCGAACGGTACGGACTGGGCCACGGCGGTGATCCCCAACCCGGCGATGCGTGCTGACGCGGCGGGATCATTCGTGCCGCAGGGCCTCAATCGGGTCCATGTGCGCGGCGCGGATGGCGGGGTAGATGCCGAACAGGACGCCGACGGCCACCGAAATACCAAAAGCAACCGGGATCGAGGCATGGACCACGATCGGCTTGACCGTGCGAATCACATCCGGCAGCTTGGCAATCAAGTCGGGGCGGTAGTCCGCCAGCCGATCGCGCAAGAACTCCATGATCGGCGGGCAGAGGTAGCCGCCCGCGACGCCGCACAATCCGCCCACGATCGACAACGAGATCGTCTCGACGAGAAACTGCGTGACGATGTGCGTGCGCGTCGCGCCCAGCGCCCGGCGGATGCCGATCTCGCGCGTCCGTTCGGTGACCGTGGCCAGCATGATGTTCATGATGCCGATGCCGCCCACGAGCAGCGAGATGGCGGCGATCAGTCCCATCAGCACCATGAACATCAGCCGGGTGACGCGGGCCTGCTCCAGGAGTTCCTCGGGCACCACCACGGCGACGTCCTGACGGTACTTCTGGGGCTCGGCACTCAGCTTCGTCTCGCCGGGGACGGCTGTCTCCTGCGGCTCCAAATTCAGCGTCAGTCGCACCAACTCGGCCGTGGGACGCACGTGCGCGATGGCGTCGATCCGCAACGTGATCTGATTCAGTTCGACGACTTCCACGCTGAACGTGCTGCCGCGGCGGCTGACGATGAAATCGCCGATCCTTTGCTGCAACGTGGTGATGGGAATGTAGACGTCTTCCGAGAAATCTTGCGCCGACAGCGAACCGCCGATCGCGGCGGTGGGATTGCGGTACTTGCAGACCCCGATTACCTCGAAGTAGTCCTGGCTTTCCGGCAGGAAGATACGGCGTCCCAGCGGATCCTCGTAAGGAAACAGACGTTCCGCCAGCTTGCCGGCCAGCACGCAGAAATTGTGCCGTTCCTCCAGGTCGACGGCCGTCAGAAACCGCCCGCGAGCGATCTCCAGATGCGTCACTTGCTGGTATTCGGGCGTGCAGCCGACCAGGCGGGCGTCCACGGGGTCGCGGCGCCCGAAATTGATCTGGCGGCGGATCTCGCGGATCGGCAAGGCGCTCTTCAGCGTCGGAATGGTCTGGACCAACTTGTCGAATTCTTCGCGCTTCAGGCCGTACGGCACCGGGCCGGTGAATCCGGACAGCACTTCCAGAGGCGGCTTGATGCTGCGCACGATGATGTTGTCGGCCCCCAGTCCCTCGATCTGCCGCTGAGCTTCCTGGCTGATGCCCTCGCCGATGGCGACCAGCCAGATCACGCTGGCCACGCCGATAAAGATGCCCAACACGGTCAGCAGCGAGCGCAGCGGGTGCACCAGCAGGCTTTTCAGGCCCAGAATCCAGGTGCGCAGGAGGAACATGGCATCGTGCTCGTGCAAAGGCTCGTCGGAGGGCGGGGCGAACCCGCCAGGCCCACCGCTGTCTCAAGTGTCAACTACAGTTTGCCTTCTGCGGCCGAATCGTGCAAGCCATTCGAATCCATTTCCCCGCGAAGACTGAATTCGGTACGTCTGACCCCAGTGCAAGAACCGTAACCCATGTCCGCGCCTGACGCACTGACTCTGGCTCACGACTACTTGGCGCCGCCCGCGTTTTCGTTCTGGAAGTGGGATGACGCGGGGGACGTCGTGGTCTGGGACGACGGGACGACGATCGCTTTTCGCACCGAGTTGTGCGAGGTCCTGAACCGGCTGGCACCGGCCGGCTTGCCGCCGCTGAACGCGGTCCTGCTGCTGTTGGCCGCGTGCCGGGACTCGTGGCAGGATTCCGCTCCGGGCCTGGAGGCGTTGGTCAGCCTGCTGACCAGCCTGACGCGGCTCACCTTTCCGGGCTGGTTCCCCCAGGTGCTGCGCCGTCTGGATGCCGTGGGCGTTCTGCGCCCCGAACTGCGCAGCTCGCCGGAAGCCAAAGCGGTGCTGGCCGAAGTGGTCTTCGAGGGCTGGCGGAACCGGATTGTTCCGCAGGAAGCCGAGCAGATTGTCCGCGTGTTGGGCGACGGGCCCACGCCGGCGATTCTTGCTCGCCAAGGCGTGACGCGTTACGAGTGGCAGGATCTGGCGGAGGAGTTGCAGGGGCTGGATCGAGGCCTGCAGCACGTCGATCCGGCACAGCTGGAACTGCGGCGCCGCACCGGGCTGGACGACTTGGTCGAACCGGCCAAGCTCGAGCTGGATGCCGTCGAGCGCACGAGGCGGTTGATCGCCAGCTTGCTGGACGACGAAGATCTGGGCGGCTTGGCGCGCGTCGCGCGGCAGTTGCTGGCGGCCGTCCATCTGCCGCGTTCGATTTCCGACCACGAGGACTTGCCCGTGGGCGGCGTGACGGACATCGCCAACCGCGGGCCGCTGGACCGGCTGCTGCTGAGCGAACTGGCCAACGACGGTCTGACGCTGGCGGTGCGCGTGGCCTTGCGGGAGGCGCTGTACCTGCGCCGCGAGGCGCCGCCGCGCAACCCGCCTCAGCATCGGGCCGTGCTGCTGGACGCCGGATTGCGGATGTGGGGCGTGCCGCGGGTCTTTGCCGCCGGCGTCGGGCTGGCCTTGGCCGCGACGGCGACGCGGGCGATCGTGGTCGACGTCTACCGGGCCAGGGGCGCACAAGTGGTCCCGGTCGATCTGACGACGCGGGAAGGGTTGATACGCCATTTGGAGGCGTTGGAGCCGGAGGCGCACCCCGGCGACGCGCTGGCCGCGTTCCTGGCCGCGGCGTCGGAGCAGCAGGCGCCGCGGGAAGCGATCCTGGTGACCGGCGAGGACGCCGCCGCTGATCCGGCGTTTCGGCGAGCGGCGGCGGAGGCGGCCGTGGCGACGCTGTACCTGGCCACCGTGAACCGCGACGGCGAGTTCCGCCTGGTCGTGCGCAGTCCGCGGGGCAACAAGCCGGTCTGCCAAGCGCGGCTGGATCTGAAGGAACTGCTGCAGCCCCGCGCTGCCCGTCGAGCGCCCCCGCTGGTGGACCGGCGGCGGACGACCGACTTGCCGGCGATCCTCTCCGCCCAGCCGTTCCCTCTGCGGCTGCCGCACGATGTGGATCCGGAACGCGTGTGGCCGATCGGCGCGCGGGGCCTGCTGGCGGTGACGCACGACCGCCGCTTGGTGCATTGGAGCGGCGACAATCAAGCCGCCCGCCAGTTGACGGACCGTCTGCCCACCGCGGGCAAGGTGGTGTGGTATGCCCCGACGCACGGCGCGGCGCCAGCGGCGGCTGTGATCGGCAAGCGAGGAGGGTCGGGATACCATTTCGTGAGCGAAGATTGGCAATCAGGCGAGGTCCGCACCGTGCCGTTGCAGGTCGATGCCCAGGAGGTGACGGGTTTTGCCTGGTCGGGCGGCGCGCTGCTGGCGTTTTTCGGCCGCAGCGTGCAACAGGCGGCGCGAGTCGACGTCATCAACGCGGATACGGGAACGCGGGTGGCCTCGCAAGACATCGGGCGGCCGATCTTCCAGCGATATGGTCGCATCGTGCGTTTGGCCGATGGCTGGTACTGCCTGTCCTGGGATGGCTTGACGATTCATCAGGATCGAGTGCTGGGCGCTTCCACGGAGCAGCGCCTGGAGCTGACGGCCGTCTTCGAATCGGCAACCGGCGAAGGCGTCTTCGGCGTCACGGCACGAGGTCACATCTACAGCAGTTCGGACGAACAAGTGCGGCGAGTCGCGCTGCCGGCGGTGGGACCAGTCTTGGTGAGAGCCGTCGCCGACGACGGGCGCAGCGTCTTGCTGGCCCGCGCGGGCGCCTCGCCTCGGCTGTGGTGCGTCGACTTGGCCGACCTGAACGTCACCCCGGTCCCGGTGTCCTGCGACGCTCATCCACGTGCCGCCCTGGTGAGGTCGGCGATCGGACAGTTTGTCAGGTCGCGATCGTTACCGTGGCATTTCCATACCCTCATTGGCAGTCAGGCCGAAGGGCTAGCGCTGATTGGCCGTCATAGCCACGGGTGGCAACTGGAACTGGACGAGCCCCAAGATCGGCTCTGGCTGCAGCGAGTCGACGCGGGGAGTGCGGCCGGCGTTCGCCGCGCGCTGCAGTCTGTGCCCGGCCCGACAGAGACGGGATTTCGGCTGCG
>CAYPGE010000565.1:0-4545 GCA_964409865.1 uncultured Pirellulaceae bacterium
GGTCATGCTGGGCGGCATCGGGCTGCTGGGCTTGCTGTACCAGCGTTTTCCCCCCGGTTTTCGTCCCGCCTTGCCGGAACGCTGGTGGTGGCTGATGCTGGCCCTGCTGGCGCTTCCCATCGCGCGGCGCTGTGTGACGACCGTTGCGGACCCCACACCCGAACGAGTACAATTGGCGGTCAAACACTGCCTGTTGTCCATCATCGTCCTGGATGCCGCCGTGACATTGGTGGCAGGCAGCGGGTATGATGCGGTACTGGTGCTGAGCCTGCTGTTGCCTGCCGTGCTGCTGGGCCGCTGGGTGTACTCGACTTGAATGGGCACGTCTTATGGCTGCCGAGAACGATCGCCCCTTGCTGCGGATGTTTAACGTACCCAACTTGCTGACGATGGCACGGCTGGTGCTGTCGGTGGTGGTGTTCGTGCTCGTGCCCTGCGGTTGGTACTTCTGGGCGCTGTGGGTGTTCATCGTGGCCGCGTCGACCGACTGGGTCGATGGCTACTGGGCCCGGAGGTTCAATCAGGTCACGCAGTTGGGGCGGATTTTCGATCCGTTTGTCGACAAGATCATCGTCTGCGGCCTGTTCATTTTTCTGGCGGCCGAGCAAGGTTCGGGGATTACCGCCTGGATGGCCGTGGTGGTGGTTGGACGGGAACTGCTGGTCACGGCACTGCGCGGCTTCATTGAACAACGCGGCGGCGATTTCTCGGCCAAGATGTCGGGGAAACTGAAGATGGTCTTTCAGTGCGTGGCCGGCGGGTTCAGCTTGGGAGCCTTGATGTACGCTCACGAGCAGGCGCCCGCTTGGCTGCAGATGATCCTGCCGCAAGCCTGGCTGGTAGGCATCCTGCCCGTACTCGTCTGGGTGGCCGTGTTGTCGACGATCTACTCCGGTCTGCAGTACGTCATTGCCGCGATGAAATACATCCTCGCGCGGACGGACATTTGACGCAGCCCGCAGCCGCAACCTCCGTAGAACGGATTTCCATCCGTTCGGAACGGAATGAATTCCGTTCTACGAAAGGATCAGGTTCAGCGCAGCCCGACCATCGGCGTCGCGCTATAGTCGATCACCGCATGGCGCCCGTTCTGGCCGATGGAAAGCCGGGCGGCTTCCGTCACCAGTTCGTTGATGAAGCTGTTGGCCGGCGTGGCAAGAATGCCGCGGCGATCGATCTCGTCCAACACCTGCCGGCGTCTGGGCAGGACCTCCGCATCGCTTGTCCCTTCGCCCGCGGCGTTCACGGACAAGGCCGCTCGCACGTTGGCGGCGATCGAATCGTAGCCGTAGCCGACCGGCTGCAGACCTTCGCCTTCCCAGGGAACCAGCCGGAAATAGTCGGGGCTGACGTAACGAAACACCGCGCCCGACTGGCGATCGACGTACCCGTGGCTGACGCCGCGGAATTGGTCGTCGTGCCGGATGATGCCGCCGCAGTTGTCGCCGTCACAGAACATGCACAAGCCCTGGTCGTTCGTCCCCGCGCCCTCGTCCGGATAACCCAGGCCGTTCAGCAGGCTCAGCACGGCCCCGTTCTCCCAGGCGACCTGGCCCAGCGACCACAGGTAGCCCGCGTTGCCGTTGGGGAACCGGCCCTCGACCCCGCGGACCGAAACCTCGACCGGCCGCAGTCCCGTGATGAACCAGACGAGGTCCACGTAGTGGCAGCCGATGTAGGTGAACGGGTCGCTGTTCTCCTTGGTGAACCAGTTCTGGAAGTTCGAGTGCCGGTAATAGTACGGCTCGACCAACTTGGCCTCGCCGCAGCGGAACTCGCCAAACCGGCCGTTGCGGTACAGGCCGCGAGCGTCCAGCGCGCGGCGGTCGAACCGTTTGTGGTACTCCACGCCGACGAACAGGCCCTTGTCCCGCGCCGCGTGTTCGATCTGGACGGCCTGGGCGTACTTGAGGACCAGCGGCTTGACGGACAACACGTGCTGGTCGTGCTCCAAGGCCGCGCGGATCACCGGCTCGTGGAAGTGGTCCGGCACGGCCACCACCACCATGTTCCGCGGCGGCAGCGAGGCCAGCACTTCGCGGTACAGGTCCGGGAACGTGCGCTCCGGCGGTTCCTCCAGCGCGGGCGACGGCTGGAACGATTGCCCCGGAAACGCCTGGGCGAACCGGGGCGACTCGGCCAAAGCCCGCAAGGGAGCCGAATTCAGGGCGCAGATGCGGATCTCGCCGACGCAGCCCAGTCGCTGCAGGTGGTACAGCGACGGCAGGATCTGATCGTGCGTAATCATGCCTCCGCCGACGACGGCAACTTCCAGCTGACCTTGCACAGCAGCGTTCATGACAGCGCCTCCTGGATCACTTCTTCGATCACCGCCAGACTCTCGCGCAGCGGCTCTTCCTGGATCACCAGCGGCGGCGAGATCTTGACCGATGCACCGGCGTAGCCCACCGGCGAGAACATCAGCAGGCCTTTTTCCACCGCGCGGCGCACGATGTCAAAAGCCAATTCGGGATCGGGATCGATGCTGTCCGGCTTGACCATGTGCAGCGAGGCGACGAGCCCCTTGCCATGGACGGCTCCGATGCGATGGGAGAACCGCTCGCCGATGCGGCGCAGTTCCGGCTGCAGAATATCGCCCATCCGCCGCGTGTGCTCGACCAGATTCTCTTCCAGGGTCACGCGCACGCTGGCCATGGCGGCGGCGGCGCAGACCGGGTTGCCCGTGTGCGTGGAGGTCATCGAGCCCGGCGGGTACAGGTCCATGATTTCCGGCCGGCCGATCACGGCCGAGATCGGCATGCCGCTGGAAATCCCCTTGCCGCAGCAGATCAAGTCCGGCACCACTCCGTAATGCTCGAATCCCCAGAACGTTCCCGTGCGGCCGAAGCCGGCCTGGACTTCGTCCATAATCAGCAGCACGCGGTGCTCGTCGCACCAGCGGCGAAGTTGCTGGACGTATTCGGGCGGGGCAAAGCTGGCATTGCCGCCCTGGTACGTCTCGGTCATCACGCCCGCGATTTGGTCCGGTGTGCGGCCCAGCGCGTCCAACGACTTGAGGAACCCCTCGAAACTCGTATCGGGACAGCGGAAGCCGTCGGGGAACGGCACCTGGATCAGGTCCTTGTCCAGGTTCACGATCCACTCCTTTAACTTCGGAATGCCGCCCGCCATCTGCACGCCCATGGTCCGGCCGTGAAAGGCGTTGTGGAACGTGACGAAGGTGATTTTGCGGTCGCCGCCCACCTTGCGCCCGTGGGTCCGCGCCAGCTTGATCGCACACTCGCAAGCCTCGGCGCCGGTCGTCAGCAGAAAGACCTTGCCGAGTCCCTGCGGCGCGACCGACGCCAGCAGTTCGGCCAGGTCCGCCCGAATCGCGGAGGGAAAGCAGTAGTTGTGAACCAGCCCGTGTTGGACCTGGTCGAGGATCGCCTGGCGGATTTTGGGGTGGTTGTGTCCCGCATTGGCCACCAGCACTCCGGAGGACCAATCGAGCCACATATTCCCCCAGCGGTCGTAAACCTGGATGCCGTCGGCACGGTCCCAGATCACCAGCGGTTGGCCGCTCATCGACAGCGGCTCGTACTGGCGCAGCTTCTGCAGGACGGGGATTGACTCCGGCACGGGAAATTCCGTGACGATTCGGCGGTACTTGGTCTGCACCAGGGGGACTCTGCGGGGCGTGAGATCGTAGCTTGGCATAACTTCAAACCCTCCAACAAAAAAACTCCGTACGCGGCCGACCCGGTATTTCGGGGATCGGTCTGTCCGGAGTGCTCTTGTTCTGCTGACAGTGCCGCTACGGATGCCAGCGAGCGACCAAATTGTCGGCCTGGGCCAGCCTGCGCGTCAAGCTCCCAGGCACTCTCTCTTTGGCGGATTCTAGACCACTCATGGCCCCGTTGGCAACTCCACCTTGCAGACAATATCGCAAGGCCGTTTGGGGGTAATTTTTGTCCCGTCGTCGCTTTCGATTTCGAGGAAGAACGTCATGTCGTCGATGCGTTTCATCATAAAGCTCGTCACGACGCCCTGTTGGACGCCCTCCTCCGTCCGGACCTGGACCCGGTCGCCGATTTGGTAGGGGCATTTGAGCACGTTGACCGCCCACCAGACGATGTTCTCCAGGCCCTTGAGTAACGGATCGAGTTCTTTCATGGTGACCTCCAACTGTCCAAAAACGCAAAACGGCGGAGCATCCCGAGACGCTCCGCCGTTTGCCTTCCCAATCGCTCCCAAACTCGAAGATGTATCGAAGTATCAAGGGAAGAGATAAACGAGTCCCACCGCAGCGGCACCCTGCATCAAGGCCCCTCGCAGGCTGATCGGCACCGGCGGCACCAACCACGGGGCACAGTTGCCGGGCCGGTAGTAGCCCAAAGCGTACTGGCACTCGTGCGGGGGATTGATCCCCATCTTGTACGGCAGGAAGGCGATGTTCAGGAAGAAGTGCGCTCCCGAATGGACGGGGCCTAGTACCGGACCCATCGTATGCCCGTAGCGTTCCAAGGCGACTTCTTCAAAGTACAGCGGCTTGTGGCACAGAGCCGACGCCTTCCAGGTGAAGGTGACCGGCTCCCAGAAGCG
>CAYPGE010000566.1:0-4497 GCA_964409865.1 uncultured Pirellulaceae bacterium
CGTCGGGGATTCCGGCGGAATCGGGGCGTGCGAGCCCGGAGAGGCCGTGACTTCTGCGGTTTTCGTAGCATGGCTCTCCGAGCCGTGCAGGTTTTCGCGCGATCTGGATTAGAACAACACGGCTCGGAGAGCCATGCTACAAATAACAACACGGCTCGGAGAGCCATGCTACAAATAGTCACAGACTTGGAGCGGGACAAAGGACAAGCAGCTTGCCCTCGTGCTGACGGTGGATCGCTATGAGAATCAGTTTGAAATTGACTGCGGCGTTTCTCGCCATCGCCTCGCTGGTGGGAGCGACGGGCTACATTGTCCAACGCACCACCGTAGAGGTGAGGACGCAAATCCAGCGTCTGAAAGACAGCGCCGTCCGGCGGATCGTCGGTGCTGCGGATACGACCGCTGCCTTGTACGGCATCCACTTAGCCGCCCACAGGCTGTTGTCCGAAGAGCGGCGGCGCGCCCGCGGCGACCCGGACCTCTCCCATCCTCCCGGCCTGGAAGCCTCGATCGAGGCTCAGCGGACGGAGGTCGAAAAGGGTCTCGAAATGCTCCGCTCGGCCGCCGCCTCGCGAACTCAGTGGGAGGCCGCCGAAGCAACGAGAGAGGCGACGCCGCGCAGGCCGCCCGCCTTGCCCTTGCTGCTGGAGAGTTGGCTCACCCATCAGCGTCTCATGGACGACGTGCGCCGGACGGTCACGGAAGATCCAGACCGGGCCGAGCGATTGTTTGACGAACAGCTCTGCCGGCACTTTCAGTACGAACTCTTGCCGCTGCTCCGCGTCCAGCACGAGCGGTCCGAACAGGACCTTACCGAGGCGGTCAATCGCGTGGAGCGATCGTTGGCCGCTGCGGACAACCAGCGCTGGATGCTGACCGCGGCTGCGGCCGCCAGCGCCGTCTTGATCGGCCTGTTCATGTCGCGGTCGATCGGCCGGCCCTTGGCCGTGCTGCAGCGAGCGGCCCAGGAGGTGGGACGCGGCCATTTCGATACGCGGGTCGCGGTCGGCTCGCGGGACGAAATCGGGGTCCTGGGCCAGGCGGTCAATCAGATGGCAGCCGATTTGCAGGAGAAAACGGTTTCCAGAAGCTACTTGGAGAACATCATCCAGTCGATGCGCGAGATGCTGATCGTAACGGACGCCGATACGAAGATTCGCCGCCTGAACCCCGCTGCCTGCTCCGAGCTGGGTTGCAGCCCGGACGATCTGGTCGACCGGCCGTTGCGGGAACTTTTTGCCACGGACACCTCGCCGGTTGACGCGGACTTCCCGCGGTCGCTGGCGGCTGGTGCGGAAAGTGTGATGCGAACCCCGTCGCAAAGACTGGTTCCCGTGCTCTGTTCGGTCGCCCAGATGCGCGACGAGACGGGCCGCCTGGAGGGCTTCGTCTGCGTGGCGTCGAACATTTCGCGGCAGAAAGACACCGAACAACGCCTGTTGGCCTCGCTACGGGAAAAGGAGCTGCTGCTGAAAGAAGTACACCATCGCGTGAAAAACAACCTGCAGGTCATCTCCAGCTTACTCAACCTGCAGGCCCAGGAACTGCACGATCCCGACATGATCCGCCTGTTCCAGGAGAGCCAGGGGCGAGTCCGTTCGCTGGCGTTGATTCACGAACAGCTGTATCGCTCGCAGGACCTCTCCCAAATCGACTTGGCCGCCTACGTGCAAGAACTGGTCGAACGTCTGGCGCAGGGGATGGGCAAGACGGCGGCGCGCGTCGGCTTCGGCTTCGAGTTAGAGTCGTCGCAACTGCCCCTTGATTTGGCCATCCCCTGCGGCATGATCGTCAACGAGCTGGTTTCGAATGCGTTGGAACACGCTTTTCCGGAGGGACGTTCGGGCACCGTCCGGATCGCGTTCCGCGGCGATGAGGCGGGTTACCATTTGACGGTCGCCGACGATGGTGTGGGCCTGGAGGCGGGACTGCTGGCGGGCAGACCAGGCACCTTGGGATTGAAGGTGGTCCAGGCCTTGACGCGGCAGATTCGCGGTCGCCTCGAACTGCAGCCAGGGCCGGGCGCGGTGTTCGCGATCCATTTCGCGGCCACGCCGACTGCGGGCTCGCCGCTGTGTGCCAACTGATTTCGAAGATGTTCTGAAGCCAAGTCGGAAAGGAACGAACGGAGCATGACAACGGGTACGGATTCGACGATTTCATCTGCCGGAGGGAATCCGCCGCGAGCTGCCAGGGTCCTGATCGTCGAGGACGAGCAGATCGTCGCCGTCGATCTCGAAGGCCACCTGAACCGCCTTGGGTATCAGGTCGTGGATACGGCCGCCTCTGGGGAGGAGGCGTGCGAGAAGGTCGCCAAGGCCCAGCCCGACCTGGTGCTGATGGACGTTCGCCTCGAAGGTCCGATGGATGGGATCGAAGCCGCCCAACGGATTCGCCAGGTCTGTACCGCGCCCATCGTGTTCCTCACCGCGTACACCGATGCGGCGACGCTGGAGCGTGCGAAACTGGCCGAACCTTACGGCTATCTCGTCAAGCCGTTCGTGCCGGGCGACCTGCACGCGGCAATCCAGATGGCGCTGTACAAAGGCAGCGTGGACCGCGAATTGCGGGAAAGTCACGAGAATTTGCGTGCCATCCTTGACGCCCAGCGTCACGGGACCGTGATGCTCGACGCCGAACTTCGCATCCGTTTCGCCAGTTCTGCGGCGTGCCGCATGGCCGGAATGGACGACGGGCGGGCCGGGGGACGACGGCTGGTGGATTTTCTGCCGCTGTCCCCGGAACAGTCCGCCGCCCTCGCGGAACAGTCCGCTCGCCCCCAGGGTCAACGCGCCAAACTCCCGCTGGTCTTGGACGGCGATGACCCGCGGCCGCGCAACCTGGAAATCGAAATCCTCGACGACCCGCGCCACGACGGAGGACGCATCTTGTTCCTCTACGATGTCTCGCCGTTGGTCGACCTGCGACGCCAGTTGGACGCGGCCGCAGCGATGGAGGACATCATCGGCAAAAGCCCCGCGATGCGGCACGTTTTCCAGATGATCCAGGACGTGGCGCGTGTCGATTCCACGGTGCTGATCGAAGGCGAGACGGGGACGGGCAAGGAATTGGTGGCCCGGGCGATCCACCGCCTGGGGCACCGCCGTGATAGACCTTTTGTCGCGGTCAACTGCGCCGGGCTCAGCGAGGAACTGGCCGCCAGCCAACTGTTCGGTCACCGCCGCGGGGCCTTTACCGGCGCCGTCAGCGACCAGCAGGGGCTGTTCGAAGCGGCCCATGGGGGGACCTTGTTTTTGGATGAGATTGGCGACTTGCCGATGCGCATCCAGACGACGCTGCTGCGCGTCCTGGAGGAGAAATCCGTGCTGCGGCTGGGTGAGTCGCAACCGCGTGCCGTGGACGTGCGCGTGCTGGCCGCGACTCACCGGGATCTGGCTCGAGGCGTAGCCGAGGAACGCTTCCGCCAAGACTTGCTGTACCGCATTCGCGTCGCCCGCATCCGGTTGCCTGCCCTCCGCGAGCGCCGCGAAGATTTGCCTCTGCTGGTCCGCGCTTTCCTGGCGGATCACGCGGCCTCGACGGGCAAACGGATCGACGGGATCAGCGATGACGCGTTGGCGGTCCTGATGGAGTACGATTGGCCCGGCAACGTCCGGGAACTGCGCAACGGTCTGGAGTATGCCGTGATTCGCGCCCGCAGTTCCCTGATCCAGCTGGACGACCTGCCGCCCGAACTGCTGGAAATGATCCCGCTTGCGGACCAAACGGAAGCGGATCGGGAGGCCGCTGGCACCGGAGACGCGGATCGTCTGCATGCGGCGTTGCGGCGGGCCGGAGGGAACCGGACGAGAGCGGCAGCGCTGCTGGGCATCAGCCGAGCGACGCTCTATCGCCGACTGCGGGAATTGGGATTGGACGAGGCATAGGTGGCGCGTCTCAGAACGGTGGCTCGTGAAGCGCCCCTGAGACAACTCTGAGACAATTCCGCGGATTCGGGGGCGTCACGTTTCTCGCCAGCCTGTGTCTAGCTTAAGCTCGCCAAGCTCGGAACCTACGGCAGAAACGCGGCATCAACCCTGGTGTCCGCCGACCATTTGACTTGCGCACCCGTCTAAGGCTCGCCGGCGCGCGATTTGCCATCCACTGGCTCTTGGGGATGTTTCCATCCCGCTCGCAGACGCCGGCTTCTCCGGCCCTTGTGCGTTTCGCAGTATCTCGAATGAAAGGGTGGACAAATGAGACGCAAGATGTTGTGGGTAGAGCCATTGGAAAGGCGGGACTTGTTGGCTGCTCTTGGAAGCGGCTCGGTTGCCGAACCGGTACAGGCACAAGAGTGCATGCAGGTTCAAGAGTGTGGTGTTGAGTGCCCCGGCCCGGTGCAGGAGCAGATGCAGACACAGCAGCAAACCCAGCTCCAGCAGCAGGACGGCACGGGCCCCGGCCCGGTCGAGGAGCCGGCGCAGACGCAGACACAAAACCAACTCCAGCAGCAGGACGGCACGGGCCCCGGCCCGGTCGAGGAGCCGGCGCAGACGC
>CAYPGE010000567.1:0-4459 GCA_964409865.1 uncultured Pirellulaceae bacterium
TGCTGTGGCCACATTGCCGTACTGGCCCGCCTGAGCGGTTCCGGTCGCCTGATAGGTCCAGGTTTCGTCCAGGTCCAAGGCTCCATCGTTGTCCGTATCGCCGGTGACGTACTCCGGGCTGAAATCGTCGCCGCTGTCGCCCGGCGTGCCGTTGTCGTCGATCACCACCACGGCTTGAAGCGGCACGTTGCTTAGGTTGGTCACCGTATAGGTCCAGGTCACCGTGCTGCCCACCGGAACGACCGGCCCGGTCGGCGTGTCGGCATCCTGGCCGTTGGTCGACTTCTGGATATCCAACCGGGCGCGATAGCCGAAGTAGTGACTAGGATCGGTGTCCATCACCGCTGCCGCACCCGGAATCGGATTGTTGTTGGCGTCCACAGGCGTGCCGATCGCTGTGCCCACATTGCTGTACTGGCCGGCCCGAGTACTCCGAGTGGCCCGATAGGTCCAAGTCTCGTTCTGATCCAAGGCTCCGTCGTCGTCGGCATCGCCAGCCACAAAGGCTGGACTGAAATCGTCCCTGGGGTTATCCGGCGTGCCGTTGTCGTCGACCACCACGACGCGTTTCAGCGGCACGTTGCCCAGGTTCCTTACCGTATACGTCCAGGTCACTGGGCTGCGCACCGGAACGAGCGGCCCGGTCGGCGTGTCGGCGTCCTGCCCGTTGGTCGCCTTTTGGATGTCGATTTGCGGCAGCGGGACAAACGACTGAAAGACTCCCAGGTCCAGGTCCATGTCTTCTCCGCCACTGGCGAGGAATCCCGTGGCCCGCGTCCGGCCGGTCAGGGGATCCGCGTCGCTGTTCTGGTCTTCGGGCACCTCCGGCGCGTCGTGCGTCGTAGCTTCGTAGCCGGCGGGCAGTGTGTTCAGGTCGAAGACGACGTAGTAGTTGCCGGGCGGCTGGCTTTCGAACAAGTACTGACCGTTGGCGTCCGTCGTGTCCACTGCCAACAGCGCATTCGTGGTGGCGTCATACAGCGAAACCACGACATCGGAAACTCCCGGTTCGTCGTTATCCTGGCGGCCGTTCGCGTTCAGATCTTCCCAGACAAAGTCGCCGATGCGGACAAACTGGAACATGCCCGCGTCAACGTCCAAGTCTGTAGTCTGGCGAGTGAAAACGTTCGCAATGGCAAAATCGACCGCCGCTGGCCCGGTGCCAACCAAGGAGACGCACCTCACGTCCGTGAAGTCGGCATTCCCGGAGAAATCGACATAACGAAACAGTTGCTCTCCTGTTGTGAGTCCCGTCTTCTGCAGCGTCGAGACCCTGCCGCTTTGGTCCTCGACACTGAGTGTAAGACTGGCGGTGAGGTCGATGTCGGAGATGTCGATCACAAACACCGAGTCGCGTCCGCCTCGGGTCAGGTCGATGTTCAGTCCGGCGCCGTCGCCGGCCACCCCCACCCCATCCCAAGTCACTGTGGTCGTACTGATCACTCTGGGGCCGTTGCTGACGACCATTCTACCGCCACCCGCCAGAGATACATCCGCTCTCGCCGGACGGCGTGGATTTTGGAACACCTGGAATTCCAGTTCTCTTTCGCCTCCGATAATCGCGTCGGCTGAACCCGTGATCGACGAAGTGCGAACTTGAGTGGGAGGTGCAGCCACGCCGCTGGCATCCAGCGTCTGCGCCCCCTGGCTGAAATCGTCGATGATCCGGCCGCTGCCGGGCAGCGTCACGACGTCCGACACAGCCGCGTCGCTGTCCAACGCCGCGTTGCCCCCGACCTGGCGAGGGCTGAAGGCATCGAAACCGGCGGGCAAATCGAACGTGACTTGATAGCTCTGGCCGTCCTCGAGATTGGGGAAACGGTACAGGCCGTTGGCGTCTGTCGTGGTCGATGCCAAGGTATCGTCCCCGTCTCCGAGCGTCTGGTTCGCACCGCCGCCGCGCAGATGGACAACCACTGCGGGGATTCCCGGTTCGCCCGGATCTTGAATGCCGTCGGCGTTCAAGTCGTGCCAGACGAAGTCACCGATAGTGGCCAGCAGCGTTCGCGGCTCCAAGGCCTCCATCCACAACCGTCGGCCGGGACGGTCTGCCAGCCTCCCCCGCCGCCTGGTTCGGCCCGTTGCCGTCGGCCTGCCCGTCAATCTCACTGCCACTGCCGCTGCCCCCTCTCAAAATGGATCTCGAACGCGCTGTTCTCGCGTCAGACGTGATGCACTTCACCGTATTCCGTGTTATCGCACGCCCTGGCTGCCGATCCGCAGTCCAGCTGGGCGTGCGGTTGAGGAACGGTTGGCAGATGGCCCAGACCATCGCCAAGACCGTCGCCATCGCCAAAGACGGTTCCAACCGCACCGCCGACCTCACCCGTGAATTCGTCGAATTCGGCACGTTCGGACCGGAGAATGACGCGAGTCTGCCGCGTCGTGGGGTGGTATCGAGTTGGCGGGCGGCACAACCGATCTTTCTATTGAGCGGCTACCCCCTGGGACGTACCACGACCCCGTGCACTGGGAAGATCGAACCTATGTCCAGCCGCACGGAAGTGTGCCATGAAACACCGTGTCATCGCCATGCTGGTTTGCTCGTGCGGACTGACGGGCGTCCTGATGGAACGTGCGATTTTCGCCCAGACGTCGGAGTCCGGCGCGGTCGGGGTCGTTCAGTCCGCCGAAGAAATGCCTGTCGCCGCCGCTGGCACCAAGGCCGCGCAGGCCTCCGACCCGAAGATGTTCGATTGGCATTCACGTACTCCGCAACGTTACGTCCAAGCCGATGTCTTGTTCTGGGATCGCGTCGGGACCGGCGGCGACCAGGTGCTGGTGTCCAGTAGCGGCGCTCTGCCCGGTGACGATGCGTTGATGAGCACTAGCGACCTGGACTTCGATTACCAGCCGGGCCTGCGGCTGACGGTCGGCTGGCTGCCCGACCCGTGTCGGGGCTGCCGTTGGTGCTCGGCCTGGGAGCTGTCTTATTTTGGGCTGTTCGACTGGGACGCGTTTGGCCTGTTCGGCGGGCGCGCGGAGGCAGCAGTGACCGGCGACAACAACCTGGCGATTCCCGGCGTGCTGGGTGTGATTTCCAACAACTTTTACGGTGCCGATGAGATTCGCGCGGTTTACGATTCCGAATTGCACAATCTCGAGTTGAACTGCGTCAAGAGCTGCTGCTTCGACGGCTGTACTCAGATCGACTTCCTGTGCGGCTTCCGCTTCCTCACCCTGCAGGAAGATTTCGCCCTGGTCGGCACCGACCTGCAGGCCGGCCGCAGCCCTTACGAGATCTCGACGGAAAACTATCTGTACGGCTTGCAGGCGGGAGGCCGCCTGCGACGCAACTGGACGCGCTGGGCGCTCGAAGTGCGCGGGAAAGCCGCCGTGTTTGTGAACGATGCCCAGCAGCGGCAGCGCGTCGACGACTATCCCGTTCCGCTCCGCGATCTGGCCGGCGATTTCGTCGGCGGCGACGGACAGAGCGCCGCGATGCTGGCCGAGATCGGCGTGACCCTGATCCGGCCCATCACCGCCGTCTGGTCGCTGCGGATCGGGTATGACGCCTTGGGGCTGGGCGGTGTCGCCTTGGCGCCGGATCAACTGGATTTCACCTTCGGTCCCGACAGCGGCACGGGACTGCACACGGACGGCTGGCTGCTGCTGCACGGGGCTCACGTGGGCTTGGAAGCCTGCTGGTAGTTCCGAACGGTGAGGAGGTTCCGTTCGCGAGTCGCGAGTGCGGCGAGGACGGCATCCGCCAGGCTCGGCCCTGCGCCGGCCCCGCGTCACAACTTGGGCAGCAACCCGAGCACCGCTTCGCTGGGACGCGGAATGACGTGGGCCGCGATCAGCTTGCCCAATCCCTCGACTCGGGCTTGGCCCGCCTCGACCGCCGCTTTGACGGCCGCCACGTCGCCGCGGATCACGACCGTCACGTAGCCGCCGCCCAGTTTTTCCTTGCCGACCACTTCGACGTTGGCCGCCTTGCAGGCACTGTCGATCGCTTCGAACACCGCGACAAAGCCCTGCGTTTCGATCAGGCCCAGCGCGTAGGATGCGGACTTCTCCACAGCTTGCTCCTTCTTCTTGGCTCGTTGCGGCACGCTCTCGTACACGGGGAAAAAAACGACCTCCTGCTGGAGCAGCGGATTGATCTCCGGCGGACTGACGATCGCACCCCAGGCGGCGTCTTGCGGACGGGGGATGATGTCCACGACGGGACGGCCTCCCATGCGTTCGGCCACGGCGTGACCCGCCTGAATGGCCGCTTGGACTGCGGCCACGGCACCCTGGATTTTGACACAGACGCCGAGCAGGTCGTTGACCTCCGCCTGCAAAACGCGAATCTCCCCCGCCTTGGCCATCGCATCCAGCGCCGCCAAGGCCGGCGTCAACCCCGTCGTTTCCAGTAGTCCCAGGGCCTGGCTCAAGGAGACCCCCATCAACTCGAACTCAATCCGTTCAACATTTCGCCGCGTTTGGTAAAGGCCCGATCGAGTTCTTCGAC
>CAYPGE010000568.1:0-4446 GCA_964409865.1 uncultured Pirellulaceae bacterium
AAGCCTTCCTTCGATTGCCAGCCGAAGCCCGTTTGCCGGGAGAAGACGTTGTCCGGCGTGACGCGGGCGCAGCCTTCCCAGACCGCCGAACTGCTGGAACCCAGGTCAAACAAGCAGGCCCCCGACGCCTCGGCCTGCGCGGTCATTGAAAGCATCGCGAACAGGAACACGAACATGGTGATTCTCCTTGCGCCCATCCGGGCGGAAGATCGAGCCAAGACGGTGGTCATTGCCAATTCATGCCATCGGTCGGGATCGAGCGTACAGAAAGAGAGGAACTGACAGAAAAATGGCGTGACAGAAAAATGGCGTGCAGGCAAGGGAAGGAGAACGGAACGGTGTTGATTCCTGTGAATCCATTTCATTTCCCCATTTTTCCGTCACCCCATATTTCTGTCAGCTTCCCCGGTCTTTCCACGGCGATTCGACCAAGCGGACGCGCGCTGCGGCCTCTGCGCCGCCCGTGCCGCGGGCCACCGCCTCGTAGTCGCCGGGCTCTGGTTTGGCACGGCTCAAGTCGATCGTGGCTCGCTGCGGACCGCGCCCGGCTTCCATCACCGTACGCGCGACGGTGCTCCCGCCCTTGCGCAACTCGCAAACCACCTCCACGCGATCCGCCGGCTTGACGCCGGCCAGCTGGAACCTCAAGGCCACCTGCTTCTCGTCGGCGAACATCACGGCGGTTTCGGGCGCGAAGTCCAGCAGGGTTGGCTCCGCGTAGCGGGCCAGTGCGATCTCGTCGAAATACAGGTCCAGCTGGTCCTGGTGCCGGTACTGGGATTCCGAAATATGGAACTGCATCCCGCGCACGTCCTGGTGGCGCGGGATCTGGCTCACGGGGACGCGAACCTGCACCCACTGGCCCTTCTCGAGTTCCGCCAGCGGGCGATTGTACACGTCCGGCTTTTGGGGCGTGTACAGCGTCAGCCCGACCGGCTCCCGCGGCAGCACGTCGCGGGTGCTGTCCGTCCAGACCCAGAACTGAAAGTAGTCCCACTCCGACCAATCGCGAGCCGCGGCATCCCGCAGCGCGTAATTGGCTCGCGGCCAGCCGATCGGATAATCCGGCTGGCCCGCGAAATGGTCGACCGTGATGTGCCAGTGCAGCACGGGCGAACCGCTTCGCATGTGGGCCGTCGAAGTCTGGACGGTGGACTCGGGGGCCGACCACTGCGGTGCCGACTCCGGGTCCAGCAGGATTTGCTGTTCCATCGCCACTTCCGCGGCTGCCAAACGCAAGCTGGCCAAGACGGCCAGTGCCAATGCAGCGGCGACAATTCGGGACGACACTACCCGGACGAAAACCATGCGTCTCATAACACACTCGCAATCCCTAAAACGAACCACAGCAGCCATCACGCTCCGAAGCTGTGAAAACCATCCTATCGTCGCCCCTGGCCGGTGACCAGTAGTCGAGCTACGGCATCACCCGGTACCGCCGCACGGCGCCGTCTTCCCACAGCAGGGCGAACTCGTGCAGATGCGTCGTGCGCAGCACGGCCACCGGCTTTCGGCCCCCGCACGGGAACGACGCCGTCAGGCTCACCGCGCTGTCGTGCAACCGCCAGACCTGGCACTGAGCCGCATCGGCGGCAACCAGCCATCCCGAGAGCGTGAAGCCGACGATGGGAGCTTCCAATTCTTCGGCAAAGTGCGTGCAGGACTCGTCGCCAACGTCCCAGCAGACCGCCAGCCCGCGCTGCAGCGCGGCGACCACGCGCCGCCCGAGCAAGGGTTGCGACACCGCCAGCGCCAGAATGTCGTCGTCCGTGGCGATCGCCGTTGACTCGTTCCCACGCCGAACCACCACGAGGCGCCGGCCAAAGCCGACGAAGGCCAGCTCTCGATGCACACACAGGACCTCCGATAACTCGGCAGCGGGATCGATCGGATATTCGATCAACCGCGAACTGAGCACTTCTCCCGCCGGCGAAAAGGCATCCAAGACAGAGCCGTCGCGATGGGCAGTCAGTGTCCAGACGTACCCGCCCGGAGCGGTTGCCAGGGCTACAGCAAAATGAGGCAGCCAGGCGGGCGTGCCGATTCGGGCAGGGCAGGCAAACGGCGGCGCTGCGGGCACATCGAGACATCGCAGCAGGCGCCCGGTGATCTTCAGCAACACGTCGCCGCTGCCCTGCGGCTCCGGCGCCAACAGGATCGGCCGCTCCGCGTCGGGCACCCACCAGGCCTCGGGTCTGACCAGCCAGCGATGGTCGCCTTCCCAAAGACACTCGGCGGCCAGCACCATCGCCTTGCCGCCCTGCGGCCGATAGCCCGCCGCGAAAAATCGGTTCCCCACCGACGCCGCACATCGCCACTGGACCTCGACGTCGGAACACAGTTTGAATTCCTGGACCAACATCGGCCCGTAATGTCGGCGTCTGGGGCCGGCGGCACCGATCAGCACACCGAATTGGCCGGGGCGCAGGTAGCGCAGGCAGTCGCGGGCCAGCAGCCGGTCTTCCGGCGCCAAGCGGCGGATCGCGCTGAGCAGGCGCTCCTGCATCCCGATGGTCGCCGAGCGGAGCCACCGTGCGGCGATCGTGCGCACGGCGTCGGCGGCCACCGGACGCACCGCGTGGCTGGGATAGTCGGTCGCCAGTTTGGCGAAGGTCTCTGCCAAGATGACGCTCTCCCCGGCGGAAGTCGGCGATTGCCGCAGTTGGCCGATTCTCTCCAACACGCGCTCGTGACGGCCCAACCGAGCCAGCAGGCGGAACGATTCTTCCAGACATTTGGCCGCCTGAGCACTGTTCGGCCAGCCCCCCTCCAAACACTGCAACGCCTCGTCGGGCGCGGCCAACTTGGTTTCCAGCACGCGGGCCGCCGACAGCAGGTCGCCGGCCGTCTGATGCCGGAGCGCGGCCTGGCGATAACATCGCGCGGCCTGATCGGGCTGGTCGAGGCCGGCCAGCAGATCGCCCGCCTTCTCGAACTCGCCCAGCTCCTCGTACAGCGCAATCGCTTCGGACCACAAGCCGCCCTGTTCCAGGCAGCGAGCCGCCTCATCGGGTCGATTCAGTCGCGTGCGGTACAGCACCGCCGCCTCGCGCCAATGGCGGCCGGCGGTCAGGGCGGCGGCGGCCTGGTCGAACATCCCCAACAGCATGCCGTAGATGTACGCCGCGCGGCGATGCCGGCCCAGTCGTAATTCGCGGTTGGCCAGTTGGAAGTACAGCTCGCGCAGCCGGCGGTAAATGTCGGCCGAGACGTCCCAGCGGTCCGCCGGTCCGCCGCGGCCCAGCAGTCCCAGATTGAAGTCCACTGGGTGGCGCGACAGGTCGGTCGACGGCGGCGCCAACCCTCGATGTCCGCAGTCGCCAAAGGAGATGGCATATTGCAGGCCCTTGTCGGGATCATGCTCCAGCAATTGCATCAGCCGCAGCAGCGAGCGATGCCGCAGCTTGTTCAGTTGTTCGTCCAGCCGGCTGAGCTGCTGTTGAGCCCAGCGGGCGAGCCGGCCAGGCGTGCGGCCGCGGGAGCCGGCCGCGTTCCCGCCGCGGCTGGTTCCGCTCCCGAGAAACCGCCGCACCGCGCGGGCCGCCGCTCCGGCGACGCCGCGGGCCAGTTGGCTGGACGCACTGCGGGACGGTTCCTCGGGGCTGGGCGGCAGCTTGTCCATCTCCCTTTCCATGTCGGCAGCCTGAGAACCGATGCCGTCCTGGCCCGCCGCCAAGACGTCTTCGACCGTCGGCGTCGCTTCGGGCTCGATCGACGTCAGCCGCCGGCGGAAGGCCGTGCCCGGCTGAGCCCGGTCCCACTCAGCCGTTTGCTGGGGAGGCAACTGCAGCAGGTCGTGGACCGCGCGGGCATCGCCGTGCTCGAAGCCCACCAGTCCGGCCGCCGGATGAAAGACAAACACTTCGCCGCCGGCGGGCAGCAACGCCTGCAGCTCGCCATCGGACAATTCGGGTTCCAGCCGCGCTTCGATCGGGACGTACAATCGCTGGCCGCAGCGGGCGTAAGCCTGGCAGCGGCCCGACGCGCCTGCGGGGCCGCCGGCGGGCGCGATCACCAGCACGCCGCGCGGGCGCAGATCCGCCGCGGACTGGGGGACAACGTACAGCGTGAGCGATTGCAGCGGGACTCGCCATTGAAACAGCTCCTCCAGCCAGCGCTGGGGCGACGCGCCGGGAATGAACCAGGCCGCCGCCGCCCGCGCCGGCGATTGGGTGTGTCGGATTCGTAGGGTGACGCCGATCATCGCAGCCGTACCAGGAAAGGTTGCAGGACCTCGTGAAACACGCCGGCCGCCGAAGCGGGCGGCGCATCGCCGATGAAGTAACGCTGCCCAAAGACCCGCCCGTCGCTGCACCAGCCGGCCACGTGGCTGTGGTACAACACCAAGGTAACCTCCGGGATGGCGGCGTCCGAACTCCGCAAGTGCAGCAGGCCGCGGGAGTCGATCCAGGCGGCCAAGAAAGTGAGCCTCGTCTTCGTGCAGGT
>CAYPGE010000569.1:0-4434 GCA_964409865.1 uncultured Pirellulaceae bacterium
CATACGCGTGCCAAGGACGTCGAACCGCATTACTACCTGTTGTTCCAGGACAACCCCCAGGTAGTAATGCGGTTCGACGTCCTTGGCACGCGTATGGTTGCGCGTGGTGCGTGCGACGGCCCGGCGCAGGTGCTGCTCCGCGTCTGCGAGTTTCGCCTGCTTGGCCAACCGGATGCCCAGGACCGTGTTGACCCGCAAATCCGACGGATCGCGCCGCAGGGCTTCTTCATAATACGGCAGCGGATCGACGATCCCGTTGTGGAACTGCTCCAGCCGCAAACCGACAAGATAGAGTTCCTCGACGGTCTTGTACTCGGCGGGCGGTTTCGGGTTTTCCGCCGGCTCCGGCAGCGGCTGGTCCTCGACAACCACCGGCGTGTAGCGGACCAGTTCGCGCCCGTCCGGCGCGAGCAGGATGCCGGTGATCTGGTGATCCTCGACGCCCGCGTCGATGGGAATTTCCTTGACATACGGCGTGTTCGGGTCGATGTCGATGATTTCCGAGAAGCTCTTCGGGCCGTAGTTCAGCAGGACTTTGGCCCGCCGGACCTGGGCGGTCGTGTTGAATCCCAGCAGCACCTTGTCGGGCGCACGGCGCTGGAGGTTGATGGCCGCGTCGAGCGTCGCGCACTTCACGCCGCCGATCTTCTTGATCGGGTACCAGTATTGCTTGCAGGTGCGCGTTTCGTGGGGCGCGATCCAGCTGTAGTCCGGCTGGTTGTCGGAGTAAGCGCCGACCATCAGTTCCAGGTACGGCCCGTCGTGATCGGTCAGGACTTTGTCCCACACGAAGCCGCCCGGGTTGTTGCCCCACAAAAAGAACTTCTTGCCGCACACGATGTGATGGTTCGCCACGTGCGCCGTGCCCATCTGCCGGCCGTGATCGTACCCGGCGAGAAAATCGTTGTCCGGATCGACCGCGAAGATGGAGCGGTGATCGGTCGTGAAGTTCTTCCACCAACTCAAGTCCGCGATCTCGTCAATCGCCACCGCCGGCCGGCCCATGGGAAAGGGTGTGAAGTAGGTCTTGTGGTGATCCGCGCCCACGCGGACGGAAGGCGGAAACAGGACCTGGTAGTCCGGCCCGCAATGCACCGAGACGTTGGCCCAGTACAGCATCGATTCGATGTAGGACTGCCGGTTCATGAACCGGCAGTCGGCCTCCAGGTACGAACGGCCCGGCCGCATGGTCAGGCCGATCGACCATTTCATCCGCTGGCGCAGTTCCGTCTCGCCGATCCACACCGTCTTGCTCCCGTCCGCGTTTGCGGTCAGCGTATAGTCGACCGGCAGGAACGACGTGGCCCGGTGATGGTGAGGAAAATTCCATTCCACGCCGCCGGACGTCCACGCGCCCAACATGCCGATCAGCGCCGGCTTGATGACCGACTGGCGGTAGAAGATCTCAAACCCCGTGTCTTTGTCCGTGAAACTGAACAGCCGGCCGCCCACCTCCGGCAGGAGCGACATCTTCAGGTACTCGTTCTCCAGCAGCAGAGCCGTGTACTTTCGGTCCACCTTCTCGTCGTGCAGCACATCCTGCAGCGGATAGGGATAGACGCGTCCCTGGGCGCCCTGATACACGCGGCCGGTGTAGAAGACGGGGTTCTTGTCGCACGGCCCCGGCGGATAGGTCGGCAGACTCACCGTCGTCTCCACGACGTTAACCTCGGCCTGGCAGAACGAGGCAACCAAACCAATCGCAATCGCGGCCAACAACTTCCCTTGCGGCTTCATGTCTTGTCCTCGCTGATCCTCAATCGGCGCCGGTAGTGAATGTTGCTTCGTCTGGGGAAGGGAAAAGGGGTCAGGACTCTTTTTCAGAAATGAGTCCTGACCCCTTTTCGGCTCGCCGCTCAGTACAACTCCAGGCGGACGGGGCCCAGCAGGCCGGAGGGCTGGAGCGGGTCCTCGGAAGCGTAGCCTTGGAAGGCTTTGAGGGTCCGCGGGCCTTTTTCGTACTGGAGGTTACTCTTGGTGATGCGTTGCTCGGGCGGCAGGCCGGCGTCGCCGATCAGGCGGTTTGCCCACGGGTTCGTGACCTCGATCTCCAGCTGGTTCGCGCCCGATTGCAGCGCGCCGGTCAGTTCCGCCTGCCACGGGGCGGTCCACACGACGCCGAGATCCTTGCCGTTCAGCCGCACCCGCGCCAACGCGAACACTTCGCCCAACTGCAGCACTGCCTTGCGAGCCGCCTGCTCCGCCGTGACCTCGACGGTCCTGCGGTAGGTCGCCGTGCCGGAGAAGTACTTGACGCCGCTATCGGCGTGCTTCGTCCAATCGACCAGCGTCGGGAAGACTGCCTTCTCCGGCGCGCCCCGCCCCGCCTGGAACTGCACCTCCCACGGCCCGTCCACGCTCAACACTTGGACCGGTGCGCCCGGTTCGACTTTCCGGCCGGAACGCTCCGCGAGTTGGCTTCGGAACACCACGAACACCGAGCCGTCTTGCGGCAAATCGAGCGTCACGCGCGTCCGGCCGTCAGATGTCGTCTGGCACGCGACGTCCGCATCGATCTGGCCGCTGACCGGATCCCACAATTCGGGCTGCCGGCCGCGGACGCGGAACGTACACTCGCCCTTGCCCGTACCGGCGACGAAGTAGATATCGGTCGCCCCGTCGCGCCGGTGCGTGTACTCGAACGGTCCTTCGAAATCGGCCGGCAGTTGTTTTTCGTTCAGGATCGCAGCCAGCGACGGCGAGTCCTTCCACAATTCTTCGCCCAGCCGCGACACCTCGTCGTTGCCCCCCGCGAGTCCTGGCGTGCCCAGCGGCTTGCGTTCCCCGAACACGACCGGCACCCCGGCCTGCTGGAGTTCTGCGATCTTGCGCAGCGCCGCCAACGGCGCCTGCGGCTCAGCCAGATCCACGGCCAGCACACGGTAGGTCATGCCGTCGGGCAGCACGACCGCGCCGTCCCGAGCCGACGCGCGCTGCAGCAGGGCCTCGGTGTTGATCACGTCGTAGCCGTGCCCTGGCGGCAACTCGAGCGTGGCGCGTTCGTTCCATTTCGTGGTGTAGCGGCCCCAGTGCTGATAGGGTGTGCCACCCACGTACGCGCACACGTCCGCCACGTAATGCCCCTGCCGCAGCAGGTATTGGCAGCGGGCGAGATACGTGATGAACGGCGCGGCCTGCTCGAACCACGTGACGTGGCGGTTGATGTGCGTGCCCGCGAAATACTCGATGCCGGGCACGCCGAACTCCTTCGGCGAGCAGGTGAAGGTGTGCCACACGAACTGGTTGACTCCGTCGACGAAGCTCTCGTCGCCCGCGCGTTTCAGCACGGCGGGAGAAGCCGACCAGTGGCGCACCATGTGCGTAAAGGCCTCGGCGGCCGCCAGCCGTTTGCCGTAGATATGCGCGGTGTTGGCCTGCGGCCGGCTCATCTGGCGGCCGCGCCGATCGGCGCTGGCCGTGTACCAGAACTCGCCCTGCGGCATGTCCGTGCGGGCGAGGAAGGCCAGCTGGTCGGCCTCGCCGAAGACCTCCGGCGTCCGGACCCACGGCCCGCCCGACTCGGCATGCCACTTCAGCCCGTGCTGGTGCGCAAGTGCCAGCATGGTGCCGTAGAAGTTCTCGCGGAAACAGTCGTTGCGCGCTCGACGGTAGTCGCTCAGGAACGCCCGCGACGCCTCTTCACTCTTGACCACGAAGCCCGCCAGAACGGGCAGCCACGGCCGGACGGCGTAGCCGCGGTACTTGGCGAACTCCCGCTCGAATCCGCCGGTCCACGTCGGCACCGCGCCCTCCCAGCTCACGCTGTAGAAGTGCGTCAGTGTCCGGCCTGCCAGCGGGCCGGCATCGGCCAGGATCGCCTTGCCCATGCGGTTGAAGTGCCCCTCCACCGCCTGCGCGTCGAGCACGTCCACGTCGTACTCGTGGCCGTCGATGGTCGTAAAGCCGAAACGCACCAGCGCCCACTGGCCCGTCGGCACGTCCCAGGCGAGACGGCCCTGCGCGTCGACCTTATCCGTCAGTTCGACGATCTCCACGGCCGTGCGGTGTTCGACGGCGGCCTGCGCATCGACTCGTTTGCCGGAAGCCGCCCTCATCGAGTACACGCCGTCGCCAGCATTGACCCACTCCGCGTTGCCTGCCAGCGGCGGACCGCCATACCGGACGGCGAAGGCGGCGATGTCCCAGAAGTGTTTCCGGTCGGGCCTGATCAGGGCCGCGGCAAAACGCGTTCCTCCCGGCAGGGCCGTGGTTTGGCAAATCAACCGCTTGGGCGCGTCGCCGCCCACCTCCCACGGCCCTTTGAGCGCCCCCGCGCAACTGCTGAGGTTGACGCTGACCTGTAGGCCCACGCGGGCGGCCTCCTGGATCCCGAACGCCAGCAGTTCGCGCCACTCCGGACTCATGAACTCGATTTTGGGCTTGGGCAGGACGACGTGCCCCTTGTCGTCCCAGTAGCCGCGGGCGTCGAACATC
>CAYPGE010000570.1:0-4399 GCA_964409865.1 uncultured Pirellulaceae bacterium
CGGTCCAGGGCGTTGACGCTGATATTGGTCTTGCCGCCGGCGAACCACTTGATGCTGACGTTCCCCTCGAACGTGTACTCGCGGACTTTGTCCCATTTCTTATTCCAGACAAAATTATCCGCAACTTCGCCCCAGAAGCCCTCCGGGTCCTCAACGGACCTCTGGTACATTTTCTGGTAGGCCTCCAATGTGGGGCAGTTTGCTTTGCCGGCAAAGTTTTCGGGAGGCGGGATCAATTTGCCGCCAGTTTCCGTGGTCGGTACAACGGCCATCTGTACTTACTCCTTGGGAGGAAAGCGTTTGAGCCACCGAGCGGACGAAGCCGGGACTCCGGGAACTTGTCGAATATCATAAGGTAACCACAGGGCGGGCTGACGGCAACTAGGGGCGATGAGAGAGCGGGCCTATTCGTATCGCGGACGGGGGGTGCGAAGCAGCGACGCGAAACCCTGAATGCGGCAGCGTCGTTGTGCCCCCTGGTCCGGATGGTACACGACACCGATGCCCGACGTCGGAAGTCCTTTGGAATTCAGCGATATCGTAAGGGAAGCGGCAGAGGTCAATATACCCAGGCGCGGCGGGACCAACGATCGTATTTCTCCGGGGGCGAGACGCACAGGACGATCCGTCCTATGGTACAATCTGGCGGTTTACCAATGTCCGCAAACCCGCCTGCACCTGGAGGTCAAATTTATGAAACCCCTTGCCGCCATCGTTGGCATTTCGTTTTGCACAATCTTCGGGCCGTTGCCAGTTGTGGCTGGCAGCGAAGCGACGTCGATCGGAAAGGTCGAACTGGCCCCGAATCGCGCCATTCACGTCAACGGCCAGCCGTTCTTTCCGATCATGGCTTGGTTGCAGGATGCTGGGAATTTCACGGCCGTTCGGGACTGCGGTATGAACACGACGGCCGGCTATTGGCCGGGCTCCAGCGATACGAAGGATGTCGTCGAGTACCAGGGGTTGGTGGCCAAGGCGGGGCTGTACGGCGTGATGCCGTTCGCTCCGGGGCTGAAGGGCCATCCGCAGTTGCTCGGCTACATCCACGACGACGAGCCGGATCTGCCGCAACAGGTGAGTGATGCGGAGGTGATTCCGGCCCCGCACCTGGCGATCAATCGCAGCACGCCGCTGTGGAAGATTGTCGACGGCGTGACCCACACCTGGTCCGTGCTGGATCCGATGGAGGGCGCGGCGATCACGATCCGGCTGAAGAACAAGGTGACGGTCGATCGGTTGGCCGTGTGGCTGACGATTTCGCCGGGTCTGGCTGTGGCCAAAGAGGTCGAGTTCGAAGGCGATGGCAAGCCGTTGCTGAAGGCGACGCTGGAGTCCAAGAAAGGGCGGCAGGAACTGCCGTTGCCTGCTGCCGCCACTTTTCGCGAATTGAAGCTGACGGTGCGTTCGGCTTACGCGGGCCAAAACGAATGGGGCTCGATCAGCGAAATCGAAGGGTTCGACGCCGCCGGCAACAACCGGCTGCTGTCGCCGCCGCGCTACGAACCGCGCTCCGATCCGAAAGCCACGCTGGCTTCTTACCGAAAGATCAAGTCCGCCGATCCCTCGCGTCCGGTGTTCCTGACCTTGACCGGGAACTTCCACCCGCATTTCGGCAAGTGGTCCGACCCACAGCGGACAACGCTCTACCCGGCTTACATCCAGGCCACCGACGTCATCGGCTACGACATCTATCCCATCTACGGATGGAATAAGCCCGAATGGATTCACCTGGTCCATGACGCCACGGGATTGCTGGCCGAACTGGCGGGCCAGCGACCGCTGTACGCCTGGATCGAGACCAGCAAAGGTGGGCAGTGGACCGGGGCGTTGGAGAAGCAAAAGGACGTCAGGCCGGCGCACATCAGGGCCGAAGTCTGGATGGCAATCTGCCGAGGCGCGACCGCGATTGGCTACTTCACGCACGTCTGGAAGCCGTCGTATCACCAGTTCGGCGTGCCGGAGGAGAACCGCGCGGCGCTGCGGGAGATCAACGCCCAGATCACGCGACTGGCGCCAGCGATCCTGAGCGATGAACCGGCGCCGGCCGTGACGATCCGCGGTTCCGGCGACGTCAAGCTGGACGTGCTGGCCAGACGGCACGCCGGCAGCCTGTACCTGTTCGCGGTGAACTACGATGAGCGTGCCGTTCCGGCGACCGCCACCCTCTCCGTCGCGGGGTTGGCAGCGGACACGGCCGTCGAAGCGATCGACGAAGATCGCGTGCTGCGATGCCAGGCTGGCGGCTTTGAAGACGATTTTGGGCCGCTGGCCGTCCATCTCTATCGCGTCAAGAAAGCCCCATAGCCGGTCTGTCGCGCTTCCGGTATAACCCGCCAGACGGCACACAGGCCAGACGCGAACACGACGAATATTGGCGGTGCTGGGCCATGATCGTCGGGAAATCGTGGAGCGAATTCTGATCTACGTCAGTTCTTTCGGGTCGAACAGCAGCGGGAAAAACTGACCGTCCATCGCCTGGCCCTTGGGCACGGCGGGCACACCAGAGAGCGGCGGTTCGTCCGAGTCGGAACGCGTGCCGTCCAGGAAGGCATTGATCACCGTCGCTCGGCGCGGCCGCGGGCTGCGGTTTTCGAACGATCCGTGCACGGTCAGCCCGTGGTGAAACGTACACTCGCCCTGCTTCAACTCCACGGCCACCGGCTTGTTGAAGGCGGCCCATTGTTCGTCGTCGAGCACCTCGCGGATGGCGTGCATATCGCCGGCCAGGCCCGTGATCGGCAGCAAGTCCCAGCGGTGGCTGCCGGGCACATAGTGTACGCAGCCATTTTCGCGAGTGCTGTCATCCAAACCAATCCAGCACGTGATGTGGGCGATCGGCCTGGTCCGCGTCCAATACGAGTAGTCCTGATGCCACGCCACGACGCCGCCGTGCCGCGCGGGTTTGCAGAACAGCTGATCGTGCCAGAATCGTACCGCTCCGCCGAGCAATTGACTGGCCGGCACGGTAAACGCGGGGTGCCACAGCACGTCATGGAAGCCCGGCCGGATGCGCCACGCGCCCAAGGCGTGAAACAGGACCGTGTTCGGATCCGTTGATTCGTTCGTGTGGTACTCGTACCACAGCCCACGCCCTGCGTGTTGCGGATCGAAGAAGTCGGCCAACTCGGCCCGCAAGCGCTCAATCTGTTGATCCGTCAGCACGCGGATGCCCGACAAGTAACCGTGCTCGTGGTAGAAGCCCACTTGCTCGTCGGTCAGCCGATATTGCTCCCACTGCTCGTGCGACGTCGGCAAATCGAACAATCCGCCAAGAGGTTGATGCCGGGTGGAAAGGTCTTCGAACACGATGAAGGCTCCTCGGTAAGCGTCTCGATGTTGGGTTTGTGGCGAACCCTGCGGACCAGGTGCGCGATGAGGTTCGGTTGCGGCTGAAGGCCGCGGTAACGGGTTATTTCCCGCCGGCCGTCGGGCCGTCTTGGTTCACCGCCCGACGTCGCCGCGCGTCGACGAAGCTCTTGACGTACAGGGCGACGAGCAACCAGCACGTGGCCGCCATGATCACCAAAGAAGCAAGAACGCTAGTCTTGACATCGCCGCCGTCCGCGAGTTTCGCCAGGGACCCGACGGCGCGGCCGCTAGCCGCCAGCGCACCCAGCACAGCGATCGCCGCCGCAGCGTGCATCGCGTGCTTCCGCCAATGGGGCTTGAGGGCTGCCACGCCGCAGACGCACAGCAGGGCCCCGAACGCAGCTGGAATCAGCGCGGTGGGACTCGGATTCGCGGAGGCGGATCCCAAGTACGCTGCCAAGCCCAGGACAACCAGCAGAATGCCAAACGCGATGGTGATTCGTGGCATCGACCGTCTCCTTCTCGGGAATTGCCATTTCAGCCCAAGAAACCCGGCTGGGCCCCTACCAGTCAGAAAACCCGGTTATCAACGGTGCCGTCCCCGGTTGCGGAATTATAGCCAATCCGAACACGGAGCAAACGTCCACCATGTTCCAACAGCGCAAACAAAAACCCCCGAACCGAAATCCGAGGGTCTGCTTGCCAGTCTGGCCTTACCGCGAAGGTCCATCGGTCAACCGGCGAACTTGGCGAACTTATTCCTGGGCTTCGGTCGGGACCTCCGCATCTTTGCTCAGGTCAAAACCTTTTTGGACCGGGCCGCAACCCTTCTGGCACACGGGGCCGCAGTCCTTCTGGCAGGCAACTCCGCCCTTCTGTACGACGCCACAGGCCGGTTCGCAGCAGGTCTTGCCCCAGCCTCGCAACCGCGGGTGGCAGGGCAGCGCGAGCGGCGCACAACCCTTTTGGCACACCGGGCCGCAGTCTTTCTGGCAGGCAACTCCGCCCTTCTGAACGGCGCCGCAGGCCGGCTCACAGCAGGTCTTGCCCCAGCCTCGCAACCGCGGGTGGCAGGGCAGCGCGAGCGGCG
>CAYPGE010000571.1:0-4392 GCA_964409865.1 uncultured Pirellulaceae bacterium
GACGACTTGTCCCGCGCCGGCGGCCAATTGCTGTTCGATACGGCCAGCCGTTGGGGAGTGGATACCGAAGCCAATTACCTGCACGAGCAACTGCCTGCCGACCGGTGCGACCAGCTTTGGCTCGGCGACGCGAACGTCGTGTACCGCTTCGCGCAAAGCCCCCAGCTGCAGATGCGGACGGGCTTGGGCCTGAATTGGCTGTCCGACGAGTTTGGCAGCGACTTCGGGTTCAACTTCACCTACGGCGGCGACTTCTTCCCCGCCGACCCTTGGATCGTGTCTGCTGAGATCGACTGGGGCACGCTGGGTCATGCCGGACTGTTCCACGGCCGCGCCACGGTAGGCGTCCACTTCCACCGCTTCGAGGTCTACACGGGCTACGACTACCTGGACGTTGGCGACACGCAGATCAATAGCGCAGTCAGCGGCGTGCGCATCTGGTATTAGCCTGTTGCGGAAAGGCGATAGAATCAGAACCCTTCACCGCTCGGCTGGCGGCCAGATTGCCTTGTCGGTGGAAGCGGGCTCGTCTGGGAGCCCTTCTTCGTTCTCGCGGCCGCGAATCCGATTGGTTGCGTGCTTGGCCTTCTCGGTAGCCAATTCCAGGTCTTCCTTGATCCGCTGCCGGTCGATCGTGACGTTGATGTTCGTCTTCTGCTCTTCGTTGACCCGCGTCACCGTGTACCAGTTGCGAAAATAGCCGATCACCGCCGCCACGACGGCCAGCACCAGCAATACTCGAAAGACCTTGTTCATGGCCACCTCGCTCGGCGCCGGCCACCGCACGTGGCGAATGCCGCGTTCGCGTCTGGCGGACACTCGATTCCATGATTCCAAATTCAATTATTAAGGAGAAGGCAGTACGGGTCAACGTTGATCTCTGCTGCCTCCACCCAGGCTCTGGCAAGCCTACGCTCTTTCCCGCCCTACTGCCTTTCGTCGTAGGAGCGGTTACACTGGAAACAATGCATTTGCCGACTGCCAGACCGTTTTACCGGTAATTGCGGATCATTCGGCACGGCCAACAAGTAGGCCGTGCCACCATGACAGACGCACGAGTATTGACCAGACATTCCAGGAGCCAGCACGATGTCACGCAAGCAGATCTGGACGCGGCGGAATTTCTTGAAAACGGCGGCAGTTATCGGGGCGCCGACGATCATTCCCGCTCGCGCAATCGGCCTGGGCGAGGCCGTGGCGCCCTCGGAACGGATCACCATCGGCTGCATCGGCCTGGGTGGACAAGGCATGGCCAACATGCATGCTTTTATGGGAAACCGGGATGCGCAAGTCGTGGCGCTGTGCGAGGTGGACCAGCGCAACCTGGACCGCGCCGTGAAGGACGTGAAAGACCGGATGGGGGACAAGCTCCATTGCCAGGTCACCAAGGACTTCCGCGAGGTGATCGACCGCGGCGACGTGGATGCCGTAATGATCTCGACGCCTGACCACTGGCATGTGCCCATGTCGGTGATGGCGATCAAGGCGGGCAAGGACGTGATCTGCGAGAAACCCACGTTGACGATCGCCGAGGGCCGCGTGCTGTGCGAAGCGGTCCAGCGCTACGGGGCCGTGTACCAGACATCGACCGAGGACCGTTCGGTGCCTCAGTACCTGCGCATCGCCGAACTGGTGCGCAACGGACGGATCGGCAAAGTCCACACGATCCACGTCGGTCTGCCGGCCGGTCCGGGCACTCCCGGCAACCCAACGCCGGTGGAAGTGCCGCCGGGACTGGATTGGGACATGTGGCTGGGACCAGCCCCCTGGGCGCCCTTCTGTCCGGACCGCATGCACTGGAATTTCCGCTGGATCAGCGATTACTCCGGCGGCATGCTCACCGATTGGGGCCTGCACCTGCTCGACACCGCCCAGTGGGGCAACGACACCGAGCACACCGGACCGGTCGAAGTCGAAGGCGTCGGCCAGTACTTCGCGGGCGGCCTGTACGACACGGCGCACCACTTCGATCTCACGTACAAGTATGCCAGCGGCGTGACGCTGTACGTGAAGAGCACGCAACCGTCGATCCGCTTCGAGGGCAGCGACGGCTGGGTCGGCAACCAGGGCTGGCGGGCGCCTGTCGAGGCTTCGTCGCAGAAGATCCTGGACAGCGTCATCGGGCCGGAGGAAACGCACCTGTACACCTGCCCGCAGGGCGAACACCGCAACTTTCTGGACTGCGTCAAATCGCGAAAAGATCCCTACTTCCCGGCGGAGATCGCCCAGCGCTGCAACACCATCTGCCACATCGGCAACATCGCCATGACGCTGCGGCGAAAACTGCGCTGGGACCCGGAGCGAGAGTGCTTCCCCGGCGACGAGGCCGCCAACCGTTTGCTGGGCCGGGCGTACCGGAAACCATGGAGGCTGTAATCGGCTTGGGTTCGACCTTGGAACCGAGTCGGTCATGTCAAACGCCGCCGAATCCATGCCGGGTCGCGCCGACAATCCAGAACAGCCTGCACTCGGACAACGCCATTCTCGATTTTGTAGTAGACGGCAAAGGGGAAGCGCTTGGCCAACAGCCTGTGATACCCGAATTCGCGGGCGTGTATTCCGCCGTAGATCTCCAGAGAATCGATATCAGCGTACAGGGAATCTAAGAAGTAGTTTCGCAACCCCTCCACCGTTCGGCGCGGGTCTCTGACCCCGCCGAAACCGCCGACCGAAGGTCTCCGATTTCGGTTTTGTTAGCGGTTCTAAGAAGTAGTTTCCCAACTCCTCCGCCTGACGCGAGTAGAATCGATACCCGTCGAGGACGTCCTGTTTCGCCTCGTCGAGGATCTGAACTTTCATCGCACAGCGTCCCGGATTTCGCGCTTGGCCTGCGACCAGTCGATGAACTGAGCGTCACCCGCCCGAACGCGCTCTTCACGTCCGCGCAGAACGGGTTCATGCCACGCGGGAGACGTCACTTCTTCCGGGGTTCGACACAAATCGTCCCAAATCTCTTCCATGACCTGCAGTTTCTCGCCGGTGGTCATGCGGTCAAGCGGTAAAACCGATGGCATCACTGGGGCTCCCAATTGCGTTTGCGAGCGACTATCTGAATCGTACCCTGTAGAGAACGTGCGTTCAAGAACTCTCGGAGAATAGGCAGAAAGGTGTCACGCACTCCACACCCCCGCGATCTTCGTGCCGCAGGACGAGCAGGCACCGGACTTGATTTGGTTGACGCTGACGAAGAAAGCGTCGCGTTCGACCACCGTCTTGCCGCAATGAGGACAGAAGGTGGTTTCCGCACCTTCGATCCCCCGGATGTTGCCGAGATACACGTAATGCAGACCTGCTTGACGCGCCAGGTCGCGGGCTGCGACCAGGATCTCGGTCGGGGTGGGCGGCAGGTGGGTGAGCTTGTGCGCCGGGTGAAACCGGGAGAAATGCAGCGGGCAGTCCGGGCCCAGGTTGTCCAGCAGCCACCCGCACATGCGGCGGATCATCTCCAGGTTGTCCGTGTACGTGGGCACGATCAGATTTGTGACTTCGAACCACACGCCTTCGCGTTTGAGCGTCTTCAGCGTCTCCAGGATGGGCTCCAGCGTGCCCGAATTCAGCTTGCCGTAGACCTCCGGATCGAAGCTCTTTAGATCGACATTGGCAGCGTCCAGGTAACGGCACAGTTCGACCAACGGTTTCTGCTGGATGTAGCCGCAGGTGACCCAGACGTTCTTGATCCCTTTCGCCCGAGCCCGCTGAGCCGTATCGATCATGTACTCGAACCACACGCTGGGTTCGGAATAGGTGTAGGCAACCGAGGGACTGTGCAGGTGTTCGGCCAGCGCCACCACGTCGTCGGGCAGCAGGCTCAGGCGGTCGATGTCGTCGCGCGTCAGCGACTCGATGTTCTCCGGAGTCAGCCGCAGCGGTTCGCCGCGCGGGTCCTTGGTCTCCTCGGGTTTGCGTTGCGAGATGTCCCAGTTTTGGCAGTTCAGGCAGCGAAATCCGCAACCGGAGGTCGCGAACGAGAAAACGTCGGTGCCGGGCAGGAAGTGGAACAGCGGCTTCTTTTCGATGGGGTCCACGTGAAACGCACAGGCGTTGCCGTAGGCCAGCGTGTACAGTTTGCCGTCTTTGTGGACCCGGTTGCGGCAGCGGCCACGGTCTTCCGGTTTCAGGAGGCATTCGTTCGGGCACAGCCGGCACTGGACGTTCTTGCCCAGCTTCAGATAGTGCCGCGCTTCGCGGACCCAGCCTTGTTGCTGCCACCGCTCCCACAACGGGCCGGTGGGCGCGTCGTTGTGGAAAACATCGGTCGACCGCGCCGCCGCAGCCAGCGATCCGCTGCGCCGCGCCAGATAGGACACGCCTGCCGCGCCCGCGCTCAAACACGCCAGGCCGCACACGCCGTACTTCAGGACTTGGCGGCGTGTGGCTCCTGCTGCTTCAGGC
>CAYPGE010000572.1:0-4377 GCA_964409865.1 uncultured Pirellulaceae bacterium
GCTAAGCAGCGTTCGAGAAATAGTAGCCATCACGCTCCGTGTGATGATCGGCAAGAAACACTGGACCGTTATTTCTCGAACGCTGCTAGATGACCAAGTTTCCCCACGAACCCCAGGAGGAGGTGATCCATGTCAAAACACTCAATTCGCCGGCGTGATTTTCTCGGAACGATGGGTATCGGATCGTTGGGCGCGGCGGTGGCCGCACCCTGGGCCGTCGGCGCAGTCGCTGCGGAGGCGTCCAAAACGGAAAAGAAATGGCAGCCGGTTTCGGACCGCAAGATCCGCTGCGGCATTGTCGGCTACGGCGTTTGCCGATTCGGCGCCGCGTTCAGTTTCCAGGATCACCCCAACGTCGAGATCGTGGCCGTCAGCGACTTGTTTCCCGATCGCTGTGCGGCGCTGGCCCAGGCTTGCCGTTGCGAGAAGACCTACGAATCGCTGGAGGTGCTGGTCCAGGACCCGAAGATCGAGGCCGTGTTTCTGGCCACCGATGCCGCGAGCCACGCCCGGCACAGTATCGAGGTGCTCCAGCACGGCAAGCACGTGATGACGGCCGTGCCGGCGACGTTGGGATCGATCGAAGACGGCGAACAGCTCTTGGAGGCCGTCAAGAAAGCCGGCCTGAAATACATGATGGCCGAGACGAGTTCCTACCGGGCCGATTGCTACGCCATGCGCCAGGTTTACGTGGCGGGCGGTTTTGGGCGGCTCGTGTACTCCGAAGGCGAGTACCATCACTACATGGTCGGCGTCCTTGATTCGTACAAGGACTGGCGCCGGGGCATGCCCCCGGCCTGGTACCCCACCCATGCCACGGCCTACTACGTGGGCGTCACGGGCAAGCGGCTGACGGCCGTCTCGTGCCAGGGCTTCCGCGGCCAGCAGGAGGCATTCCAGCCCGGAGCCAACCGCTACAACAACCCGTTCAGCGACGAGATCGCCCTGTTCCAGACCAGCGAGGGCGGCTCGTTCCGCATGTGCCGGACCCGGTCGATCCACAGTCTGGGTGTGGAAACGGGCCGCGTCTTTGGCGAACGCGGCTGGATGGACGGTACGACGTACCAGGGCGCGGAAAAGAACCTGCCCGACATCGACCGCCCGCCGCTCCCGCCCCAAGTAACCGAAGGCGGCCACGGCGGCTCCCACGGCCGCCTGACCCATGAATTCATCACCGCGATTCTCGAAGACCGCGAACCGCTGGTGAACATCTACGAGGCCCTGGCCATGACCGTGCCCGGAATCGTCGCCCACCAGTCCGCGCTGAAAGACGGCGAGACCCTGAAGATCCCGCAGTTCGATCCGCCGGGGTGACGATATCGGGTTCTCGGCATGACGGTCAGCGTCATCCGCTGGGCAGTGGTCGACACCCTGCACAGCGTCACCGGCCTCCCCCTTCCCCCGTTCGATTTCTCGCCACTGGGCCAGAATGTCGACGCGTATGCCATGCTGATCGAGATCCATAGGGTGCGTACTGGATGCGGAGCGGCGAAGACCTGGCCCCCATGACGCCCGACATGCTGAAGCGGATCTTCGACGAGGCGGCTCCCGATTTTTCGGCGGAAGTCTGCAAGCGTGCCACGCCGGCCGATCTCGACCCTGCCGCGATCAAGCAGTTCCGCCGCCGCTGGCAGGGCCACTCGAAGAATCCCCAGCTTCGCACGCTCTCGGACGAGCAGTTGCTCCGCGACGCCGGGCTGATCACCCCAGACGGCATCACATACGCCGCCCTCATCCTGCTTGGCAGGCAAGCGGCTCTCGGCCGGTTCCTCGCCCAGGCCGAGGTGATCTTCGAGTATCGCTCGACGGAGGTTCCCGGTCCGGCCAACCGCTGGTATCCACGAAACGCCCCCGCGCCATCCCCGACGACATGAACACGAGCTTTGCCGCCCCAATCCCATTGCCGCATTCCGCCGCATCTGCGCGAGCCACGCTGGGCGTGAACTGGGCGTAAATCATTGCCGGGACTGGTGATACGTGAATGGGCAGACGCCGCCATTGCCGCATTTTGTTCAAATACGTACTGTTTGTCTTCGAAAGCGACACCACCGCCGCGGTTTCGAGGCTCCAGAGCAGCCCAACTTGCACTGCATTGTGCGCAGAGTCGTTGGTGAACACGACCCGGTACGAAACAGCCGTCAGGCTTCTTCCCAACCGAAATCCAGCTCGCGTTGAACCAGCCGCGGCGGAAGGTCGAGGAATGTTCGCCCCGCACACGCCCGCCAAAAGATCGCCGGCTCCACGTTCAAGATGCGGCGGATCGCGTCAGCCTCCTCCCTGGTGAGCAGATCGAGGAACAACGCCTTGGTCCGACGCTTCGCGGTTTCCACCAGCGGCCGCAATCGTTTCCCCAGCAGTTCTTTCAGTCGGCGGCGTTGCTCGAAGCGACGATTGTACAGACTGTTCGCCAGGTAGATGTAGGTCACCCGATCCGGAAAGAACTCATCGTCCGGCTCCAGCGGCATCACCCACGGCCCGTCGCCCCACCGTTTCGACCTCGTCGCCGACAAGCCGCTTCCCAGATCTCCGATCGCGATGGCCTCCTCGTACTCGACCCGGACGGCCGGGCTGCCCCGCACGCTCTCTTCCGTGTACGGCAGTGCCGCATCCGCGATGCTCCGCAGCATGCACCGATTGGCCAGACACGCACTCACCAGCACCTTGGCGATACGGAGCGCCCGCTCCGCCCGCGCCCGGAACTCGTCGTCCGACTCGCCTTCGAAGCGGAGCGAAAGCACCGGCTTATCCTACCAGAACCGGTTGAACGCCGTTCCTTGGTCCGCGACAGCCCGCTATTCGCAAAGTGCCGCACTCATGCCTACGCTCGCACTTCTTGGGACCGTTGTGTTACCGTGGGAAAGCCACCCTTGTGGAAATCGCGGCCAACTCCACCTGCGCCGGCTCCTCGCCTTTCTGATGTCGGATGGCACTGTCCGGGCTGGGTAGCATCATTGACAGTGCCATCTGGCAACTGTCCAATATCACAAGTCGTTCTGATGGCGGATCTTCGACAGGACGTAGGTCAAGATTTCGGGAGAGACCTGTTCAGTGGCCGGTGCCTGCCCGCCATACGCACGGAAGACAGGACGCCACCACAACCAAGGAAGACGCCGAGATTCGGGCATGGACTTCACTTTCCTAGAACAAGTCGCGGCGATGCGGGCCGTTGTCGGATATCTCGGCGAACACGGGCAATCCGCCTGGTGGCCCAGTTCGTTCTTCGCGCCCAGCAGCAAGGCGTTTCTGGCCCCAGTTTTCGCCAGGACCGTGTTCCTGGCCCAGTGCCAGGCCGTCAGGCAGGCGGCGGCAAAAGTCCATGACGAACACATCGGCGTCGGGCACGTCTACCACTTGTTCCGGCTCCCCGAGGACATGGAACAGGCAATTCACCGCTTCCTGCACGACCAGCAGGCGGTTCAGCGGATCGCCCGCCATGTGACCGACACGTCTGCTGCGATCGGTTTCCTGCAGGAACACAGCGACGTGCCCGGCGGCGCTGGCGTGGGGCCAACGCGGATCGCCGAGACCGCGGCAATCCGAGACGCCCGAGCCTGGCGAACAGCCGCCGGTCACTATGCGGCGGCGTTCGACGGCGGCTCGCACGTCTATCCCTACTTTGCCGACAAGACATCCGACAAGACATGAAGTCGTCACCCTACACAACCCAACTTCAGGCCGGCCTGGGCATGGTCGAGGAGACTCGATCCCTGCTGGAACTCTGGCAGCCGGGCATGGAAGTGCCCGCGCTGAATCAGGCCGCGTTGCAGTCGGGACGCTTTCCCTCCATGTCGGCCCGTCGGCTGCGCAACCTCGTCACGGAGTGTTTCGCGCCCCGCTTCCTGTGCGACTCGGCCAAGCCGGCCATGCTGTTGAAAACGCTGTTTCCCCTGCTGAGCGCCCGCGAATTCGAGCAACTGCTGTTCACGTATACGTGCCGAGCCAACACGATCCTGGCCGACTTCGTCCGAGAGGCGTACTGGGGCGCCTACGCAGCCGGGCGGCAGACCATTTCCAATGACGACGCCAAGGAGTTTGTGATCTCTGCCAACCGGGATGGGAAGACAGCCCGCCCCTGGTCGGCTTCGACGATTCGCCGGGTGGCTTCGTACCTGACCGGCTCCTGTGCCGACTTCGGTCTCCTGGAACGCGGCCCCAAACGAGTGCGGAAAATCCTGCACTACCGAATCGAACCTCGCACGGCGGCGATCCTCGCATACGACCTGCACTTTGCGGGCAGCGGTGACAATGCGGTGACGGCCGACCCGCTCTGGGCGCTATTCGGGATGGAACGAGCGGACGTCCTGGACGAACTCCGGCGGCTAGCGCTGAAAGGCTTGGTGATTGTTCAGACGGCTGGCGAAGTCACCCGGATCGCTT
>CAYPGE010000573.1:0-4364 GCA_964409865.1 uncultured Pirellulaceae bacterium
CCAAGCCGGCGGAGCCAACCCCCGCGCCGGCTCCCGAAGCGCCCAAGCCGGCGGAACCAACCCCTGCGTCGGCTGCCGAATCGCCCAAGCCGGCGGAGCCAACTCCGGCGCCGGCTGCCGAAGCGCCCAAGCCGGCGGAACCAACTCCCACGCCGGCTCCCGAAACGCCCAAGCCGGCGGAACCAACTCCTGCGCCGGCTCCCGAAGCGCCCAAGCCGGCGGAACCAACTCCGGCACCGGCTGCCGAAGCGCCCAAGCCGGCGGAGCCAACTCCGGCGCCGGCTGCCGAATCGCCCAAGCCAGCGGAGCCAACTCCGGCGCCGGCTGCCGAATCGCCCAAGCCGGCGGAGCCAACTCCGGCGCCGGCTCCCGAAGCGCCCAAGCCGGCGGAACCAACCCCCGCACCGGCTGCGGAAGCGCCCAAGCCCGCCGCGGAAGCGTCCGCGTCCGGCGCGGAGGCAGCGAAGCGTAGATCACCGAGGCCGACCGTCAAATCCGACGACAAGTCCGCCAAGCCGCAGGCGGAGGCGGCGGAGAAGCGGTTGAAGTTTACCTTCCGCTACCAGCGCTGGTCGGATGTGTTGGAGTGGTTTGCGGAACAAGCCGACCTGTCGCTCGTCTTGGACGCCCCGCCGCCGGGCTCCTTCAACTATTCTGATAACCGCGACTATTCGGTGTCGGAGGCGCTCGATCTGTTGAACAGCGTGCTGCTGACCAAAGGCTACACGCTCATCCGCCGCGAACGCATGCTGACCCTGATCGACTTGTCGGGCGAGTTTCCGGAAGGGTTGATCCCCAAAGTCACGCCGGAGGAAGTCGAGCAGCGGGGCAAGCACGAATTGGTGACGGTCGAATTTCCGCTGGGCCGCCGCGACCCGGCGGCCGTGACCGCCGCCGTGACGCCGCTGCTGGGGCCCTATCACAAACTCCTCGCGGTTCCCCCGACGAAGCAACTGTTCGTCACCGATCGGGCGGGCATCATGAGCAACGTCCAGAAGGTGGTCGAATCCCTTCCTGAACCGAAGCCGGAGCCATCGGCACCGGTGCCGCCCAAGCCCGAGCCCAAAGAGCTGAAGATCTATCCCATCGACAAGGCGGACCCGGACGCGCTGCTGTCCATCCTGGAGAAGCTCGTCACGGCGGCCCAACTGGTCTACGATCCGAACCTGAACCAGCTGAACGCCAACGCGACGGCGGCGCAGCACGCCATGATCCAGACGATCCTGGACCAGATTGGCTCGACGGCCGCCGCGGAGCGCGAGCGGCGTGTCGACGTGTACCGGCTGGACCCGCCGGCGCCGGAGGCGGGGGCGAAACTGGTCGAGGCGTTCAAAGCGATCGTTCCCAAGGCGACCATGTCGCTGCAGGAAGACGGGGCGGCGATGATCGTCTGGGCCTCGCCTGCGGAGCACGAGACGATCAAGGCCGCGATGAGCAAACTGGGCGGGGGACTCACCGGCGATTCCCTGACCTCGCCCCAGTTGGAACTGTACCGGCTGACGCGGGTGGATCCCACGAACCTGCTGACCATGCTCGAAAAGCTGGTTCCCGACGCGAAGCTCAGCTACGACGCGCGGTCGCGGAGCCTGATTGCGCTGGCCAAGCCGGCGGACCAGCAGGCCATCCGGGCGACGCTCCAGCAGGTCCAGGCGGGCGGCGGCGCTGCGGATGCGGACCAGCCGCACCTCGAGACGTATGAAGTCCGCACCGCCGGAACCGACTCGGCAGGCGAGGCCCTGGTTGCTCAGGTCCAGCCGCTGGTATCGGAAGCAAAGATCACGTTCGACGCGCGCACCAGCCGCCTGGTCGTGTATGGCACGGCGGCAGAGCAGCAACTGGTCAAATCGGCCCTGGAGAAACTGGGGCTGGAGAAGGCCGCGGAGGACGGCCGCACCATGGAAGCGTACCCGTTGGACGGGGCCGATCTGACCGCCACCCAGACGCTCCTCCAGCAGTTGGTCCCACTGGCCGAGTTCACACCGGACGCCACACAACAACGGCTGTACGCGCTGGCCACGGCGGCCGATCACGAACGAATCAAGACCACGCTGGACAAACTGCGCCCGAACCCGGCCGATCCGCTGGCGCCGCAACTGCGGTTCTATCCCTTCGAGTTGGAGCCGCCGGCCGACGTCCTCGACCTCCTCGCCAAGATCGCCCCGCAGGCGAAGATCACGGTCGACAAAGACAACACGCGGCTGATGGTGGTGGCGCCGCCGACCAGCCAAACGGCCGTCGAGACCGCTTTCCAGCAGTTCCAGAAGGAAAAGCCGGCCAAGGGCAAACCGGAACTGGCGACCTACCCGCTGAAATCCGCCACGGCCACGGGACTGGTGGAGGGACTGCAGACGCGCTATCCCAAGGCGCAAATCGTGCTCGACGCGACGGCCAAGCGGCTGCTGGTCTGGGCCTCGCCGGAAGATCATGCGTTGCTGAAGGTCGAGATCGAAAAGCTGCAAGCCGAGCCGGCAGCCGAACAGCAGCCTCAGTTCGAGATCTACGAGATCCGCGCCGGCGCCGCCGCGGGCGCCGAGACCGCGGTGACGCAACTCCAGGCCGTGGTGCCGGAGGCCAAGATCACGGCCGATGCACGGACCAGCCGGCTGATCGTCTACGGCACGGCGCAAGAGCAGCAGCGGGTCAAGGCCGCGCTGGACAAGCTGGGGCTGGCCAAGGCGGCCGAGGACGACCGCACCATGGAAGCGTATCCTTTGGGCGGGGCCGATCCGACCGCCACGCAGACGATCCTCCAGCAATTGGTCCCGCTGGCCGAGTTCACGCCGGACGCCGCGCAACAGCGGCTGGTCGTGGTGGCCACGGCAGCCGATCATGAACGAATCAAAGCCACGCTGGAAAAACTGCGGCCGAACCCGGCCGATCCGCAGTCGCCCCAGTTGCGTTTCTACCCGTTCGAGCAGACGCCGCCGCCCGAAGTACTGGAATTGCTGGCCAAAGTCGACCCGCAGGCGAAAATCACCGTCGATACGGACAACGAACGCTTGATGGTGCTGGCTCCGCCGAACAGTCAAACCGCGATCGAGACGGCTTTCCAACAGTTCCAGAAGGCCACGCCTGCCAAGGGCGAACCGGAACTGGCCACGTACACGATCAAGTCGTCGGATCCGGCCAGTCTGTTGGAGTTGCTGAAGACCCGCTATCCCAAGGCCCAACTCGTGCTCGACGCGCCGACCAAACGTCTGCTCGTCTGGGCGCCGCCCGAGGATCAAGCCGCGTTGGCGGAATCCATCAAGACGCTGGAAGCCGAGCCGGCCGCGGACGAGCAGCCGCGGTTCGAATCCTATCCGCTGTTTGGCTTCACCGACGCCACCACAGCGGGTACGCTGGTCGCCTCGCTGCAGCCACTGGTCCCCAATGCCCGCTTTACGATCGACAGCAAAGTCAAAAACCTGATCGTCTGGGCGACAGAGAAGGAGCACGAGATCGTGCGCCGCGCCTTGGAACGGCTCGGCCAAGGCCCGGCGCCGCAGAATACACCGCAGTTGGAGATTCACCGGCTGGTCAAGGTCGATGCCGAAACCACGCTGGCCCTGCTGCAGAAACTGGCTCCCGACGCTCAGCTGACGCTGGATGCCAAGAGCAGTAACCTGATCGCTCTGGCCGTTCCCGCCGACCAGCAGTTGATCCGCACCACGCTGCAACAGCTGCAGCCCGGCCTGGCGGGCGACGCCGGTCCTGCCGTTCGCTTTCATCCCCTGATGCGAGAACCGTCCGAGGGTCTGCTGAACATCCTCAAGGAAATGGTTCCTGCGGCAGAGCTGACGCCGGACGCGGAAAACAAGCGGCTGATCGCGGTGGCGACGGCGGCCGATCACGAGGCCATCCAGAAGATTATCGAGCAATTCGAGTCCAGCACGCCGCCCGAAGAACCGCGCAAGTTGGCCGTGTATCCGGTCACGGCGGCCCAGAAGAGACGCTTCGAGGCCGTCCTGCCGTCGCTGCAAACCGAAATGCCGGGGTTGCAGCTGCTCAGTGGCGACGACCCCGGAGCGGTGACCGTCTGGGCCCGGCCCAGCGAGCAGCTCAAGATCGCCGAGTTGATCAAGCAACTGCAACAAGACGTGCCGCAGACCGAGCAGTTGCAGCTGGTGACCTACACGTGTGCCGTGGCCGACCCGACGACGATTTCGACGTTCGTAACCACCTTGTTTCCCGATGCCAAGTTCGTGGTCGACCCCAAATCGCGACGGATCCTGGTCTGGGCCCGGCCGGAGGACCACGAGAAGATCAAACCCGCCTTGGAGCAACTGGGCAGCGGCGCTGCGGCGGGCGATTTCCAGCCCGAGTTCCAGGCGTATCCGCTGTCGAAAGTCGACCCCGCGGTGGCGGTCCCCCTGCTGCAGCAG
>CAYPGE010000574.1:0-4361 GCA_964409865.1 uncultured Pirellulaceae bacterium
GGTTTCGGCGGGGTCAGAGACCCGCGCCGAACGGTTTTGTTAGCGGTTCTTAGAAGTTCTTCGGTCGGCGGTTTCGGCGGGGTCAGAGACCCGCGCCGAACGGTTTTGTTAGCGGTTCTTAGAAGTTCTTCGGTCGGCGGTTTCGGCGGGGTCAGAGACCCGCGCCGAACGGTTTTGTTAGCGGTTCTTAGAAGTTCTTGGATGTTGCGCTGTCGCGGAAGCGAGCCTTCTTCAGAAAAGCTGGGCTTCTTTTCAACCAAAAAATCTGACCGCGTGCCTATTGAAGGGTGCTTGCTGAGGGTGGCCATCATGATTTCGTGGGTCCAGTCGGTGCTCAATCTGGTCGCTTGGGTGTTACAGCAGCTGGACGGTTTCAGTTTTCTGCGTGGCGTAAGATCGTTTGAACCGCGAGCGTGGCTGATCCTGATGACGATTTTTCTGGTTGTGGGGGCTGTGCTTTCATTCCTGCGCTCGACCCACATGCGGCAGGCCGCTGCTCGACAACGTTATCGCCGGTTCGATTCCGCTTGGGATCGGTTTGACGGCGAATAACCAAGGCCCGCCGCCTTGCTGAATTGCGTGGAGGATCGGGTGGAAGATCAAGGTGCTCTTGGTCCCAGCCATCCCACAGCCGCTACTATTGCAGATTCCTATTCGCTCGAGTTCTTCCTGACCGGTACTATGCGCGAGGCGGGCGGAGGGACCAGATGTTGGCCAGGACGGTTCCGGTGAGCATGCAGCCGAAGGTGTACATGGCCGGAGCCAGGGCCACGGCTTCGCTGGTGAACAGTTGGGTCGCCAAGGTCGCGCCGAGGCCAGCGTTCTGCATGCCGATCTCCAATGTCAACGCGCGCCGCATCGGCTCCGGAAGCCGCAGCAAGACGCCGCTGAAATAGCCCGCCAGATAGCCAGCCAGGTTGACCGAGATCAGGGCCCCGAGCAGCCGCGCCAGGGGCACGCTGGAATCCACCCCGAGCAAACGCTGGCGGCCGAGTCCGACGACGGCCGCGATGATCCACAGGATCGTCAAGTTCGCGACGCTGGGACCCAGCCGCACCGCCCAGCTTCCAAATCCGGCAAAACGCCGCGCCAGCAGATGGCCCGAGATCACCGGGAGCACGACCGTCAGCAACAGGCTTACCGCCGTACTCAGCAACTGCCGGGCATCGATCTGCTGCTGGGCATGCGCCGCGATGCCCAAGGCGATCGGCACGGCCAAGGGCGAAAGCAGCGTGGCCGTGGTCGTCAAGCTGACCGAATAACTGGTGTTGCCGCGGGCGTTGAAGGTCAGCACGTTCGAGGCCATGGCCCCCGGGACGCATCCCACCAGCAGCAGCCCGATCAGGTAATCGCCCGACAGCCCCCATACATGGGCAAAGCAGTATGCCAGCGCGGGCATGCTGAGATACTGCACGGCCGTGCCGCTGAGCACCAGCGGCCAGCGGCGCAGTACCTGCCGCACCTCGTCGCGCGGCAACATGCAGCCGATGGCGAACATCGTCACGGTGATCAGCCACGGCAGCAGCGGTTTGCTTGCCACAAACGGGTCCAGCAGACCGGGAAACCAGCGCTGCCACATTAGAGCGACCCAGGACGAAAGAACCAGCCAGATGATCAGATAACGTTGCAACATGGGAGATTTCGGCATCCAGGAAATCTGCTGGCGAAGATCGCTCGGTAAAGGTCCGAACCGGTCCTCTCTCGATCAAGCGGCCTTCTGCTTGTCGCATCCTACTCAAAATCACCGGTGCCGGCAATTGAACGTCCCACCGGCGCAAACCAGCTCGTTCAAGCTGCGGGAAGCGGCCCGTTTCGTTTCCCATTCTGCGAACGACTCCGCTGACGGCTACTTGCCAATGCCGATCAGCCGGTTATATAGTTCAAGGTTGTACCGCGAACCAGCCACAGACAACGGACGACTCGCCACACTCCGAGTACGGAAGACACCTTGTGCCGCCGAAACGGAAAAGCAGAGGAGAGCAATCGTGACCATACGATGGGCAGACTACATCGAAGAGCGAAAAGACGTCATGTTGGGCAAGCCGGTGTTCAAAGGAACTCGACTTACGGTCGAGCACGTCTTGCGGGAACTGGGAACCGGAATTGCGTTCGATGATCTGTTGCGTAACTACCCGCGACTGCAACCGGAACATGTGCAGGCGGCCATGCAGTACGCCTCGGACGTGCTGGCGATGGAACAGACCATTTACCAGTAGCAAGGTTCGGGCATGTTGAAACTGCTTGCCGACGAGAACATTGCCGGCGATATGGTCATGTGGCTGAGGAATCAGGGCTGCGACGTGCTGCATGCCGCGGAGTCCCTGGTGCGGGAAGTTGATTCGGTTCTGCTTCATACGGCCGAAAGGGAAAGTCGTCTCCTGCTGACCGAGGACAAGGACTTCGGCGAATTGGTGTTTCGGGACCGCCTGAACTCCCATGGGATTGTGCTGCTTCGGATGGGCAAACTTGCTCTTCCGGATCGAATTGGACGCTTGGCACAGGCGTGGTCCGTGATCCAGTCAACCCCCCGCGGTAAGTTCATCGTCATTACTGCGAACAAGGTCCGCGTCCGCCCCCTCACCCTGCGCTGACCAGTGATCCAAGTTGGCGATACGGCTCAAGCAGCAAGAAGGTCTATTACTGGACGGAGGTAGTTATGAGAAAGAGTCTCACCGTGTGCGTCGGCGGAATCGTGGGCTTGGTTCTGGTCTTGGCGGTCCACGCCGAGGACGCGGTTCAGGCCCGCGGCGGGTTGGCCAATTGTTTTCGCACCCTCGCCGAGGCCAAGCAGGCGGCCCAGCCGGCGCGGATCGTCTATCTGGGCGGGGCGCTGACCCAGGGCAGCGGCGCCAGCCGAGACAACCTTTGCTACCGGGCGCTGACGACCGCCCACATCCGCGGCTTGGCGCCGGGGACGGGCCTCGTCGAATTCGACCACTCGGTAGCGGGCGCGGGCTCGTGGCTGGCCGCGTTTCGCGCGTCGACCGACGTGGTTCAGCACTATCTGCCGCTGGGCCTGGTCGTGGTCGAACTGGCTGCGGCCGATGCGATGGAAGATGCCCAGCGCGGCCGCGCGGCCTTGGAGGGCCTGGTGCGCCAGGTCCGCCGGGCCCATCCCCAGGCCGATCTGTTGTTCGTCTACGCGTGTTCGCCGCCGTCGCCGGCAGTCGCCTGGCACGAGGAAATTGCGCAGCACTACAACATCGCCAGCGTCCACGCCGGCGACGTTCCGCTGACCGACGAGGGCCACGCCTCGTGTGCGGCGGCGATCCGCCCGCTGTTGGACAAGGCACAGGCCGAGGCGGCTGACTCGGCGCCGCAGAAGCACCCGCTCCCGGCGCCGCTGGGCGAGGCGCCGATGGACACGGCGCGGCTGGTCGCCTACGAAGCGGCCGACTTCGAACCGGGCTGGAAGACGGGCCAGGAAAACACGATGGACGAGCGACTGTACCGCAGCGCGGTCGGCAAGTTCCGCAGCGTGCTGGTGTGCGACACCCCCGGCCCGACGGCCACGCTGCGTTTCCGCGGCGACGCCGTGGGCTGGTTCGGCGCCGTGGGACCCGACAGCGGCGACCTGGAATGTTCGATCGACGGCGGCCCTTGGCAGTTCAAGACCTGTTTCCAGCCCGGCCGAGAACAACTTTGTCCGCAGGCCGGATTGTTGGCCGACGGCCTCACACCCGCCGCCGAACACTCGCTCCGGCTCCGCGTAGCCGAGAAGATCCCGGCGGGCAGCACCGGCCGGACGGCGCGGATCGGCTATTTCCTGGTCAACGGCACGGTCGCCGACCGCCATCAGGGCCTGACGCCGCTGGAGCGGATCGACGCCATTTACCAAGCCATGGAGCCGCTCCAATACACGCCGCCTGCGGATCGCTGGCAGTACATCCCCAAGACCGTGCAGCGGCTGCGCGACGGCGGCACGCTGCGGATCGTAATGCTCGGCGATAGCATCGTCAACGACACGGGCTCGTCGCAGTACGAATTGCTCCTGGAACGGATGTACCCCCAGTGCAAGGTGGTCAAGATCCGTTCCGTGCGCGGCAGCACCGGCTGCTGGTGGTACAAGGAGGAGAACCGCGTCGACGAGTGGGTGCTGAAGCACGAACCCGACCTGTTGATGATCGGCGGCATCAGCCAGCGGGACGACACCGAGTCGATCCGCGCGGTGATCGACCAGGTCCGCGCGGCCCGGCCGCAGGTGGAAGTGATGCTCATGTCGCCGGTCTTCGGCACCTACGATCCGCGGGCCGACCAGGAGTGGGCCTACGACGCGGATCCTCAAGGCGACAGCTACCGCAGCCGGCTGATGCGTCTGGCGGCCGAAGAGCAAGTCGAGTTCGTGAACCTGACCGGCCCGT
>CAYPGE010000575.1:0-4345 GCA_964409865.1 uncultured Pirellulaceae bacterium
GTTGAGCCCCGACAAGCCGGTCACGGTCTACGAAACGACTCAGCCCGGCCGCATTGTGTCGTTGAAATTAGGGCCAGCGGAGGCTCTGGCCGGCCCGGATCGGCGGGTTGTTCTGCGCATGTTCTGGGACGGCTCCACTCGGCCGGCCGTCGAGGTTCCCGCCGGCGACTTCTTCGGAGCCAGTTTTGGCGATCCAGCCGCGTGCTCATTACTCCTGGGCACCAAAGAAGGTTGGAGCTACGCAAATTTTCCCATGCCGTTTGACCGTTCCGCCCGTATCGAGTTGGTTTCGGAGCGTGGTTCGGGAGGACCCGACGTGACGATTACGTCCGAGGTGGTCTGGCAGGATCGTCCCCGTGAGGCGGCGGAAGGCTGGTTTCAGGCCGTGTGGCGCCGCGAGAATCCGACGCCGGTTGGTCAGCCCTTCACGTTTCTCGATGTGAAGGGCCGAGGCCACCTGGTGGGTGTAACGCTCCAGGCCCAAGGCGCCAAGCCGGGCGATACTGGGTTTTTCGAAGGAGACGACCAGGCAACGATCGACGGAGAACTGACCGTTCACGGGACCGGCTCCGAGGACTTCTTCAACGGAGGCTGGTACATCCTGCCCGGCCGCTGGGACGATCGCGCGACATTCCTGCTCTCCGGCTGTCTCGATTACCAGTTGCACCTCGCCCGCACTGGCGGCTATCGGCTCTTCTTGGCCGACGCCTACAGCTTTCATCGCAGCCTGCTGCTGACGATCGAGCACGGCCCGGTCGGCAACCAGACAGCGACCGACTACACGGGCGTAACGTATTTCTATTTGGACCGCGCCGCTGGCGAGGCGGCGCCACTGCCCTCGGTTCAGGCACGGGCCGTGACGGCTCCGAAAGGCTTCGTCATCGTTCCCGCCTGGGTGGGACCTATCCGCTCTTTTTCCATGGATCACGCGACGATCGGCCGGGTCGCGGAGCAGATTGACGGCCAGACCGTCCGCTTTCTCTCCCTCAGGCAAGATGGTCCCCCCAGCCTCTTGCAGCACTTCGTGGCACTGACCGCCGATGTGCCGCGCAGCGGCCGGTACGTGGTGTCGGCCGTCGGGATTGCCGGTCCTGACGCGGGCATCGTGCAAATGCTCCGCGACGACCAGCCGATCGGCAAGCCAGTCGATTTCTACGCCCCTCGCCGGGGCAAGACAGACCTGTTGCGACTGGCGGAAATCGACCTCACACGTGGACCCAACCATTTGTTTTTCGCGCTGGTGGGCAAGAACGAAAAGTCCACAGGGAAGGGCTTCGACCTCGTGGAGATCCACTGCCAGCTCGCTGAGAATGGAAAGGGTGGATCGAGCGCAACGGCACCCCTGCCGTGAATTCAAGAGGATCAAATGATGCTGCAATCACCGGCAATCAACGGCGGAAAACAATTCGTGCGACGACTATCACTGGTGAGCTTGCTGGCCTGCGTCCTTGGGCCGTGGTGGGCGTTGGGGGACGATTGGCAGCCACCCAGGGTCACGCTGCCGCAGCCGTTGCGACATCCGGCCATCGCCTGCACGCCCGAAGAACTCTCGCGGCTGCAAACGGCCTATCGAGGAAGCGGTCCGGAACACCGCCTGGTGGCGGAGGTCGTCCAGCACGCCGCCAAGAACCTAGGCCGACCGTTGACCTTTCCGCCTCGCGGCGGGCAACACAATCAATGGTACCAGTGCGAGGCGTGCCAGCTGGGGCTTAAGACGATCGACGACACGCATCATCAGTGCCCGCGGTGCCAAAAGGTCTATTCAGGCGAACCGTACGACGACGTGATCTTCGCCCGCCAACACGTCGGCAACTTGCAGCACATGGCCGACGCCGCCTGGGCGTATGCCATCACCGGAGAGGAACGGTTTGCCAAAGCAGCCGCAGCGGTGCTGCTCGGTTACGCCGAACGATACAGCACGTATCCCTACCATACCGCCTCGCGTTCCATCCTTTCCGGCACGTCGGGTGGGCATCTCTTCGAGCAAACGCTGAACGAGGCAAATCATCTGGCCGAGCAGATCGCGCCGGCCTTCGACTTGATTCACGATGCGCCGGGCCTCACGGACGACGACCGGGCCGCCATCCGCAACGGGCTGATCCTGCCAATGCTGGAGAACATGGACCGGAACAAAGCGGGCAAGAGCAACTGGCAAACCTGGCACAACGCGGGGCTGCTCGCCGGCGGTGCCGTGCTGGGCGACGAACGCTGGGTCGCGAAGGCCATCGGCGATCCGAAGAACGGTTTCATTTTCCAGATGCAGGCATCCGTCTCCGCCGAAGGCATGTGGTACGAGAACAGCTGGGGCTACCATTTCTATACGCTGGGGGCCTTGGTGCGGATCGTCGAGGGCGCGCGGCGGCTGGGGATCGATCTCTGGAGTCACCCGGCGCTGAAAAAGATGTTCACGCTGCCCATCGAATACGCACTCCCGGACGGTTCCCTGCCGCGATTCGGCGACGACGTCCGGACTTCCGCCCGAGCGGCCTCCGAGTACCTGGAATACGCCTGGTCCGTCAGCCGCGATCCCCGCCTGTTGCCGTACTTGAACGAGCGGCCGACCTGGAACTCGATCCTGCTGGGCCGTACGCCGGAACCGCGACCTGCTAGTCCACGGCTCGACAGCCGCCTGTTCCCCAACGCCGGACATGCGGTTCTCCGCACCGCCGGACCGGGACAGCTGGCCGCCGCCATGACGTTCGGACCGTACGGCGGATTCCATGGCCACTACGACAAGCTGAGTTTCGTGTTCTTTGGGTATGGCTGCGAATTGGGTGTCGATCCTGGTCGGGCCGCCAGCCAGGCGTACCGGCTGCCCATCCACAGCCGCTGGTACAAAGCCAGCTTGGGACATAACCTCGTGCTGGTCGACCGGGCTTCCCAGCGAGCCGCTGCGGGGCAGTTGGAGTGCTTTTCCAGCACCTCTGACCCAGCCGGCGTCTGTGCCGTGGCTGTGGCCCGTTGTCAGGAAGCCTATCCCGGCGTGCTGCACCGCCGCCTGCTGTGCCTGCTGTCCGACTATTTGCTGGTGGTGGACCAGTTGTCTTCCGATCGGCCGCGTCGCTTTGACTGGGTGTATCACAATCGGAGTTCGGCCGTGGAAGCCGCCGCAGCCACACAAGCCGCTGATCTGCGTCAGGCCTTTGCCGGCGCTGAATACCTGGCCAACGTCAAGACAGGCTCGACGGACGGGGCCATCGCCGTACGTTTTGACGGAGCATCGGTCTCCCTCCAGACGCTGGTCGCCGCCGACGGGGACAGCGAAGTGCTGACGGGTGACGGAGTGGGAGCGTCCATTCTGGACCGCGTGCCGCTGGTGATGATCGGACGTCACAGCACGGCGGCCTGCTTTGCTGCCGCCCTGGAGCCGGTTCCCGCAGGCCAATCGCCGACGATCACGTCCGTGAAGCAAGACGTCTCGTCGGATCACGTCCGGATCACCGTGCAGAAGGGGAATCGTGTGGACCAAGTGACGCTCAACGCAGCCGGCAAGGTGACGGTTGTCTCCGATGGCAAGGAGATTCTAGCAAAATAGATCGTACCGGCTGAAACACCGGCGGCGAGCGCCTTGCCGCTCACGCTTAACCGGGAGAACCCGAACATGACTTTCAACCACGGAATCACGCGACGGAGCGCATTGCAGGGGATCGCCGCCTGGATCGGCACGGCCCGGTTCATGCACGCCGCGGAGCCGTCCACCGCTGGCCGATTCATCGAGAAACAGCAAACCGGTGCCGAGATCTGGCAGGTCACGACCGAGGAGTTCGACCAGTCAGACATTTATGGCGAGGTGCCTTACTGCTCCCGCGATTCGCGGTACTTCGTCTACGCCCGGCGGAACCCCGCGCTGAAAACCAACCGGACCGAGTTCATGCTGGTGGAACTGGGCAGCTGGAAACAGCAACGGCTGGACACGGCGATCAGCATCTCCGGCTGCGCGATTTCCCACGACGGGAAGTTCTATTACCTGAAGCAGGCAGACGACGGTGCGACGGATCTGATGCGTGCCGATCTGGATGACGGCAAGGTGACGGCAGCGTACCGGCTGCCGCCGGGCTTGGCGATCCGCAGCCTGGGCACGGTCACCACCGATGGCCGGTACTACGCCGGCGGCACGATGAGCGAGCCGGGCTGGAAGATGTTTGACATCACGCTCGTCGATTTGCAGAAGGGCGAGCACCGGATTCTGGATCGCGACCCCTTCATCCTGAACCCGCATCCGCAGTTCGAGCCGGGCGAGGGGCGGATGTTGATGATCCAGCACAACCGCGGCGGGAAATACTCGCCGGACGGCCAGCTGGAGCGGCTGGTTGGCCCGGAAGGGGCGACGCTGTACGTGCTGTCG
>CAYPGE010000576.1:0-4344 GCA_964409865.1 uncultured Pirellulaceae bacterium
TTTCTTTGCCGCTCTTGCTAACGGCAAACTCCGCCACCTTCGTGCTGCCGTAGGACGCGACCAGTTTCGACTTGCGCTCCTCCCGGACGATCGGCACCGTGAACGAGACGGGCAAGGGATCTCCAGTCCGCAGGTAGGGGGCGATTTGCTGCAAGGCCAGAGCGATCGAGTATTCGTCGCTGCCCAACTCGAACTTGCCGAGGTCCTGCGGGATCGTGTCCAGGTCGCTGCCGGTCTCCCGCTTCCAGACCTGGCGAACGACGTCCACCATGCCGTCGCGGAAAAGCGTCGCTGGTGGCGTCGAACCGCTGGACTTCGCAACGGCGGACGAAGCGGTCGGTCAGCTTGTGGAGGTTGTTCGTGGTGAACACGACGACTGTCTTGGGCGGGAGCCTTTTCCATACGAAGGCCGTCCAGCCATATCCCTTCGGCCTGCGGGGTCATGCGGTCGGCTTCGTTGATGATGACGACTTTCCAGCCGCTGCCGCTGCAATCGGCCGCAGGTGCATGCGCCGCAGCAGGTCTTCGACCGCGCGGCCGCGCGTGCGTGCCGCTGGGGATCGCGCAGTTCCACGGCGTCGAGGTCCACGTGAGGGGACGCCTGCTTGACGCGGTCGCAGATGGAGCCGATGCCGGCCGAGGGTTCGAGGACCGTCTGGCCGTCGTGCATATCGGCGGCGGCGAGCATCATGTCGATCACGTGGTCCGGCGTGGGGAAGAAGGTCTCCCGACCTCGCCGAAACCGCCGACCGCAGGTCTCGCCGACAGTTTTGGGAGACCTGCGGTCGGCGCCGTGCTGCCGTCGGGAGACCGCAGCCCAACCGGCGTCCCAGAATCCGTTGCTCTTGGGCAGGTTCAGATTGTGGCCATCCGTACCGACGCGGGCGGAAGTAATCGCCACGAGTACTCGCAAATGCCACCTCATCCATGCCGGCTCGGAAGCATTGGCCCGTGAGGTCCGGAAGCACCAGTTTCTGGAAGATGTCGCGGCGCAGACGGACGATTTCCGGATCGCCGTGCCTCGCGTTTTCCAAATCGAAGGCCAGCGCCGAAGCCGCGCAGACAAGGGGCGAAGCTCAGCGTATAACAAGAAGCAGTTCAGGCGGAATCGGGCAAGCACTCAGGACGGGCGAATCGATGACTGTCCAGTTCTTGTCTGCCATCATCACGCGGAGCGTCTCGACAACAAGGAAATCTTCCATGCCTGCTCGTAATCTTTGTTGGTTCGCTGCACGGGCCTTCCTGGCGGTGTCCTGCGTCGCGCTCCAGGCCGCAGAGCCGCCATTTTCCTGGCAGCAGGACTATGCCCGCGTGACGGAAGGAGGCGACATCGAATGGACGCCCAAGGAATTTCAATTCGTGGCGGGCGGCAGTGTGCGCTACATCGATTACGAAGCCGGCTCCGACGCCGCCGACGGCGAGTCGCCGCAGCGGCCCTGGAAGCACCACCCTTGGGACGCGGCCGCGACCGTCAACGCCGCCGCGGCCCGGGGCATCGGCACCTATGTCTTCAAGGGCGGCGTGATTTATCGGGGGCAACTCACGATCAAGGAACAAGGCCGGCCCGGCTCTCCGATTCGCCTGACCCGCGATCCGAGTTGGGGCGAGGGCCCGGCCATCCTCGCCGGCTCGCAGGCCGTCACAGGCTGGCGCCGGGGCGTAGCTCATCCCAAGATCCCCGAACCCGCCGCGGTTTGGCAAACCACCCTGGACTTCGCGCCGCGAACCTTGTGGATGATCGACACCAGCGGCAAGGCCATGCGTATCCCGCTGGCCCGACACCCGAACTGGAAGAGTCAGCCGGAAGACCACAAGGCCGAGTGGTTCACCTGGACGAACACCCCGCATCCCTTCCGGCCGAGGGAGGGTTTTAGTGCGAACGATGCCACGCACCTGAAGGGCCTTGACGAGGACTTTGTGCAGGGAGCGCTGATCTACTCCGAATTCGGTTGGGTCATGGGCACGCCGTACCCGACCCCCGTGATGGACTTCGATCCCGCGGACGGCTCGGTGCGATTCGCGGGTTGGACCGGCGGCGGGAATGCCTCGGTCATCTTCCGCGGCATGCGGTACTACCTGGAGGACAAGCCGCAGTACCTGGACGATCCCGACGGCGAGTTCTGGTTCGATAAACGGGGGACCGGCGGCACGCTGTACGCGCGTTTTCCCGACGGCATCGATCCTCACTCGGTACGCATCGAAGCCGGCCGGATTTCTGACGTGATCCTCGGCGCGGATGTCAAGCATCTGGAGATCAGCGGCCTGGATTTCCGCTGGACCACACAACCCTGGGATCTGGACGTGGTGTCCTGGGACTTCCGCACCACACCCTTCGGCGTCCGTCCCGAAGCCCATCCGGCGTGCATCCGCATCTGGGGCCGGGGCGAAGGAATTCGGATCGCCAACTGCTGTTTCCAGGATGTGGTCATGGGCATCGTGATGCGGGCCATCGGCCAGGGCTCGCCGATCCGCGACATCGCGATCGAAGACAATGTTTTCCGGCGCAACGATGCCGGCGCGGCCAGCCTGACCGCGGGGGCCGGTTGGGGCTTCTCGCATCCCGTGGGCGTTCTGGACGACGTGCGCCTGTATCGCAATTACGCCGCCGACATCGGCTTCCGGGCTCCACGCTACGAACGCGGCTGTACATTCGACCTGACCGACGCCCTTCGAGCCCACATCGCGGGCAATGTGGTCGAGCGGTGCGCGGCGCAGGCCATCAACGTCGTGGCCGGCAAAGGGGCGTACCGCGGTGATGTGCCGCTGGTCCGCGTGCTGATCCATCAGAACAAGGCCTGGAAGACGATGCAGAACGGCAACGATTTTGGCGGCATCGAGAGCTGGCAGCACGGGCCAGTGTACATCTTCAACAACCTGAGCTTCGATGCCCGCGGCCAACGGGAGGGCGAGCGCATTCACAACAAGGGCAATCCAGGGTTCGGCCACGCCTACTATCTTGACGGCGGATTCAAGAATTACGTCTTCAACAACATCGCCTCGGGCCTGTCGAACGACCCCACCAGCCCGCTGGTCAACTGCTCGGCCTTCCAGGAGATCTACAGCCACCAGAACGTCTTCTTGAACAACACCGCTTACAACTACACCGTCGGTTCGCGCCGCCAGGCCCCGCACGCCGGCCGAAACAAGTACCTGGGCAACGTCTGGCAGAGCATCAGCGAGCGGGTGCTGCGTCACGCCGACCCGGCCAAGACCCAGGCGGACGGCAACGCCGCACATGCCGGAAAACAGAAGGACCACTTCGCGTACGAGACCAACGCCTATGCACGCAATGTCTTCCACGATATCGCTCAGTTGGGCGTTTTCGAGACCTCCGGCCGCTGGCTGCAAACGCTCGACGATTTCCGTACCGCGTTGCAGAAACAGGGCAGCCTGGTTTCCGACCTGGGAGTCGTGGACCGCACAGCGCCGCTCCGGGACCCGGCCCGCGGCGATTTTCGCCTGAACCCGGCATCGGCGGCCGTGGACTACGGCGCGGTGGCCTTCGTCCCCTGGGCCCTGTACGGCGTGGTCGCCGAGTGGAATTTCTATCACGCCGGCGACAACCCTGCGCAGATCATCGACGAGCACTGGTACGCCAAAGACTACCTGACGGACCGCACCGAGTACCACGCTCGCCCCACGAATCCGCTGACCGTGGTCAACGTCGATCCGCAGGACTACATCGCTGGCCCGCTGGAGAATTTTGCCGCCGGAGCCCTTCGGTTCGATCCTGCAAAGAAGACCTACGCCACCATCCGCCACGCCGATCTCAGTCGTCCCTTCACTACCCAGCTGGCCACGCGGGCCAGGCACGGCCAGGATCCGCAGATGCAAGAATTCACTTTTTCAGGCGATGACCTCAAGAACCCCGCGATCCACGCCAGCAACTTCCTGATCGAAGTCTACTTGCGGGCTGACGGTGACGGGCTGATTGTCGGCAAGAAGCAAGGCACCGGCTACGCGCTTCAGGTCCGCGACGGCCGGGCCTTGTTCAGCGTTGCCGGCTCCGGCGGCGTTCGCGCTGAACTCGCATCGCAGGCCCGCTTGGCTGACAACCGCTGGCATCACGTGCTTGTGGAATCCGACCGTGACCGCCGGACGTTGTCCATCTGTGTGGATGGCAAGCTGGACACATCCGGCCCCGGGATCGGCCCTGTCTCGTTAGCCAACGAGGCCGACCTGTTCGTCGGGGGCAGCTCCGAGGGGCAGCACCTGAGCGGCGCCATCGACTTCCTGCGCATCGCCCACGGCACACTGGCCGATGCTCACACCAGCATCCAGGAGCTGTATGCCTGGCAGTTCGACGGTCCGGCCGAGCGCGACATGCGCGGCGTCAAACCCCTG
>CAYPGE010000577.1:0-4318 GCA_964409865.1 uncultured Pirellulaceae bacterium
CCTGCACGGACGGCGTGGGGACCAAGCTGAAGGTCGCTCAACGCTGCGGCAAACACGACACCGTAGGCATCGACCTGGTGGCGATGAGCGTCAATGACGCGCTCTGCTGTGGGGCGGAACCGCTGCTGTTTCTGGACTACGTGGCCATGTCGCACGACGATCCGCCCGTGTTGGAGCAGTTGGTCAAAGGCGTCAGCGACGGATGCCTGCAAGCCGATTGCGCGCTGCTGGGCGGCGAAACCGCGATCATGCCGGATCTGTACCAGCGCGGCGACTATGACCTGGCCGGCTTTTGCGTGGGCGTCGTGGAACGGAAGCAGATCATCGACGGCAAAGCGATCGTGGCCGGCGACATGCTGCTGGGCGTGGCCTCCAGCGGGCTGCACTCCAACGGTTACAGCCTGGTGCGCAAGGTGGTTTTCGAGTTGGGCGGGTTTGACGTCCACGACCGGGTCGAGTGCTTGGGCACGACCGTGGGCGAGGCGTTGCTGACTCCCACGCGGATTTACGCCCAGCCGGTGCGCAAGATCCTGCGGCATTATAAGGTCAAATCGGTCGTACACGGCCTGGCGCACATCACCGGCGGGGGGCTGCGAGACAACTTGGAACGTATTCTGCCGGCGGGCACGCAGGCCCACATCGACGCAGACAGCTGGCCCGTGCCGCCCGTGTTCCCGTGGCTGCAACGGCTGGGAGACATCGACGACGGCGAAATGGCTCACGTCTTCAACATGGGTATCGGACTGGTCCTGGTGGTCAGCCCCTATTACGCCGAGAGCATTCAGCGGATGCTGGCCGACTGCGGACTGGACAGCTGGCTCATCGGACAAATCGTCCCCGTGGCCTGAAGCCGCAACCGAAGAAGAAGCGACTGCGGCAGCACCTTGTCGAACGTCGCGTCCAGGTCGATCTCGCGGATCACGTCGTCGCCGGCCAGTCCCAGCTCCCAGGCCGCCAATGGCCGCTGGCGCTTGGCTCGTGGGCCGACGCATCGAGGACCTGGCGGCAGGCAGCGCGACTGGCACACGGTAGATTCCCATCGATGGCATGGCGATACCACGGATGAAGACGAAGGCTTGGGCGATCCCGATCCGTGGTATTGCCATGTCATCCGTGGGGATTCGCCGGGAGCACGGGGAGATCCGCGTTGATCCGCGTCGATCCACGGTTTCCTGGGTGTTCGGTCCTTCCCTGCCAGGCGTTTCGGCTGCGCCGGGTTGGCGGACCGCGGCTTTGTGTTGTTGTTCCCGGCGTGGCGGGTGGTACAATGCGAATTGCTGGTCCGTGTCTGCGGCGACTTTGCGGAATCGGTGGCGGGCTTGGGCGGCGCGTGGTTTTCGCCCCCTCGTTCCCAGGCTCCGCCTGGGAACGCACTGTCTTGCCGGCTCCGCCGGTCGGGTCGCAGCTCGCATCGCACACCGGACCGCTACGTCCCCCAGCACATTAGTCCCACGCCGGCCACGGTGATGATCGCTCCGGCGGCGGCACGGAAACTGACCCGCTCTCCGTACAGCAGGATCGTGAAGGGCAGGATCAACACGGGCATCGTGTTCACGATCGTGGCGACGACTCCGGTGGGGCTGTGACGCAGCGCGACCATGCACACGACGACCCCCAAGAACGGGCCGACAAGGCTCCCCACGATCACAATTGTCATGGCGCGCCCGTCGCGTACGGCCAAAAACACGGCAGGCCAGCGCCCGACGACGGTCAGCAGGACCACGTAACCGGGCAGGGCTCCCAGGACGCGAATGAACGTGGCCGCCACCGCATCGTACTGGCCGATGCCTTTGCGCGAGAGCATCATGGCCACGGCTTGCGTCAACGCTGCGGCGACGGCCAACAGCACCCCGGCTGCCGCCGGGCGTTGCCCATGCGAGGCGCCGGTCATCGGTTGCCGCTCCAGAACCACCCAGGTAATGCCACCGATCGTCACCGCCATCGCCAGCCACTGCCAGGCTTGCAGCGTCTCGCCAAGAAAAATCCAGGAGACGATCGCGGCCGTGGGTGGTGAAATCGCTTGCAGCAAGAGCGTCAAACGGGGGCCGATCATCAGCAGCGCCTTGAAGGCGCACAAGTCGCAAACGAAAAAACCCATCAGGCCGGACAGACCCAAGATCAGCCAGGTCTCGGTGTCGGCGTCGGTGGGCAAGGGCCGGCCGCGGACCAGCCCGCCGTAGACCACCAGGAACACGCAGGTCAGCATCAGGCGATGGAAACTGACGGCCAGCGCGCCGATCCTCCGGCCGGAGGAGGTCCAAGCCAGCGTGGACAGCGTCCATAGCACGGCGGCCGCCACGGCCGCCATCTCGCCGATTTGCATTCCTTTCATGCGGTTGCTCCGAGGAAGAGAAGCCCGGTTTTTTCAACCAGCCGGGCTTCTGGGGCGATCAATGCTCGCCCTCGGCATGCACGCGGTCGTGGTCTTCGATGGCTTCCAGGTGAGTCGTGACGCAGCCCTGCGGTTCCAGCGAGAGAGCCACCGCCTCTTCGATCCGCGTCGCGATGGCGTGTGCCCGGCCGATCGGCATCGACTGGGGAAACAACAAGTGGACTTCGACCCAGTAGCAGTCGCCCAGATGCCGATGCCGCAAGTTGTGGTAGGCCACTCCGTGGGCTTGCGTCTCGCGGTCAAGCAGTTGCTCGATGCGCCGGTGAAGTTGCGGATCGGCGACGTCCATCAACCCGCCGACGCTTTGCCGCATCAAACCGATGCCCGACCAGAGGATGTTCAGGGCGACGACGATGGCGGCAATCGGGTCCCACGGCAGCCAGCCGGTCAGCAGCGCCAGACACAGTCCGCAGATCACGCCCAGGCTGGTCCAGCAATCGGTCAGCACGTGCTTGCCGTTGGCCGTCAGGATGATCGACTTGCGTTTCTTTCCCGTCCAAATCAGGTAGCCGCCTAAAACTCCGTTGATCAACATCGCCAACACGGTCAGTGACGTGCCCAGACCCAGGTTCTCCATTTCCAGGCCCACCAACCACTTGCGGATCGCCTCGAAAATGATGTACAGCGCGGCCAGCATGATCATCGCGCCCTCGAAGCCGGCCGAGAAGAAGCTGACCTTGGCATGCCCGTACAGGTGCCCCGGATCGGGGGGGCGGTGGCTCAGTCTCAGACTGGAGAACGCGAACACCACGGCCGCCACGTGGACCACCGATTCTGCCGCATCACTCAAAATGGCCGCCGAACCGGTCAAGAGGTACGCGCCCACTGTGATCCCGAACATCGACAACCCGATCAGCAGCGACAGGGTCATGGCAAACGTCTGGGCGCGGCGATCCGCCTCGCGATGCGAGTCAGGCGTCGAGGAACGGTCCTGGGCCGCCGTGGCGGCGGGCGATGGCAGCGTCATGAATAGGCGATCGGATGATTGGCGGGGTGCGGCACTGGGAATGCCCGCCAGCTTACCTCCTTCCGCCACCCATTGTCCATCGGGCAAACGCTGCCGTCGTTTGACATTTGGTGGGCGGCAGGGGACAATCGGAGCTGATCGCGGCTCGAAATCGCACCCGGCGGATGAGGAGCAAGTCGTTGCCTGGCAACGGATTTGCATTTCTTTGCGGCTTGCAGCTTCGGGCCGGTCCCAAGATTCGCGAGGTGTCGGCGAATACCTATCAAACCAGTCTGGGTCCGTTCTGGAGGGCAAGGGGATGAGCACGATTTTCCTCTTCTGTGCGTTGGTCGGCGGCACGATCATGCTGTGCCAGTTTTTTCTCACGCTGCTGGGGCTAGGAGGACATGAGCTGGTCGATTCCGGCCATGCGGATATGGATTTGGCCCACGATGGCGGCCCGGACGTCGGGCACGATCTGGGCGATCAGGATCACGCGGCGGGGGAGGCTCAGGGCGACGACGACGCCGGTCACCATCACCATTCGTCCACCTGGCTGTTTGGTGTGATCTCGTTCCGCACCTTGGTGGCCGCGATCACGTTCTTCGGGTTGTCGGGAATGGCGGCGCGATCGGCCTCGTTGTCGCTGGCCAATCAACTGTTGATCGGCCTCGCCTGCGGGATCGGAGCGATGTACCTGGTGCACTGGCTCATGTCGCTGATGTACCGGTTGAGTGAAGACAATACCGTCCGTATCAATCGTGCCGTTGGTCGCGAAGGAATGGTCTACCTGCCGGTTCCCGCGGACAAAACGGGCCCTGGCAAGATCCAGTTGCGTCTGCAGGGGAGGATGATGGAGTACGAGGCCGTGACGTCGGCTCCCTCGAACTTGCCAACAGGTGCTAGAGTTGTCGTGGTCGGAGTACTAGGAGTCTGTCCAAGAATTAGCCCAGACTCCGGTATTCTTGATTCCTGAATGT
>CAYPGE010000578.1:0-4313 GCA_964409865.1 uncultured Pirellulaceae bacterium
TGGAGAGGATGCCCACGGCGAACGCCTTGCCGCCGAGCACCTTTTCGCCGTCAGTTTCGGACAGCGGCGGTTGGTGCAGCCAGCCGCCGGTCTGCGGGTCCTGCCGCTCCAAACAACGCTGGATCATGATCCGCGCCGCGTTCAGATAGAACGGATCGCCGCTGTGCCGGTACGCGCCCGCCGCGTTGATCAGCGGCCAGCCGCCGGATCGCTCGATGCCAAAACTGTAGTTCACCGTCAAGCGCGAGGCCTGGTGCCCGCAGACGCGCTGAGCCACGTCGTGCAGGAACCGGTCGCCGGTCAGCGCGGCGCAGATCCAGTTGCCCTCCTGGTAGATGTGCCCTTGCGGGTCGATCGCGCCCCGCAGCATGCTCCTGCCGTACAGCTCCAGGTACTGCTGGACCTGGCGATCGCCCAGGCTCAGCAACTCGTCCGGCTCGCGCGGCGTGCCGACGTGGTTGAAGCTGTGTTCCCAGCACAGCCCGCGGGCCGTCTCCGCCGCTCGCCCGTGCAGCGTGTCGATGCTGCTGTAGTGCAAGGCCATCGCCAGGCCGCGGTCGAAGTACGGCCGGTGTCCGGTGCGCATCCACTGCACGGCCAGCCCCCACGCCAGGTCGTACTCGTTGTTGCCGTAGTTCAATCCGCGTTCGCCGAACCAGTCGCCATAGTGCATCACGCCCAGACTGCGGTTCTCGGCGCAGTTCTTTTCGTAGCGTTCAAAGTTGCGTTGGAACCACGCCTCGAAATCCGCCCACTGCGGCCCCGCGGCCGGCAACTCGCGTCCCAGCACGCCGGTCGAGCAGAGATACTCGGCGGGCGCCTGCGGCAGCAAGCGGTTCTCCAGCCACGAGGCCATGCTTGTCACGTCGTCGCAGGTCCCGAATCGCACGAAGAACCGCCGGCGGAGCAGTTGTCCGGAACGGATCACATACTTGCCGTCCTGAAACGAGGTGTAGAGTCGAGCCTGCCATGGACGACTCGCCTCGTCGGTGTAGGCGTCTTGGGCCAGCGGCGGCAGCAAGAGCACTTCCACGCCAGACGGACCGGCCCGGTATCCGATCGGATACAGTTGCCTCAGGTCGCCGAGCGAAACTGTGAGGGGCCCGTTGCTGCTGGGGAAGTGGACCGTACCCGGTCCTTGCTTGGGGTCAGGGGCGATCGGCGCCGTCGGCTGGTACACGCAGCGATCGTCGCGGTCTTGCACGATCTCGAACTGCGCCTGGCCGTCGGCCTTTTCTGCCGTACTTCCCGGCCTGGGAATGCGCACCGTCCACGAACGCAACGTCCCGAATCCGGCGTCCGGCAGATCGCGCCACAGCGACACGTCCACCTCGACCAACGGCTGTTCGCGGTAGAACGTGAGCCGGGCCAGGTATCCCCATTCCGACTCGGCGGCGCTGCCGTCGGCCGGGCGCAGAGGTCCGGCAAGACGCACGATGGCACGCACCGGCCCGTTGCTCTCGACCGCCACGCCAGGCAGATCGGGCTCGCCGCAGACCCAAACTCGCCCCTCGCCGTCGACAACCTCCAGGCATGTCCGGCGGTCAAGGTCCACGCTGGCCCATGCCGTCCGCAACTGGAGACCCTCGGACGCCGGCGCCACCTGCAGCAGTGGCTCAGCCGCCGGAATCGCGTCGCCGCCGGGGCCGCCGGGCACAACTTCGAGCCGCAAGCCGGGGCCGCCGTCGCGCGTCGTATCGGTCAGGAAGCTAAGGATCGCCCACTTCACGCTGCCGTCCGGCCAGCGCGAAAAGACCTCGGCCTGAAGCGCGACTGGCTTGCCATCGAGCGTGACCAGTCGCAGATCGGCCGCGCTGCCCAAAGCACCTCGTGGAAACGGAATCCCGACCGTGGCTGGCCATGCGTTGCGCGGCGTCTGGCCCGGCTCAGGCACGCTCAACGGAATGGACAACTCGCGGGCGGTGCGGCACTCCGGCGGCGCCGCCCGCAGGGCAAACTCCGCCGAGGCGAGCTGCGACGTGCCCAGGCCGGTCACGACGCGGGCGCGATATGTCCGGTTGGGATCCAATCCGTCCAGCAACACTTGATGATTGCGAGCCAGCGTCGCCGGCGCGTTCTCCGCGTCCGCAGCGGGACCGTCCACGAGTTCCACCCAGCCGGTGGCCAGGGGCACATTGGTCGTCCAGCAGACGGACGCCTTGCCCGGCTCGCTCGAGAACGTTTCTATATTCTCGATCGCCGACGGCTCGCACGGCACAAACCGCAGATAGTCGTAGTAGCCCGGCCCAGGATTTCCGGGCGGGTAAGCGTAGCGGTCGTCGACCCACACTTCAAACGGCTTGTCGGCCGAGAGCCAAATGCCCAGCGACAGTTCGCCGCCTTGGTGTTTGAACCACTCCCGGCCGTCCAGCGAGTAAGCCAACGGCCGGCCGCCGGGGGAACTGGCAAAAACGCGGTACCAGCCCGGCTTCAGCCCCGACACGACGCTGTGCAACGGCGGTGCGCCTTCTTCGGCCGTCGTCCGATCGGCCTTCACCGCAGGCGAAGCCAACACCGCTCCGCCGGACCGTTTCTTGTCGATGTCCTGTTCTTTGGTCCAAAGATTCCAATGCGTGTCGTCGCTCCGATTGTCCAGCCACGCCGAGTGCGGCGTGCTGATCGCCTCCGCCTGAAACACAATCCCCTCCGGTTCGATGCCGCTGGAAACCGCAGGAACCAGAACGGAAATCACGGCCAAGATCAGTCGCTGTTTCCACATAAAGCGTCTCCTTTCGCCCGTGCAAGTGACTTGCCGGCAAGAAAGCCACGTCGGCCCGGTCTTCAAGTACGTCAGAAACCAATCAGTCCACATCGTGACCTGTTCGCCCGGTGGAATCAAGCAGGCAGTTCGCGACCGCTACGTCGGCCGAGACGTCGTGTTCGTCAGCGGGCGGTTCGCCGAAGCAAGACAGTCGAACCAAGCGCTGACCGTCGCAGGTCTAAGCGTCCCGTCCGACAGCTTCGCTCACGTGCTTGACACCATCGCGCGCCAGCAGTTCGCACAGGCCTCGGTTGATGCGTTTGACGATTCCGGGGCCTTCGTAGATCAAGGCGGTGTAGATCTGCACCAACGACGCGCCCAGGCGGATCTTGCGGTAAGCATCCTCGGCGCTGAACACGCCGCCGGCCCCGATAATGGCGAACCGTCCCGGCGGCAGGCGGCGATACAACTCGCGGATGCAGTTGTTGATCAGCGATTCCACCGGCTTGCCTGACACGGCGCCGGGCATCTGTTCCCAAACGGCGCGCGGCGTCGAGAGGCGAAGCGTGTCCGGCTTTCCCGGCGCAAGATTGAAGATGAACCCGCGCACGAAATCGAAGTCGCCCGCCTCTTCGATCCAACGCTCGTGGTCGGCGGGATTCAGGCTGGGTCCGATCTTTAGAAACACCGGACATTGGACCTGCAGGTTGCGCAGCCTTTCCAGCAGCCGCGTGATGTTGCCCGGCCGGGCAAAGAAATCCCCGCCGACTTTCATGTTGGGGCAATTCAGGCTCAGTGCCAGATAGCCCGCGTGAGAGTGCAGCAGCGAAGCGCTGCGTTCGAAGTCGGCAAAGATGTCCTCGTCGCAGCACAGCGGCGCATCGGGACCGTCGTTGGTCTTGACGATGTTGACGCCCAGCGGCACGCGAGGCGAATACGCGGTCAGCCGCCGAGCCACGACCTCCGCGCCGTCGTTCGGGACACCATAGTTCACCACGATGGCGCGATCCGCGGGCAGGCGGAACAACCGCGGCCGCGGATTACCCGCTGAGGGGCGAGCCGAGATGGAACCGATCTCCGCGAAGCCAAACCCCAGGTGGTCCAGCATCCGCACCGCGTGCCCGCTCTTGTCCCAGCCGGCGGCCAAGCCGATGGGATTCTCCACGCGCAGCCCCGCCACTTCCGTCTGCAATTCCGGTGCAGTGAAATTCAGACACGCCCGCGCCAGCGTTGGCACCAGCGGCAGCGCGCCGGCCACGCGACACGCCGCCACCGCTCGACGATGCGCGGCTTCCGCGTCCAGACGGAACAACAGCGGACGGAGGATCAAACGGTACAGGTTCATTGGACCGCCTCGCCAGAAATCAATTGATCGACCAACGCCCCCGAAGCCGGATCGCGTCCCGTAGCATGGCTCTCCGAGCCGTGCCAATCCGTGCGCGATAACAAACAGACCACACGGCTTAGAACGCCATGCTACGAATGTTCAACCGTTCGGCGCGGGTCTCTGACCCCGCCGAAACCGCCGACCGAAGGTCTCCGATTTCGGTTTTGTTCGCGGTTCTTAGAACGCCATGCTACGAATGTTCGTGTCGAGCAAGTAACGCATTAC
>CAYPGE010000579.1:0-4296 GCA_964409865.1 uncultured Pirellulaceae bacterium
CGGCCATGTACGCGCCCAGTGCCTGCAATCAGCAGCCCTGGCAGTTCGTGGTCCTTGACGATCGCAAGCTGCTCCACGAGGTTCCCAAAATCAACTCGTACGCCGCGATGGCCGCGGAGGCTCCCGTGGCGATCCTGGTCTGCGGCGACAGTAGCCTGGAAACGGTTCCCGGGTACTGGGTGATCGACTGTTCGGCAGCTGTCCAGAACCTGTTGCTGGCCGCCCACGCCCTGGGACTGGGCGCCGTGTGGACCGGCGTTTATCCGCAGCAGGAACGGGTGGAAGGGTTCCGCCGCCTGCTCGGCTTGCCGAAGACCGTGACGCCCCACAGCCTGATCCCGCTTGGGTATCCTGCTGAGCAGCCGCCGCAGGAAGAGCGATACCGGGCGGAGCGGGTGCATCACAATGGCTGGTAAGAAGAGAGGAATCGTACGATGCGTTGCCTGGTCATAGTCGGAATGCTGATCTTTCTGGTCGCCGCTACGGCGGTGGGCGCCGAGAATCTGATGACGAACCCTTCGGCTGAGGAATCGGCTGACAACGGGATGCGGAGCGACAGGACCCGCAGGCGATCAAGGCCGAGATCGCCGCAGCACGGAAGCTGGGAGCCCAAGGCTTTATCGTGTTTCATCGTGATCACTTGTACGACGAGCACCTGACGGCGATTCGGCAGGCCGTGGAAGCCGGAGATCTGGCGCCGCAGAGAAAGTAGTATCCGTCAAATCGCCATCAAAGCCACGAAAGGTCAACAACCATGAAGACGACAAGCACGTTCCTGATGTTGCTCCTCACCGTTTCCGCAATGGCGGGCGACGAGGAGTACAAGCTGGGGCCGGACTCGATGCGTCAGGAAGGCGTGCCCCAGGGCAGCGTGACCAAGGACGTGTGGCACAGCAAGGTCTTTCCGGAGACCGTCCGCGACTACTGGGTCTACGTGCCGAAGCAGTACGACGGCAACAAGCCAGCCTGCGTGATGGTCTTGCAGGACGGGCAAGCGTACGTCAAGGAAGACGGCGACTTTCGTGTGCCGGTGGTCTTCGACAACCTGATTCAAAAGGGCGAGATGCCGGTAACCATCGGCATCTTCATCAATCCGGGGCGATCGGTCGCTCTGCCGGCCGACGACCCGAAGAAGCCCAGCAACCGCAGCTTCGAGTACGACACCCTCAGTGACCAGTACGCCCGATTCCTGCTGGAGGAAATCCTCCCGGAGGTCGGGAAGAAGTACAAGTTGACGGAAGATCCCGATTGCCGGGCGATCTGCGGGATTTCGTCGGGCGGGATCTGTGCCTTCACGGTCGCCTGGCAGCGCCCCGACGCCTTCCGCAAGGTGCTCAGCCACGTCGGCAGTTTCACCAACATCCGGGGCGGGCACGTGTATCCCTCGCTCATCCGCTCCGCGCCCGCGAAGCCAATTCGGGTCTTCCTCCAGGACGGCGACAAGGACCTGGACAACGCCTGGGGCAACTGGTGGCTGGCCAACCTGGAAATGGACGCGGCCTTGAAGTTCAAGCAGTACGACTACAAATTCGTGGGCGGCACCGGCGGCCACAGCGGCAAGCACGGCGGGGCGATCCTGCCGGATTCGCTGCGCTGGCTGTGGCGCGCGCCCGAGCCAAAGGCGGCCCCGAAATAGCCGCCAACCTTAAACATCGACGCAGAATCCAGCGTGACGGAGGAGAACCATGTTTGCACTTCCCTCGCTTTCCGCCATCGCGTTTCTGGCTGTGGCAGCGCAAGCTGACCAGACACGCGAGTTTGCGCTAGTCCGCGACGGCAAACCGCTGGCGACAATCGTCGTTGCCGCGGAGCCCACAGTCGCCGCGGCCTTTGCCGCCGAGGAATTGCAGGATCACGTCCGTAGGATCACCGGGGCGACGCTACCGATCGTCCCCGACAATGTGCCGGTGCCTGGCTCCCGTGTGCTCGTCGGTCGCAGCCAGGCGACCGACGCGTTGGGCTTGCCCGGCGAGCCACTGAAGCCGCAGGAATACCTCATCCGCTATCTGCCCGACACGCTCGTGCTCTTGGGCTGTGAGGCCAAAGCCGCGCGGCCCCTCGCGCCGCATCGTGTGGAGGGCCGATTCGGCCGTGCTTTGGATTTCGACGGCCAGCGCGACGTGACGGTCATCGACAAGCCCGGCTTCCGCGACGAAGCGGGAACTCTGGAGGCGTGGGTTTGGCTTCCCGCCGAAAAGCAAACCGCCTGTCACGGCACAATCCTGCGTCTGGATGGTGTTAGTCCCTGGACCTATCACATTTTCCAGCGTGACGTGAATACCAGCCGCATCAGCTACACGACGTACGACGGCAAGGAGGGACATGGCTTGACCTCGGGCGATCTGGCCGAGGGCTGGCACCATGTGGCCGGCACGTACAACGCGGCAGCCGGGAAGATGGAGCTGTTCATCGACGGGCGTAGCGTGGGCGCGACGAAGTATGTCAAGACGACCTGTCAGACATCGCAGCTGGGGATCGGCGGTGTGGCGCCTACGGGGAGTGACAAAGTCGGCAACGCCATCCGCGGCCGGATCGACGAGGTTCGCCTCTCCACGGCGGTTCGCGATTTCGTTCAGGCTCCGGCCGAACCGTACGCGGCTGATGACCGCACGGCCCTGCTGCTACACTGCGACGAGACGGTTGGACTGGCGCGCGACGCTTCGGGCACGGTTCGCAGCGCGGCGCCTCCCGATCCATTCGACCAGAACGCGACGCTTTACGCCGTCTACGATTTCCTGGAACGAGCCTGCGACGTCCGCTGGCTGGCTCCCGGCGACATCGGGGTGAGCTGCCCCACCACGCCCACGCTGATCGTGCGTGGTCAGGACGTCCGGCGGGCACCGGCCATGCGGTACCGCTGGCTGGCGGGGTCCACCCTGTACATGCCCGGTCCGCCCCAAGCGGTATCCCAGTTCGATGCGCGGGTATGGCGGCTCCGGATGCGTCTGGGAGGACAGCCGTACTCGGTGTCGCACTCGTTCTATGGCTACTACGATCGGTTTCTGAAGTCGCATCCGGAGTGGTTCGCCCAGGGCTACAGCGGCCAGCCGCCGCAGATGTGTTACACGCATCCCGACTTCATCGCCCAGGTGGTCCAGGATGCCCGCGACTTCTTCGACGGTAGGGGGCTCAAACCCGGCGCTACCGCGGCCGGCGACATCTTCGGCCTGGTGCCGATGGACAACATGAGTTGGTGCAAGTGCCCGCGTTGCCAAGCCGAGTTGAACAAGGCGGAGGAGGCGAACCGGCAGTTCAACAACGGCAAGGCCAGCGACTACGTGTTCGGCTTCGTGAACAAGGTCGCTCGGGAAATCGCCAAAAGCCATCCGAACAAGTGGATCGCGGCCCTGGCCTACTCCAATTACGCCTACTACCCGGCCAAGATTCAGGTCGAGCCGAACGTGGCGGTCCAGTTGTGCCTCCACACGCGGAACTGGTGGTGCCCGTCCATGGAAGCGAATGACCGCAAGACGCTCCGCCAGTGGCGAGCGGAGGCTCCCGACCGTCCGTTGTACTTGTGGCTGTACTATTGCTTCCCGGCGCTCAACGCCCAGTCGGGCAAGTTTCCGTACTTCCCCGGCTATTTTGCTCACACGGTCGCGGCGCAAATGAAGCTGTTCCACGAGGCCCACATTGCCGGGATGTTCATCGAGAACTCCAGCGAGTGCAACGAGAGTTACCTGATGGACCAAGTGGAGTTCTACGTCACGCTGAAGATGGCCGACCAGCCCGAATTGGATGGCAACCAGCTCATCGACGAGTTCTTCACTCGCTACTACGGCGCGGCGGCAGGGCCGATGAAGGAGCTGTACCTGGCCATCGAGGAGACATTCTGCAATCCGAAGAATTACCCGATCGAGATTCAGCGTTCCGACGCCCACCAACATCAGACCAAGGAACTGGCTTGGGGTTCGCTGGGCACGAAGCAGCGGATGGCGAGATTTGGCCAACTTATGGCTCAGGCCAAGGCGGCGGCCCGCACGCCGCAGGAGAAGGAGCGTGTCGCTTTGTTCGAGGAAGGCCAATGGGAATACATACGGAAGGGACAGCCATGAAGTGCCACCGAATGTTGCCTGGTATTGCCTTGGTCCTGGCCATCGAGTCTGTCGCCCTGACCAACGAACTGATCAACCCGGGGTTCGAGGAGACCGCCACGGACCGCTTGACTGCGTGGACGCCCTATGACCGAGGGTATGCGTTGGACGCGACCGAGGTTCAGTCCGGAAAACTCGTGGTACGCTGTGAAACGACGGGCGACCAGGAAGGAATGGGGATCGCGCAAGTGATCCGCTACGA
>CAYPGE010000580.1:0-4291 GCA_964409865.1 uncultured Pirellulaceae bacterium
TCGTCGAAGACGTCCCACAGCGCCTGCCGCACGATCAGCTTGGGTTCCGATCGCCCGGGAGGCGGAGGGCATCGAGTATGTTCAGGATCTCTTGTCTACGTTGGCTCGGAGCTTCGACGTGTCCCCAGCCGGCCGAAAGCTGGAACAGTCCGTCGTAAGCCGTGTCGTGGTGGCTCTGGATCGCATGCGGGATACCACGCTCTTCGAGTTCAGTCCGCAGACAGAGTGCCTCGACTTCGTTCTCGATTGTCGCGATCTTCTCGAATCGTTCCATGGGAGCCTTCTTTCTAGGCGTCGACAGGCTCGCCGCGCAACTGGGCGACGACCTGTTCGGCGACCTTCTCGCTCTTGTGGATGCAGTAGGGGATCCCGACGCCGCCGAAAGCGTTGCCGGTGAAGAACAGGCCCGGCAGGTCTTTCAGCCCGGCCTCGATCTGCTGCACTCGCTCGCCGTGCCCCACGTAGTACTGCGGCATGGCTTGCTCGTAGCGGCTGATCAGGACCAGCGTCGGCTCGCCGGAGATGCCCAGCAGCTGCCCCAGCTCGTCGCGGGCGATGGTCAATAGTTCGTTGTCGGGCAGAGACGCTAATTCCGGCTGTAATTCTCCTCCGATGAAGGCGCGGACCAGTGCGCCGCCCTCCGGCGCTCGTCCCGGATACTTGACGCTGGAGAAGCTGCCCGAAAGCACTTGGCGATGCTCCGAGTGCGGCACGACGAACCCGAATCCGTCCATCGGATGCGAGATCTGGTCTCGCCGATAGCCAAGCGAGACGACGCTGCAACTGGCGTGCGGAATCTCCGCCAGGGTCCGGGAGAATTGCGGGTGCAGATCCGCGACCAGACGCGATGCGGCCGTTGCCTTGGGCGCCAGAACGACGGCGTCGCAGTGCAGCGTCTCTGCCTGCGCCCCGCCGACCGACACCGTCCAGCCGCCGGCGGGGTCGCGGGCCAAGCGGGTCACGGGGGTGGAGATGCGGATGCTATCCGGAGGCAGTCGGTTGGCGAGGGCGTCGATCAGACTGGAGATCCCGTCCCGCAACGTCACGAACATGCTGTAGCGGGCCCCGCTGCTGCCCTGCATTTGGGAACGCTGCCGCGCCGCTTGCTTCCAGACGGCGCGGATCAAGCTGCCGTGATCGCGCTCCATGTCCTGAAAACGCGGCATGGTCGCCCGCACGCTCAGTTTCTCCGGGTCCCCGGTGTAGATGCCGCCGATCAGTGGTTGGACCAGACGGTCGTACGTCTCCCGGCCGAATCGCCGGGTCACGAACGTGGCCAGGCTTTCGTCGCCTTCCTGCTGACGCTTGGGCACGAAGTACTCCCAGGCCATCCGCAGCTTGCCCCAGGGGCTGAGGATCGGAGTGCTCACGATCGGCCAGATCCGGCTGGGGGCCATGATGATGAACCCTTCCGGAATCCGCCGCAGCCGGCCACGGCGGACCACGAAGGCGTGCCGGTGTTGATGGTTGGTTTGCAGCAACTGGTCTCCCAGCCCCAGGCGGCGGCACAGATCGACGCCCCACGGCAGGTTGGTGATGAAGTTGTCCGCACCGCGTTCGATCAGAAAGCCGTCTTGCCGCACCGTCTCCAGCACGCCGCCCAGACGAGGTGCAGCCTCGAACAAAAGCACCTCAATGTCCGGCGCCAGCTCGTGCAGACGGTGAGCGGCTGCGAGCCCGGAGATTCCACCTCCAACGACTACTGCTCGTTTCCGCGAAGTGGGTGAATCGGTCATAGGTTAAGTCGTTTTCTGCAAAGTCTTTCGGCAAAGTATCGCGTTCCGGCCGCATTCCGTCAGCAGCTGTAGGATCAGCGAGTCAATGCCTGTTCAGTTCTTGTCTGCGATCATCACGCGAAGCGTGATGGCTACTTTCCCCGATCGTCTGTCACGCCAAGCGATTTGGCGGGTCTAATACAGGGAGTTAGACCCGCCAGCGGCGGGTTTGGCAAGTGGGCGGCCGCATTGACCCTGCGGCGTTCAGTTCGATAGGATGCTGAGAAGAGAAAACTCTTTATCTGACAGGAATTACGGATGACGATGGCAAGTATTCGTGGATGGTTGTTCGTTCTCGTTGCTAGCGTCGCGGTGATGGTCCCGGTGTCGTGGCTGGCGGGGCAGGAAGGCGGCCAACCAGCCTCACCGGGCACGTTCAGTGAGCCGGGCAATTTGCCCGGTTTCGGTGGCTTCTTGGGTGGAAGCGGCGGCCAGGACGAATTGAAGTTGGAGGGAAGCTTCAAGGCGAATCGCGGCCAGCGTGCCGGCGTGATCGAAATTCGTGCCACACTCGCGCCGAAATGGCACGTGTACGCCATGGACCAGGCGGGCGGCCCCGGACCGACGAAGATCACGGTTCCGGCCGGCGACCAGGTCCGTTTGACCGGGGAATTCCGGCCCGACAAGCAGCCCGAAGTCCGCAAGGTCGAGTTCTTTGATGTGCCGCTGCGGGAGCACTACGGTGAAGTCACATGGTCTGCGCCCATCGAACTGCCTGACGGAGTGGACCCGGAGAGGCTGAAGTTCGAGGTCCAGTTTGACGGCCAAATCTGCAGCGACGAGGTTGGCTGCAAACCGATTTTTGGCAAGAAGATCGAGATCGCCTTCGGCGGCTTCCTCGGCCAAACGCAGCAGCCGGAGGCGAGTGCGAAGGCAACTATCACGGATTCGGAGCCGGTGGCCGACGTGTTTCGCGCGGATCGTGCGCACGTCGCCCTGAACGGTCATTTGGAGCCGGCAGCGGCGGCGCCGGGAGGGAAGGTCCGGTTGGCGATCACGGCGACGCTCGATCCCGGCTGGCACGTGTACGCGTACGCGCCGCGCGATCCGCAACTGGTGGCCAAGCCCACGCTGATCGTGGTCACGGAGCCCGCCGCATGGGCGCGAGGGCCTGTCGTCGCTTCCCAAGATCCGATTGTCAAACAGCCCGATGGCGAGCAGCCGGCGGTCAGCTACCACGAGAAATCGGTCACTTGGACGGTCGAGATCGCCGTGCCTGCCGAGGCAGCTGCGGGCGAGTACACGGTCACCGGAATCGTGGGTTATCAGACTTGCACGGAAACCGGCTGCGACCGCCCGCTGGCGGCGAAATTCACCGCGAGTGTGAGCGTGGGAGCAGCGGCGAGCGGAGAGCGCCGGCCACTGGCCTTTACGGACGAACGATATTCAGAAGCGGCACAACTGGCGGCTGCCAGCTTGCCAGAAGCGTCTGAAGCACCGAGCGCGGCGGCCCCCAAGTCCGAGGGCCCCAAGTCGGCGGTCCCGGAGTCGGACGGCCCGATGGCAGACGCGTCGGCGCCGCCAGCCGTTGGAGTCGCCCCGCCGTCGCAGATCAACGGCCAGACGCCTCTGCCCCTGGTTCTGGCCTACGCCTTCCTGGGAGGCTTGATCCTGAACATCATGCCCTGCGTGCTCCCCGTGATCGGTTTGAAGGTCATGGCTTTCGTTCAGCAAGCCGGTGAGAGCCGCGCGAGGGTGCTTGCCTTGAACGTCTGGTATTCGCTGGGACTGATCTCCGTGTTTCTCGTCTTGGCGACGTTGCTCGTCGTGTGGAACGTGGGTTGGGGCGAGCAATTCAGCAGCGAAACGGTCACGATCACGCTGGCCGCCATCGTGTTCGCGATGGGACTGAGTTTCCTGGGCGTCTGGCAGTTGCCGATCCCCGGCTTTGCCGTCAGCGACACGGCCACGGAGCTGGCGGAAAAGGAAGGTCCCGCCGGTGCGTTTGCCAAGGGCATCATCACCACGATCCTGGCCACGCCGTGCAGCGGTCCGGGGGTGGCCATTGCCCTGGGCTATTGTCAGGGCAAGCCGGTGAGCGTCGTCTACATGATCTTTGCGATGGTCGGGTTGGGGATGGCGAGTCCCTACCTGATGATCGGCGTTTTCCCGAAAACGCTCGGACTGCTGCCGCGCCCCGGCGCCTGGATGGAGACCTTCGAGCGGTTGATGGGACTGGTTCTGCTGGGCACGGTGATCTACCTGCTGAGCTTTACCGATTGGGCGAACGTCCTGCCCGCGGTGGCTCTATTGTTGGGCGTGGGGGCCGCGTGCTGGTGGATTGGCCGGATCCCCATCACCAGCGAATTCCCGGTCCGGCTGCGCGGCTGGCTGGGTGGGATCGCCGTGATCGTGCTGTCCGCGCTGCTGGCGTTCACCGGCAAGACGACGATCAATGGCAGCGAGGTGTACGGACTGCGGGGGATCATGGAGCACCGCTTGGAAAAATACGTGCAGCAGCAAGCCGCTCTGCACTCCGGCGGCGACGAGATCCTGAACTCGCCCGAGATCACGCA
>CAYPGE010000581.1:0-4281 GCA_964409865.1 uncultured Pirellulaceae bacterium
GCCCAGCACGGAACAGCGGGAAGGGCTGGCAAAGGAACACGACCAAGTAGCTAAGCGGCTGGCCAAGAACGAGCAGGTTACGCGGCGGCTTGTGGACGCGGTGGCCAATGGTGCGGACGTGGAATTGCTGCTTGGCAAACAAGGCGAACTGAAGGCCGAGCGGACAGCCCTAACGCAACGGCTGGAAGCACTGGAAACGGAGCTTGCCAGTATGCCCGACCTGGAGCAGGTGAAAGCGGCGGCAATGCTGACCCGCATTTACCTGAGTGAAACGCACAAGAACAAGAACTGGCTAACTCTGCCCTACGACAACGTGAAGCAGTTCTTGCACCACTTGTTCGGCGACAGCGTAAAGGGCAGCCGGAACGGCGTGTTTGTTAGCCGGGACGGCGGCGGGCTGCTTGTGGCCACGTTTGCCGGGCAAGTGGACTTTGGGCATATACTGGTAGATGGCCACGCCACCATTAACGGCTACCATGAAGCCGCCGACGCACTGGCCCGCTTGAACCGCATAGACTACGAACTGGCGGGTAGGGCGGCAAAGGAGCGGCGTGACTTGGCCAAAGCTGAGTTAAAACTTGCCACGGCTAACAAGTAAGCCGTGCCACACGCAGGGCCACGCACGTCGATTCTGTCGAAGGGCAGTGCTTGGGCGTGCATGGCGTCATTTCGTTTCCGGGTCTTGAATCGCCCGCTCCACAATTATCGTCACGCGAGAGGAATGACTTCGACCAGATCGTCGGTCCCGCCGACCAGCGCGTCGCGCGGAATGGCCGTGTCAAAGGTAGCCAGCTTCCCGCCCTGGCGGGCCGCCAACGCGGCGAGGTACAAGTCCGTAATCTGCTTGTGTCCGCGTAGCCGAGATAGATCGAAGCGAGTGTCGTCTCTCAGGGAGACATCAGCGGACCAGAAGACGTGTCCCGGTTGGCTGCAGAACGCGCACAGCCGTTCGGAGACGCTGGCCGAAACGGTCGGGTACGAGGGGTTGCTCAACACTCGTACCAGACCGTTCTCGGTGATCGGACACGTGGCCCACGACTCCTTGCCGATGGCCCCGAACCACCTGTGGGCCGCATCGTGATGAACGTGGGCTGCGTCAAATAGGGCGACCAGAACGTTGACGTCGAGCAGGTATGTCACAACGATTCATCGCGGAGCAAGTTGACTAGTTCCAATCCCGGACACAGCCCCTCGCCAACTCGCGGAAAGACCGGCACGCCGTTGCGCATCATCTGCGGCGGAACCGTCGATTGCGTTTCGCGTGGTTCCTCCGGCGCAGGCTCGACGGTCACGTCCAAGCCCTCGGGCAATCTGATTTCGGGCGGTAGTACGACCACGCCACCGTGCACCTTACCTCGATAGATCATCCAACTGGCCCTCCAAACGCTTCCCGTTTCATTCTAGCGTCTTCTGCCTCTTGGGAAAACCCCATGGCACGTCCGCTGCGAACTAGCGTCGGCGGAGACCCTACTCGTTGGCCGTCGGCAGCGGCATGCGGCACGGACCGCCAGCGGGGCATCGGGAATTGCTGGAACGTCGGAGGCGACCGGTCACCGAGGCAGGAAGCCTTCTGGACCCGGAACATCCGGTCAGCGGATTCGCATCGGCACGATGGATCTGCGGATCGCCAGTATTGCGCTGGTCGAAGGCGCCACGGTACGGACTGCCCGTGCGTCCGACTTCGAGAAGGTGCCCGGCCTGACGATCGACGACTGGACCCGATGATCCGCACCGTGGCCCCGGCGGCGCAGCTCATCGAGCACGGGGAAGCGTAACCATCCCACCGTCAAGGCGTGGCTATTGGGCGGCTCGCGGCGCGGCCGGGTGGCACGGCCTACTTGTTGGCCGTGCGAAGCGGCTCGCGACGCGGAACGGCGAGAGGGGGCTCACCGGCCGTCCGACGCCGGGCCGGCAAGGGACTGAATCGAGGATGCCCCCCAGGCCGGCTTCGTGCGCACTTCCGGCACGGCTAACGAGTAAGCCGTGCCACACCGAGCAGGGCCACGGCCGTCCAGGCAGCAACCGGATTCAGCCATCCTCTCGCCCACCGTCAGCGCAGAAAAGCAAGGCAGGCCTCGTTTGCTTGAACGACGCGGGCGGTGTGCCCATAATGGCGTCTGCCGAAAGAGCCGGTGAGCAACCGCCGAGACAGGATCTGGCAGGGCCATCAAGCCCGGCGACTTGTGGCAAATTCCCAGCGATCGTCGGTCAACGGTGTGTGAATGAGCGGTGGGCAACCTTCTATCCGAGGCTACTTGATCCAGACGCTGATCGCGCTGCTGGACGCGCTGGCCAAGGATCGCCCGTGGGAATATGTCCGGTTGGAGCCGGCGGATCCGGACTTGGAGAAGATCGACCTGCTATGGGAACAGGCAACCGGCACGCGCGCCGTCCAGGTCAAGTCTTCGCAGAATCAGATCGGCAAGGCGGACGCGGAACGCTGGGCGGGGGAGCTGGAGACGCATCACGGCGGGGCGGACGAACTGGAATTGGTGCTGGTGGGACCCTGCGCCGAGAGCGTGGTCCAATTGGGCCGGGCGGGGCGGGTCACGATTCCCCCGCCGCTGCCCTTGAACCTGGGCCTGCTGTGTCAAGCCGCGGCGCATCGTCTGGCCCTGTTCCTGGAATCGCGGGGCGCCCCGGCGGGTCGCGCGGATCAGCGGGAAGCGTTGGTCCGGCAACTGGGCTGGCGTCTGGCCCAGTGGTCCGCCGAGAGCCGTCGGCTGAGCCGGGCGGAACTGGCCGGCCTGCTCGAGGCCTGGTCCCGGGAGGAAGCGGCCAAGCTGCCGCTGTTCCCGATCTTCACGGCGCCGCAGCGGAACCCGTTCTTCACGGGGCGGGAGGCGGAGTTGGAATGGCTGCACACCCGGCTGCGGACGGCGGGCCGGGCGGTGCTGAGTCAGACGCAAGCGATCAGCGGTCTGGGCGGCGTGGGCAAGACGCAGACGGTGTTGGAGTACGCGCATCAGTATCGGGGCGATTACGACGCGGTGTTCTGGATCAGCGCGGCCAGCGAACTGGAGCTGCGCACGGAGTACGCGCAGATCGCGGCGCGGTTGGGGCTGCCGCACGATGCGGCGGACGCGGAGGGGGCGATGCGGGCGGCCCGGCGTTGGCTGGAGAGCAGCCCGGATCGGCGTTGGCTGTTGGTGTTTGACAATGCGGACGATCCGCACGTGCTGAAAGTGCTGCAGGGCTGGCTGCCGAGCGGTTCGCCTGCGGGGGATATGTTGGTGACTTCGCGGGCCCGGGTCCTGGAGGCGTTGGGTCTGGTGTCGCCGCTGGCGTTGGAAACGCTGCCGGCGGCCGAGTCCACGGCGTTCCTGTTGAAGCGTACGGGTCGGGAGCAGGCGGGGGCGGGGGAAGTGACCGGGGCGGCCGAGTTGGCCCGCGAGCTGGACGGTCTGCCGTTGGCGTTGGAACAAGCGGCGGCTTATGTGTTGGACCGGGATGTGCCGTTTGCGGAGTATCTGGCGAGCTATCGGCGGCAGCGGCTGGCGTTGTTAGAGCAGCGTGGCCCGCAGAGCGGCGCGTATCCGCAGACGGTGGCCACGACGTGGTTGTTGAACTTCCAGCAGGTGGCCGCGGAATCGGCCGCGGCGGCCGAGTTGCTACAGCTGAGCGCGTTTCTGGGGGCCGGGGCGATTCCGTTCGAGTTGCTAGAGGCCGGGCGTGGGGAGCTGGGCCCGACATTGGGGGCGGCGCTGGCGGCGGACGAGTCCTTGTCGGTGTACGAGCTGCTCAAGCCGCTGGCCCGTTTTTCGTTGGTGCGCGTCGATCGCACGGAGCGGACGTACAGCCTGCATCGGTTGGTGCAGGAAGTGACCAAGGGGCAGTTGTCGGAGGCCTCCCGGCGGGCGTGGGCCGAGCGGGCCGTGCGCGGTCTGAACGCGGCGTTTCCGTCGCCGGACTTTGAGAACTGGGCCACTTGCGAGCGTCTGGCCCAGCAGGGGTTGGCGGCCAGCGAGCTGATCGCCACCTGCGGGCTGCAGTCCAACCTCTCCGCGCGACTGCTGAACGACGTGGCGTATTACCTAAAGGCTCGCGGGCAGTATGCAGTCGCCGAATCGCGGTATCAGCAGGCCCTGGAGATTCGTCGCCAGGTGCTGGGGGAGCAGCACCCGGATTTCGCCAGCAGCCTCAACAACCTGGCGTTGTTGTACGACTTGACGGGCCGCTATGAGGAAGCCGAACCGCTGTACCAGCAGGCCCTGGAGATCAGTCGCCAGGTGCTGGGGGAGCAGCACCCGGATTTCGCCCAAAGCCTCAACAACCTAGCGG
>CAYPGE010000582.1:0-4259 GCA_964409865.1 uncultured Pirellulaceae bacterium
TACCAGGTGATCGCCGCTGACCTCCGGCTGCCGGTGGGAGTCGACGGCCTGGGCGTCGGCTACGTCGAGCTTGACTTCCTCCACGCCGTCGACTCCCACCGGCAGCCGGAGGTCAGCGGCGATCACCTGGTAGCCCTCGGCCAACAACGCTTCGCACAGCGGTCCGCCCAGCTTTCCGCTCGCGCCCGTTACCATCACGGATTTGATCTTCAACATGGCTTGCTTACTCCTTCGGATACTCCATGAACTCGACTACGCCGCCGTCCGCGGTCTCGTAGAATCCCACCCTCGCGATGCCCGCGTCGAACGGTTCCAGGAGGACTTTCAAGCCCTGGGACGCCTCCGCGATGCTGTCCACGCGGTACGCGACGTGCGGCATCTCGCGCACTTTGCCGGTCACCGGGCTGTCCGGTTCAAATCGCAGCCACTCAATGCGTTGCGGATGCGTCTGGAAGTCCGTCACCCAGACCTTGGTGGCCGCGACGTAGATTTCGTCGGCCTTCTTTTCCGTGGTGACGATGCCAACGTGATCGAACTGCATGGGAAGGGTCTCCTGCGACAATGGTCTGTGGCGAGGCATTGGTAGGCCGGAACAAGTCCGCGCAGTTCCGGCACGATATGCCTACGATTTCTCGCCGTGCCGGAACTACGCGGACTTGTTCCGGCCTACAACCTGCTGCATCTTGACGCCTTCGGCCCGCCCTGACAAGAGGAGCAAAGCCGAAGCCGGCAAGTTTGTCAATCGAAGTGGCCGGGGGGCTTCATCTGCGGCGGCGGGATCGTTACGCTGATAGGGCAGCTGTGCGGCGGACGCGGTCGGGCTCAGACGTACAGAATTCAAAATTGGCCGGCGCAGCTCTGAGGTATGGTGCAACGGTCCGATGGCCAAGTCTGAATTCTGTACGTCTGAGCCCTTTGTCAAACCTGGAAAGGTGTGCCCATGAAGCGTCGCAGTTCATCCGTGTCATGTCGAGCATGCTTTGGCTTGGTCGGCTTGCTTGCGTTGGTCCTCGCGGGCCCGCTCGCTCCCGTCCGGGCGGCAGAACTGGCGGAAGTCATGAAGTCGGTCCCGTTTCAGATCGTTTACGAATCGTTCCGGGACGGGAACTGGGAGTTGTACCAGGCGAATGCCGACGGCTCGCAGGCCGTCAACTTGACGCGAACGCCCGAGGTGCAGGAGATGTATCCCCATGTGTCGCCGGACGGCTCGAAAATCTGCTTCTTGGTGGACGAGGGCGAAGACAAAGCGAAAAGCCGAAACGTGTACGTCATGAACCGGGACGGCAGCGGCCGGGAGCGGGTGGCGGTCAACGGCCGCGATCCGTGCTTCTCGCCGGACGGAACTGCCGTCGTGTATCTGCCGGGCGAGTTCGAGGAGTTTACACTTCGCGACTATGCCACGAAGGGCATCTCCGTCTTTGACTTGGCGACACGCCAGCATCGCCCGCACCCCAACTCGGAAATCCACCACCTGTACAACATCTGCTGTACGGCTGACGGCAAGTGGTTCGTGGCCACGGTCCACGCCGGCATGGGCTTCAGCCACGCGATCCTGGCCATCGAGGCCCAGGGCAAGCGCGTCGTCAACCTGCAAATCCCCGGCTGCCGGCCCGACCTCACCCCGGACGGCAAACGGATCGCCTGGGGCGCCAGCGACTTTACGATCTGCGTCGCCGACCTGGACTTCAGCGGTCCCGAACCGAAGATCGTGAACCGGCGGGACGCGATCCGGAGCGAGAAGCCCAACGAGGTGTACCACGCCGACTGGTCGCCCGATGGGAAGTACTTGACGTTCAGCCGCGGTCCGCAACAGAAGAAGAAACTGGGCGCCGCACCGGAAATGATCGGCGCTCAGGCCGAGGGCTGGGAGATTTGCGTCGCGGAGGCCGAGGCCCCCAATCGTTGGATGGCCATCACGACCGACGGGAAATCGAACAAGGAGCCGGATTGGGCGCCGGCGAGGACGGGCCAGCCATGATCGGGACGCGATGCAACCGGTGCAGAAACCACGTGGGCGAGTCTCTCCGAGACGGGCTGTCGGGTTTCGGGGAGGGGGCTTATCGTAGACGCGCCGCTCCGCGACGCGGGTCCGCTCGCGGAGCGAGTGGCCTACGGTGTCCCGGTTTCGGAGAGACCGGGCTACGTGAGTTTCGTTTCATCCTGCTTGCCCTGGCGGGACTTGGCGCAATTCTCCTGAGTTCCTGTCAAAGAATCGAACCTACGGCTGCGCCGGAACCTGACCACGAAATCGTCAAGACCAAGACCGGCGCGGAAATGGTGCTGATCCCGGCAGGCTCGTTCCTCATGGGCAGCGGCGACGGCGAGCAGGATGAATCGCCGCCGCACGCAGTGGCCGTGGACGCGTTCTGGATGGACCGCACCGAGGTGACGCAGGAGCAGTATGGCCGGTTGGTGCTGGGCAACCCGTCGCATTTCAAGGGCCCGGATCGGCCTGTCGAGCAGGTCAGCTGGGCCGATGCGGCGCTGTACTGCAACGAGCGCTCGCGCTCCGAAGGGTTGCAGCCGTGTTACGACGAGGAGACGGCCAGGTGTGACTTCCAGGCCAACGGCTATCGCTTGCCGACCGAAGCGGAATGGGAGTATGCCTGCCGCGCCGGCGCTGCTTCGCCGTACTCGTTCGGCGCCGCTCCCCAGCAACTGGGCCAACACGCGTGGTTTGCCGACAACGCGGGCAAGAAGACCCAGCCGGTGGCCCGCAAGAAGCCGAACGCCTGGGGGCTGTACGACGTGCACGGAAACGTCGCGGAATGGTGCAATGACGTGTACGACGCGGAGTACTACCGGCACAGTCCGAAAGACAATCCGCCGGGCCCCGCGGACGGCGAGAAGTACGTGCTGCGCGGCGGCGCCTGGAACTCGCGCCCACCCGGCTGCCGAGCGCCGGCCCGCGTCGGCGCGGACCCCGGATTCCAGGACGCCTGCTTCGCCCGCGACGCGATTGGCTTCCGCTGCGTGCGGCGGGCCGACCTGGCCGGCAACACCAGCCCGAAGCTCCCGGTCGGCGCAGGTCTCCCGACCTGGTTCGGCGCAGGTCTCCCGACCTCGCCGAAACCGCCGACCGCAGGTCTCCTCGGCGATTCGGGGAGACCTACGGTCGAACTCGTGCTGCGGTCGGGAGACCGCAGCACAACCTGGTCGGGAGACCGCAGCACAACGGTTGCGTTCGTAGTGCCGGCTTTAGCCGGCATCGACCGCCGGAAGGCGGCACTACCAACGGGCCTGTTGTACAGCGAAGTCTGCCTGCGGCACCGGACCGGCGAGCATCATCCGGAGCGGCCTGAACGGCTGGAGGCCATTTGGAAGCGTCTGAAGCAAGACGGACTTCTGGACCGCCTCACGCGCCTGCAGCCGCGTGCCGACGCGGAGTGTTGGTTGACCAGCGTCCATTCGCCGGAGTACGTCGAGCGGGTCAAGCGACGTTGCCAGGAGGCGCCCGGCTACCTGGATTCCGGCGATACGCCCGTGTCGAGGGAATCTTACGAGGCGGCGCTGACCGCCGTCGGCGGTGTGCTGAGCGCCGTCGATGCCGTGGCCGCAGGCAAGGTCCGCAACGCGTTCTGCGCGGTGCGGCCGCCGGGGCATCACGCCAGCCGCGAGCGTGGCATGGGCTTCTGCCTGTTCAACAACGTCGCCATCGCGGCCCGTTACGCGCAGCAGAAGCAGCGCCTGGCGCGGATCCTGATCGTCGACTGGGACGTGCATCACGGCAATGGCACGCAGGCGACCTTTGACGACGATCCCCACGTCATGTACTTTTCGGTCCATCAGCACCCGTTCTATCCCGGCACGGACCTGGCGGAGGATGCGGGACAGGGCAAGGCGCGCGGCACGAAGATCAACGTGCCGCTGCCGGCCGGTTCGGGCGACGCCGAGTTCCTGCGGGCGTTCGACGAACGACTGCGGCCCGCGGCGCTGGAGTTTCGTCCCGACCTGGTGTTGATCTCCGCGGGTTTCGACGCTCACGAGGACGATCTGCTGGGCGGCATGAAGGTCACCACCGACGGCTATGCGCAAATGACGCGGCGCGTCCGCCGGATCGCCGAGGATTGCTGCCAAGGCCGGCTGATCTCGCTGCTGGAAGGCGGCTACCACCTGGAGGCGCTGGGAGCCTCCGCCGCTGCGCACGTTCGGACGCTGATGGAGCCGGCCGGGACAGGTCGTTAAGTAACGTCGCACGCGCAGCTTTAGAACCGCTAACAAAACCGAAATCGGAGACCTTCGGTCGGCGGTTTCGGCGG
>CAYPGE010000583.1:0-4247 GCA_964409865.1 uncultured Pirellulaceae bacterium
CCTGCGGTCGGCGGTTTCGGCGAGGTCGGGAGACCTGCGCCGAGCGCGCGGTCGGGGCCGGCGACCAAGCCGATTTCTTCGACCGGGATTCGCTGGAAGCCAAGCTTCCACGCCGGTGAGTCTTCGCGGAGTTGGAAATTCAGCTTGGCGGCGTCCACAAACAGCGGGTCAGTGTCCAGCAGGTTGTTTTCGAACTTGACCAGCGGCCGGGCTTTGGCTTCGATCTCGTCCCAGCGGCCGCCCCAGCAGATGTTGCGGGCCACCACGTTGCCGCGCGGGGCGGCGGGATCTTCGTCCAGGATTGGGACCAGCGGCGGATAGCGATCGCTGTAGGGCGGCTCTCGAAAGCGGATGCCGGACAGCGTGCCTTTTTCGCGGCCCTCGCGGATCCAACTGTCGGCATGATCGTGCGCCCAACCCAGCGCCCGGGCGTCGATGTGGACGGCCGGCGTGCAATCGACAAAGACGTTGTTCACGATCTGGCAGTCCCGACCGCCGCCGATGAAGGCCGCGCGGGGCACTTGAAAGAACACGTTGCCGGAAATCTCCGTGCCGCAGTACATGTCGTCCAGGTACACGCCTACGCAGCCGCGCCGTTGGAAGCCGTAGATGTGGTGCAAGTAGTTGTGCCGGATCACCGTGCCCCGCATCGTCCAGTCGCGGCCGGAATAGATCGCGCCCGCATCGTTCGACTCGAAGCACACGTTGTGGATCTCGTTCAACTCGATCACGTGATCGTTGCCGCCGAAGCCGATGGCCTGGTGCGGCGCGTCGTGGATCAGATTGTGGGCGATGCGGTTGCCGACGCCGTGTACCGAAATCCCGGCACTGTACATCGGCTTGAAACGGCCGTAGTGATGGATGTGGTTGTTCTCGGCAACCAACCCCGCCGGCGTCAGCGTTTTGCGATCGCCGCCGGAAAGCGAAATGCCGCCCTCGGCCATCTGGTCGATGTCGCAGCCGGCGACGCCGTTGGCCGTTCCTGTGACCGAGACCGCGTTGCCGCCGCCGTTGCGGATCGTGCAGCCCACCAGGCGGTTGTGGGAACCGCCGCTGATGACCACGGCTGTGCTGCGCATCGCCTCGAAGGTCAACCCGCGAATCGTGACGTGCGAAGTGTCTTTCAGGCTGATCAGCGTCGGCACGACGGAGACCAACGTTTCGCCGGACGCGATCGGCGCCGGCGGCCAGAAGTACAGCACGCCCCTCTCGCGGTCCAAATACCATTCGCCCGGCTGGTCGATCTCCGCCAACACGTTGAAGGCATAAAACCACTGGCCCTTGCGATAACCGTAGTGGTGGTTGGGTGGGGCGAGCGTCACGACGCGTTTCTCGGTGTCAATCGACGCGACTTTCTGGCGTTGATCGGCCCAGTCCCAGAACCAGTAGCCGTGCAGCCACACGTCCTTTTCATCCTTCCAGCGCTGGGGCCGGTCGCCCTCGTAGGAAAAGATGCCTTCCCGGCAGCCCTTGGTGCCGCGGATGTCCACCGGAGTCGGTCCCTGCACTTGCACGATCTTGACAAAACCCTCGTTGGGCCAGCGGGCGATCCTCATGGGCCGGCCCTGGAAAAACAGTTCCAGGCCGCCCCCGGCAGGGCCGCCGAAATCGGTCACTTCCTGCGCACGCAAGTCCGCCTGCAACACGTGGCTGCGAGCGCCAGGGTCCAGACGCTCCAGCAGCACCGCATCGGTCACCGGCGCGAAGCCCGTGATGCGTTTGCCGCCGATCAGCCGGACCGAGTCACCTGGCCGAGCGCGGTACTCGATCGGCGACTCCGCCGTCCCGGAATCGTCGGCCGTCAGCTGCAGCGCGCCGTTTCGTTCGTAGACGCCGCCGCACAGCTCGACCACCACGCCCCCGGCCGGCAGCGGTCCGGCCTGTTTCAAACGCCGAATGGCATCGCGGGCGCCTTCGAGGGTCGCCAAGGGTCCGTCCGTTTTCGCCGCTTTCGGTTCCAGCAGTTTGCCGGACCACGCATCGTTGCCGTCTGGGGCAACAAAAAACGTTGTCGGCTCCGCCGCTGTGGCCGTGACACAAATCAAATTCGACCACGCGAATCCCAGCAGTACGAAACGAAGGCTCATCATCTATGGTCTCCTAAGAATTGCCGCCCGTGGGCTGGCACTTGGGAATGATTGGACAAAGGCGGATTGGGGACTACGCGATGGTGGCAGACCACAACACGAGCGTCGACAGGGGGCGTGGGGAAGGGAAGCAAACGCGTCCTGCCCTAACGCGGCCCGTGCTGTGCCCCATACCAACCAAGGCTCTATGCAGCGTGGTCCGGTTCGAGTTCGACGATATCAAAGAGGCTGTCGAGCTTGAACCGGAAGAACACTTCGCGGACGACCTCACTCAGCCCGGTCAGCTGGAGTGTGCCTGCCGCCGCGTGAAGCCGCTTGTTCAGCAGAACGAGCATCGCCACCAGCGCGCTGTTGATCACGTCCAAGGCGGACAGATCGACAATCACGTGGGGAACGACGTCACGGGCTAGCAGCGAGTGGCACAGGCTGGCGATGTCCTCGACGGAAGGCGTTCGGCCAGGCAGAACCTCCAGGGTGACTTCGCCACCGTTGTCCCGCTGGACGCACCACAGCAGCGACCCGCACTCCAGGCAAGCGTCGTCCGCAGAGAAAGCCGGATGGTACGGCAGGACATGGCCGCACACGCAGCAGCGATAGGGAGAGTCGAACTCGTTGCACTCTCCCATGTGGTTCACAGCGGTAGAAACAAGCAACGACATGTTACTCCTCGGGGATGCATCCCTACGTTTCCGATCATTCGAATCGGCCGGCTGTCAGACCGCCCCGCAGCGCCTACTTTACCACGTTTCCCAATCGTAGGGAGCCCCGAAATAGCATCAAACACCTATGCCCCAAAACGTATATGAAGACAGGGTTTACTGCGGATCGAACCACAAAAGCTTATGCGGAACGACCGCGGAATGATAGCGGCGATGCACGAAACACCCCGAAAGCTGCATCCGCATGGCCGAAATCGTCCAAATCGGTCTGGCCGTGAAGGTACAAATTGGATTACCTTTTGCAAATCTTACAAGACTCGCCCCCCCACGGCGACGATGTCCTGGACCCAGGGTTTGTCCCAAGTTCCGCTGGGCACGGAGGTTGAGCCGGGGCGACAGAAAAGCGAACGGCGTGGAAGTTATCTGGCTTGCTGTTTGCATTGATGTCGGACATCGAGCCATGACGAAGTGGAGGTAGGACGCCTCTGCTTCCCGAACCGATTCAACAAGGGAGTGGCCTTCGAGCATGGAAGCTCGCTTTTTCTCTGCGGCGCTGATCGCCGTCTCGCTGTTGTCTCTGGGTGCCAGCTATCCCACCCAGAATTTTATTATCCACGCACCTACGCCGGAAATCGCGCAAGCGATCGGCCAAGCCGGCGAAAGGTATCGCCGCGATCTGTCGCTGGAATGGTTGGGCCGGGAGTTGCCGCCTTGGCAGGATCCCTGCCCGATCAGGGTCCATGTCGGACAGCACTTGGGCGCGGGCGGCGCCACGAGCTTCATGTTCGACGATGGCCGCCCGTTCGGCTGGCAGATGACGATTCAAGGGTCCTACGAGCGGTTGTTGGACAGCGTCCTGCCGCACGAAATCACCCACATGATCTTGGCGACCCACTTCGGACGGCCGCTGCCGCGTTGGGCGGATGAAGGGGCTGCTACGTCGGTCGAGCACACCAGCGAGAAGGCCAAGCAGCAGCGTCTGCTGATCAACTTCCTGACCACCGGCCGCGGCATCGCGTTCAATCACATGTTCGCCATGCAGGAATACCCGGACGACATTTTGCCTCTGTACTCGCAGGGTTTCTCGCTGGCGCGATTCCTGATTTCCCAGGGCGGCAAACGCCAATTCATGGAATACGTCGGCGACGGCATGAAATGGAACAACTGGACGGCCGCGACCAAGAAGCACTACGGCTACGGGAGTCTGTCGGAACTCCAAGTCACGTGGCTGGACTGGGTGCGGCAAGGCAGTCCATCGTTGCAGCCGCGCTCGCCGCTGATCGCGCAACAAGATCAAGAGCAGGCGAACCCGGCTGGCGGAATGCAGTTCGCCTCGACCGTCCTCACTACGCCCGGCCAGATCCCGGTGACCAACGCTGCGTTGAACACCGCGGACGGGGGCGGCAGCTGGTACGCCCGTCAACGCGACTTGGCGGGAGCCTCGAGCGCGGCTCGCGCGAGCACCGACGTAACGGCAGCGGTGTCTCCATCGTCGGCCACC